>NZ_VXCT01000065.1:0-28279 GCF_052850535.1 Shewanella sp. 1180_01
ATGCCAATAGACGCCATGAAGTAAATCATTTTGATGCATGCCCCGATACGTCAATGAAGCATCATTCTTACAAAAGTACAACTCAGGAAGCACTGTATGGCTATTAGTATCATTAGTTTCACGCAACCAGACTGTTACTATTTTGTCATCTGAAAGTAAAACCTCGAGCGATTTTTCGATAAAGCCTTCGCGATAGAACTCCCAATCATCCTCACAATGAAATATATAGTCAGAAGTTACCAAAGAATAGGCTCTATCGATACTTTTCATTTGCCCTAACTGCGGTTCATTGTGAACCATAACAAATTCAATTCCTTTGAATTTTGCTAAGGTATTTTCAAGTTTCTCGCGATTATGGCTATCTTCTATGACAATATATTGCGATATAGGATAAGTATTATATTTTAAGAAACTTTCAATTGTTTTTTCAAGCAAATCAAAACGATTACAGCTAGTAATAACGAGTGAGACTGTACTCTTATTCATACTGGCTCCTAGTAAATAATATTATGAACGATTTAAAATCGCTTAATTCGCTTAACAACACATTCATCAAGTTTCAATCCATTTAGATCATCATATAATTGAGATAATCTAGCAATTCTTAATGGTGGGTTACGCCCCAGAACTGAATAAATAGTTTTGTTAACAAGATGCTGCGTTCTCAACCAGTACTCAATGGGATTATGATGCTTACGCAATCGTTTTATCGAACTCTCACTTATAAAATCATCAAGTTCAGCGACACCAGCGAAATGTAAATGCCTAGTTAGAATCTCGGCCCGCTTTTTCGGCTCCAGATTAACAAAGCCACAACCTTCCTTTAAGTATTTCAAATGAAAATACATAATTCCCATATATTTTTTTTCATTTTTTTCAACAAAATGAAAAGACTCAAAATCTTTTTCTTGAGAAAAATAAATTTTTGATGATACAGGGAAATACATATGGTCACCCGTCCCAACAAGGGGTTCTTGCTGGAATACACCCAATTTCCCATTAGCATCTAAAGCTAAGTTAACTCCTGAAAAAGTATATATCTTACGCACTTTTAACATTATATCACGTCGTATTGTATCTATAACGGGGGCTAAATTTCGATCTATTGCGATATGATCATCATCCAACTTTGTTGCTACATTATAGCGAACTTTGGACAGGGTGAAATTAGAAAAATTAGCCAAACTATGCACATTATCAGTAGAGCTACTATTGTGCGCACCAGAAAAAATAGGATGTACTTTAGGTAAATATTCAAAGACCTTTATTTTTTCAGGATAAATCTCACTTAACTCCTTTAATATCTCAGCAGTGTTATCTGAACAATCATTATAACATGCAACAATCTCATCATAATAAGGTAGATGAGACTCAATACTAGACCTTAAAAATTCAGCACCATTTTTTATACGAAGAATAGCACTTATACCAGGTAATCTAGGTTCATCGAGCTTAGTCAAATCAACTATAAACTCACAATAATCATATACTCTTTCATCAACACTCATAACTTGAGATCCTCTAAATTTTTTAAAAAGAATAAATTTAAGATTTTCCATTACAACCTGATCCACCGCTCTAACTGCTTCATCACAAGATCAAGTCCATTCAACTTATAATCTTTTTCTAAACTTGTTGCCAATCGCATAATGCCTTCGGAAGATAATAACTGCTTAATATTACCATTAAGCACATCAAGCTCAGTAACACTTCCTAAAGCAACATTTGCAGATACACACTTTGCAATGCGCGGCGGCTGATCCTTTGATACAGGAACTGCAAGTGTTGGTTTACGTAATGCTATCGCCTGTAATAAAGTATCTCCACCGCTCAATACGGCAGCCTTAGCCGCAGCCAACATATTAATAAATTGCTGATTATTCAATTGAGGAATAACAACTATCCCCTCAAGCTCAGGCAAAGGATTAGGGTAGTTTGGGCCGAAAACCATCACACTTGTAATGCCAGATGCTTTATAGCTTTCATGAGCGGCCTGAGCAAAAATATCTGCGGCTAATTCGCCATTTAACTTGTGCCCACCAGAACCCGCATTAAATAATACAAACTCATTTTGCGTTAGCTGGTATTGCGCTAATAACGCCGATTGGGTGCTTGCATCTGGCTGAGTAAAGACGGGGCCGATATTCAAAGGCGCAGGTTTATTAATGAGTTTCAGCTTCAAGCGATCTAACCAACTAATAGGTCCAATCACAAATTCTGGTTGCACGACCCAATGACAATCCGTGACTAAAGCACGGCCAATTTTCATTCCACGACTGCGCTTACGCTTATGCTGGCTGAGAAATATGACTTTAGCGCCGAGTTTATGGGCATGCGCTAACTGTGATTTACGCCCAGAAGCATCGAATAGTACAATATCGGGCAGGTAATCAGACATGACTTGATTCACAGCTTTGACTTGTTTAGTCGGCGTATCTTCAAGTAGCACTGCCGGATAAGGACATTGAGCCGCATAGGGGGCCTGTTGACTCAAAATAAATTTGATCTCAGCACTCGGCCACAGTCGTTTCACCTCATCTGCGATGATCATAGACCGCATATATTCGCCAATGCCTTCGGCCGATGATACGGGAATAAATAAAAATTTAGTGGACGTTTGGACTGTCATAAATACCCTTTAATACCCGCAAATTCCGTCTGAAACATGACCATCATTCACCACCAGCTCAAACTTCTCAATCACGGCTTCAACACTGATCAAAGCCATCAAATGCTCGCCTTTGGCGCGAGTGCCCCACTTAACTTCGCCACTATGTTGGGATGCTATCGCCTCATCATAGGCGCTCGCCACATATTGCTGCGATAAATACGGACCAGTGCGCCCAGGATTTGAATGGGCATATAAGCCAATGACTGGCGTGCCTTGGGTCACCGCCATATGCGCTGGGCCCGTATCAGGCGCTAACACTAAACTAGCGCGTTTTAGCAGCGCTAATAGTTGAGCCAGACTGGTTTTGCCCACTAAATTATCGATTTTAGAGGGACAAGCCTGCAAGATTTGCTCTGTTAAATCCTTCTCAAGTTGAGTTGGGCCACCGCACAGCATGACTCTAAATCCTTTCGCAATCGCATAACTCGCGACGGCGGCATAACGCTCGGGCAACCAGTTACGTTCAGCCTTACTGGCTGCGGCGCAAATGATAAAGACTTTTTCATTGTCCTTAATCTGCGTCTGGGCAAATTCAGTATCCGCAATGGGTACAGGGATATGCCATTGAGGAGTGAGATCCTTGACGCCAATCGCCTTAGCGAATCCCATAAATCCTTCGAGCACATGGGGCTTCGCCAGTGGCTCAACCCTACGATTCGTCACTAGCCACTGACCTTCTTTGGCGCGGGCACGATCAAAACCTATGCGCACTTTTGCCGAGATGCCTAATGAAGCCAAAGTTGCACGTAGCGCAACCTGCATATGCAGCAGCACATCAAAACGTCGGCCTTTTAATGCCTTACGTAAATTAAAATAGCTACGCCATCCTTGAGATTTATCAAAAATAACAAACTCAATGCCGGGTAAATGCTTCAACAATTGATATTCGAGTTTACCGATCACCCATGTGATTTTGAGCTCGGGATATTGCCGCTGAATCGCCTGCACCATAGCCACGGCATGACAGACGTCACCGATTGCGGATAAGCGAAGCAAACAAAGGGAATTCATGGTATTGGGATTTAAACTCATTGGGATTGAAGCTAATTAGCTCTTAAGGTTATTTGGCGCAAGCTAAGGATCTTAATGTAGAATGGCCCTAGGTGCCACGCTTAAGTCAACAAATCTCCCATGAATGCTCAGATACAGATCATAAAAACCGCCCAAGGTCATATGGCAGTTTGCCAAGATACGCCAACAGATATCGATCCCGCGTGGTTCTCGGTGGATTTTTGGCGGGCTAAAAATGCTGTCGTCGGTTCATCCAAAGGCCGCTACACCACTTGGTTTGTGGCATTTGAACACAGCCATTGGGTATTGCGGCATTATTGGCGTGGCGGCTTAATGGAGAAATTCAGCAAAGATGCTTACGTTTATACCGGCCTCGAAAACACCCGCGCCATCGGCGAGTTACGCTTATTAAACATTTTGTATCACGAGGATTTTGCTGTACCTAAGCCGATTGCCGCCAACATAGTACGCGATGGATTATTTTACCGCGCCGATATCATTATCGAACGGGTCGAAGGCGCCGAAGATTTAGTCGCTAAACTCAGCAAAGGGCTCATGAACACTGAGCAATGGCAGGCGTTGGGAGTAACTATCGCCCAATTCCACCAGCGCGGTGTGTACCACGCCGATCTCAATGCCAAAAATATTCTGTTCCAGCCAGCGCAAACTGCACCCATAACGCCAGAGCGCTTTTATCTTATCGATTTCGACCGCGGTGAGTTAAAAACACCGAGCCCGCAATGGCAGCAATCGAATCTAGACAGACTGTTACGCTCTTTCAATAAAGAACAAGGCAAACTGCCAAGTCTTGCCTTCACCGCCGATAACTGGTCATCACTAATGCAAGGCTATCAAGCGGCGATGCAAAGCGCCTGATCCACTAAACGAATTATTCCGTTGAATTAAGCGGTTATTAAAGATTGCGCGAGAAGATATTGTTGTTGCAAGGCACCGCGATTTGCCTCAACCACTGCCAATCCTGCGTTTGCCGCCAGCTGGCGCAATTCAGGTTTCGCAAAATAGGCAATCAAATTAGCCGCCAGTTCATCCGCCGAAGCGACAATCCTTAGCCCACCAGCGTCCGCCAACATCTGCGTAATTTGGGCAAAGTCCCAATGGTTCGGCCCCACCATAACAGGCACGCCCATAGCGACTGGCTCCAAGGGATTATGGCCACCGTTAGCGATCAGCGTACCACCGACAAAAGCTTGATCCGCCGCGCCATAAAAGGTCAGAAGTTCACCCATGGTATCGCCCACCAGCACTTGTGTCGTAGCCGTCACAGGAAGATTACTGCTGCGACGAACAGATTCAAAACCTTGGCTGTCAACAACCTCAGCAACGGCAGAAAACTGCTCAGGATGACGCGGTGCAATAATCATCAAGGCATAGGGCCACCGAGCCAATAATTGCCTATGGGCGGCGAGCATGGCGTCAAATTCTCCAGGATGCACACTGCCAGCAACCCAAATCGGCGAGGTTTCACGCCCCCAAGCCTGACGCAACTGCTTAGCATGGGCTAAACGCTCAGGCGTAATACTGAGATCAAATTTCAAGCTACCGCATACTGTCACTCTGTCCGGCGATACACCTAACTCGATAAAACGTTGCGCTTCTACTTGAGTCTGCACCGCAATAACATCGAGTCGTTGCAACATAGGTCGACTGAGTTTAGGGCGCTTAGTATATTGCGCCGCCGACTTGGCCGATAAGCGAGCATTCGCTAACATCAAGCGCACACCGCGTTTAGCAGCAACAGCAACCAAGTTAGGCCACAGTTCGGTTTCCATAATGATGCAAGATTTAGGTGAGACTTGGCGCAAGAAACGCCGCACGCACCAAGGTAAGTCAAAGGGCAAATAACAATGTTGCACTGAGTCACCAAAGGCTTTGCGCACCTGCGCAGATCCTGTTGGACTGGTTGTGGTAACCGTAATACTTAGCTCAGGGTGTGATTGCATAATCAAACGGATCAAGGGGATTGCCGCGAGCGTTTCCCCCATAGACACAGAATGGATCAGTAAATCCGTCGATTTTAGTTGGGTTAATCCAAAACGCTCCCCCCAACGACCACGGTAATCAGGGCTTTTGATAGCACGAAATGCTAAATAGACGATTAGCAAAGGGGATAATAAATATAAGATCGTGGAATAGAGAAAACGATTCATTAAAAACGTGCTTATGAGTTTTGCCTGATGAATGGCGGCAATGTTAGCATATGCACCAAATTAGGGATAATTTACCAGCAGTATGGCGGTCGTTGGTTAACTCTATCTATGATGTGGCGTTCACTAGCAATTTGGATAACTTATGAAAACCCGCGACAAAATAATCTATGCCAGTCTTGAACTGTTCAACGAGCATGGCGAAAGAAACATCACCACCAATCACATTGCCGCTCACTTAAATATGAGTCCCGGGAATCTTTATTACCATTTTCGCAATAAAGAAGACATTATCCGCTGTATTTTCAGCTTATATGAGAATCATCTCGAATCGGGTTTCCAACCCTATGAAGATAAGCAAGTGGATGTGGAACTGTTAATCGGCTACTTCGATGCTATGTTCTATACCCTGTGGCAATTCCGCTTTATGTACGCCAACCTTGCGGATATTCTCGCCCGCGATGAAGAACTAAAAAAACGTTATTTGCATGCACAGCAACAAGTTTTAACGCGTTCGAGCCACGTACTGCATAAACTTAAGCAAGATGGCTTTTTACACTTAGAGAGCGACAAAATCACGCCACTGGCGGATACCATCAAGATGATCGTCAGCTTTTGGATCGGCTACCAACTCACGCAATCCAGCACGTCGACCATCACTAAAGCGACGCTCTATGAAGGTGTATTGAGGGTACTGATGATTTTCAAAGCCTATGCAACCCCGACATCCGTCGCGACGTTTACTCGCCTAGAGCAGCATTATCACGCGTTAGCGAATCAAGAATCCCTCTAGCATCATCCCAGACACCTATGTTGGGAACTCGCATTCGGTACTAGACTCAAAGCAATTATAGTACTGAGTGCGAGCCCGTTTTTCGCTCTACATTCCTTAAAAGAAGACTCAGCCAAACAGTGGCAAACTTATGTTGCACATTAGTTTTTATAATGTAAAAACAACTTTAGCCCTAAACTAGTTTATCTTGCGAACCTGCATGAAAAAAAGGCTGTAGGCCGATTAGGTTTAGAGTTAGAATGCCGCCACTCCCAAAATCAGAATAAAGTTAACTAAGGAGATATCAGGTGGCCTCTACCTCATTCTACGCACAGATTAATCAACAGCTTGCAGACATCAAAGCCGAAGGCTTATATAAAAGCGAGCGTGTTATTGCCTCACCGCAACAGACAGCCATTCAAGTTAATCAGCAAGAAGTTATTAACTTTTGCGCGAATAATTACCTAGGCTTAGCGAATCACCCAGAGCTAATCAAAGCCGCCCAACAGGGCTTAGACAGCCACGGCTTTGGTATGGCGTCAGTGCGCTTTATTTGCGGTACCCAAGATATCCATAAAAAGCTAGAAGCTAGCCTGAGCGAATTCCTCGGCACTGAAGACACCATTCTTTACTCTTCATGTTTTGATGCTAACGCCGGTCTGTTCGAGACCTTGTTAGATGCTGAAGACGCGATTATTTCCGATGCGCTAAACCATGCTTCTATCATCGACGGTGTACGTTTATGTAAAGCCAAGCGTTTCCGCTATGCCAACAACGACATGGCCGATTTAGAAACTCAGTTGATCGCCGCGAAAGAAGCAGGCGCCCGTAATATCTTGATCGCCACCGACGGCGTATTTTCGATGGACGGCGTGATTGCTAATCTGCAAGGCGTATGTGATTTAGCCGATAAATACGGCGCACTGGTGATGGTCGATGACTCTCACGCGGTAGGCTTTATCGGCGCAAACGGCCGTGGCACCCACGAATATTGCAATGTGATGGACAGAGTCGACATCATCACAGGCACCTTAGGCAAAGCACTAGGCGGCGCATCGGGCGGTTTCACTTCGGGTAAAAAAGAAGTCATCGACTGGTTACGCCAGCGTTCACGTCCTTACCTGTTCTCTAACTCATTAGCGCCGTCAATCGTGACTGCGTCTATCCATGTGTTAGAAATGCTGAAATCAGGCCAAGCCCTGCGCGAAGCCGTATGGGAAAACAGCCGTTATTTCCGTGAGCAAATGTCAGCAGCTGGCTTTACCTTAGGCGGCGCCGACCACGCGATTATCCCTGTGATGATTGGCGATGCGAAACTGGCGGGCGACTTTGCTAACCGCTTATTAGCAGAACATATTTATGTTATTGGCTTCTCGTTCCCTGTGGTTCCTAAGGGACAAGCCCGTATCCGTACGCAAATGTCAGCGGCACATACCCGTGAGCAACTCGACAAAGCGATCACCGCCTTTACCCGTATTGCCAAAGAAATGGGCATTATTTAGGACTTAAGACAATGAAAGCACTAAGCAAGTTAAAAGCCGAAAAAGGTATTTGGTTAGTCGATGCGCCTAAGCCAGTAATGGGCCACAACGATCTGCTGATCAAAATTAAAAAAACGGCGATTTGTGGCACCGACATGCACATCTACAACTGGGACGAATGGTCACAAAAAACCATTCCAGTCCCTATGGTTGTTGGTCATGAATATGTAGGCGAAGTGGTTGATATCGGACAAGAAGTGCGTGGTTTTAAGATTGGCGACCGCGTATCTGGCGAAGGCCATATTACCTGCGGCCACTGCCGTAACTGCCGCGCTGGCCGCACCCATTTATGCCGCAACACCTCTGGTGTCGGTGTAAACCGTGAAGGTTCATTCGCGGAATACTTAGTGATTCCCGCCTTTAACGCCTTTAAAATCCCTGATGACATCAGCGATGATTTAGCATCAATCTTCGACCCGTTTGGTAACGCTGTGCACACAGCATTATCCTTCGATTTAGTCGGTGAAGACGTATTGATCACAGGCGCAGGCCCAATCGGCATTATGGCTGCGGCAGTATGTCGTCACGTAGGTGCGCGCCATGTGGTGATCACCGACGTTAACGAATATCGCTTAGAGCTGGCCCGAAAAATGGGTGCCACTCGCGCAGTCAACGTGTCTAAAGAAAGCTTGAAAGACGTGATGAAAGAACTGGGCATGACCGAAGGTTTCGACGTCGGTTTAGAAATGTCTGGCGTACCATCAGCCTTCCACGCCATGTTAGATACCATGAACCACGGCGGCAAAGTCGCTATGCTGGGTATTCCTGGTGGCGAAATGGCGATTGATTGGAGCAAAGTGATCTTCAAAGGTTTGGTCATTAAAGGCATCTACGGCCGCGAAATGTTCGAAACTTGGTACAAGATGGCGAGCCTTATCCAATCGGGCTTAGATATTTCGCCTATCATCACTCACCACTTCAAGATTGATGATTTCCAACAAGGTTTCGACGCCATGGGCTCGGGCCAATCTGGTAAAGTGATCCTCAGCTGGGATTAATCCTGCAGAGCATTACTTAGATAGGGGCTGTACACTCGCAGCCCCTTGTTGCACACTTATCCCATCTTGATTTCCATCTCTTAGCTCTGTCAGGTTTTATTATGTCTTCCTTTAAACACTTAAGCGTTAATCAATTGCTGCAAATGACCGAAGCACAGCCAGTGCAAATCGTCGATATCCGCGATGGCAATAGCTTCACCAACGGCCATATTGCAGGTGCAACTAACCTGAATAACGAAAACCTAGCGCAATTTATTAGCCAAGCCGATATGGACAGCCCGCTAGTGGTGGTTTGTTACCACGGTATGAGCAGCCAAAATGCGGCACAGTATTTATGCGAGCAAGGGTTTGATGACGTTTACAGTCTAGACGGCGGCTATAGCGCCTGGCATGAGGCAAATGCATGATAGAAATTGGCCGACTCCCCAACAGTAGAGCCGCGCAGGCATTTGTCGATTACCTCAAAGGTGAACACATTGACTGCCAAATTGAGCCGCTGGAGCAAGGTGTCGCCATTCTCGTCATCCATGACAAAGATCTGGAGCAAGCGCGCACAGAGTTTGCCCATTTCATGGCTCATCCCTACGACAGTAAATATCTACAAGCCTCGTGGGAACACGGCGATACCCAAACTAAGATAGATTACGGCGCCCCTTCGCTACAGTTGTTTACCCAATTCATTACCGGCGCAGGCCCAGTCACACTCATCATATTTGCGGTTTGTGTACTCATTTTTGCGGCGATGAACTTAGGGTTCGCCAACCAAACCTACGCAGCACTGTCCTATTTTGGCGCGGTACCAAATTCAGAGTTCAGCCAGTTCTGGCGTGTTTTTACCCCGAGCCTGCTGCATTTTTCAGCCATGCACGTCATTTTTAACTTGCTCTGGTGGTGGTATTTAGGCGGTAAAATCGAAACCCGTATCGGCACAGCGCCATTGCTAATCTTGCTGTTTGTGGCGGGCACACTGCCAAACGTCATCCAATATTATGTCGGTGGGCCGAACTTCGGCGGGCTGTCTGGCGTTGTGTATGCCGTGGTGGGCTACACTTGGATCATGGGGATACGTAAACCTGTGGCAGGTATAGGCTTACCGCCATCATATATGGCCTTTATGATGATTTGGTTGGCATTGGGATTCACGGATATTCTAGGGGTTGCCGTTGCGAACGGTGCCCACATAGGTGGCTTACTCATAGGGTTAGCCCAAGGTTTATTCGATAGCCGCAAGTCCTCAAGCTCAATCTAATTCCGTGAGCCAAGATAAATCCTGAAGAACGCATGGGGATTTATCTTGGTTCAATGACGCGCTCTTACACTTCTGCAAACCTAACGCGCGTCAGTCATCTCCAGTACCTTAGCAACCAGCTTCTCGATGCCTGAATACGCTTCAGCAATGCTTCCAGCCAACATATAAGCGGGAGTGCTGACAATCCGATTGGCTTCATCCACGACGATCTCATGCACAGTGGCGACTTGATGCTCACCGCCCATCAAATTAAACGCCGCGGCAGTATCGCTATCATTACCGATAGTGCCTTTTACACCATGGGGATATAAACGCGGGATCATCATAGGGGCGATACAGATAAAGCCAACGGGCTTTTTCGCCAAAATGAACTCATTAATAAAATCAGTGACCAGCGGGTTCACTTCACACTCGCTGCCGTTGGTCGCAAAATTACACAGATTTTTTGCCGCCCCAAAACCACCGGGAATGATCAAGGCATCAAATTCAGTGATCGCTAATTCCATAGTCGATTTAACTTCACCACGGGCAATGCGCGCCGACTCCACCAGCACATTACGACTTGCAGCAGCATCGACCTCGCCAGTGAGATGATCTACCACATGCATCTGTTTGATATCAGGTGCAAAACATTGGTAATGAACCCCAGCTTTAGATAAACATAAAAGCGTTAAAACCGATTCATGGATCTCTGTTCCATCGAAAACACCGCACCCACTCAGTAACACTGCGACTTTTTTCATTAAAAATATCCTTCTTATGTCATTAAGTTTTAACAAACCATAAACAAACTAGTTGATCTGATTAAAAATCGTGCTAACTTAATTCGTCGAATCTGACGAGTGCCGAAAATTAAGCCAATCCTTAGATGTATTTTACGGAGTCAATAAAAAATCCACAAATTGGGAAGATTTTTTAAGAAACAGTATTAAACTCACACAAATCTTTTATAAATATAAAAAACAACAACTTAAAAATATCGCACTAAGCCTTAATCATCGCCATTATTCTCAGTTGACTTTTTCACTCACAGACTTATCCACAGGCTGGGAGTCATTTTGCCGTGGCTGAAATAGCGCTTATGTGGCATGCTTAGCGCTATCTACGTCATCGATAAACGAAAAATACTTATGCCAACCGTCGCTAAAAACCCACTTGTGCTTGTGGATGGATCTTCTTATTTGTATCGCGCTTATTATGCGCCTCCTCACCTGACAAACTCAAAGGGCGAAGCAACGGGTGCCGTTTATGGCGTAGTGAATATGTTACGCAGCTTGTTGACCCGTTATCAACCAAGCCATATCGCAGTCGTGTTCGATGCCAAGGGAAAAACCTTCCGCAATGACATGTACAGCGAATACAAAGCACAGCGCCCACCTATGCCTGATGATCTACGTTCGCAAATCGAACCCTTGCATCGCATTATTCGCGCACTAGGTTTACCACTGATTTCAATTTCCGGCGTCGAAGCCGATGACGTGATCGGCACTATTGCCCGCCAAGCCAGTTTAGAAAACCGTGCCGTGCTTATCAGCACAGGCGATAAAGACATGGCGCAGTTAGTCGATAAGAACGTTACGCTCATCAACACCATGACAGACACCATAATGGGCCCAGAAGAAGTCGTCACCAAATTTGGTGTCGGTCCAGACCGTATCATAGATTTACTCGCGCTGATGGGCGACAAGGCCGATAACATTCCCGGCTTACCCGGCGTTGGTGAGAAAACGGCGCTCGCTATGCTCACAGGAGCCGGCAGCGTAAGTAACTTATTAGCTGAACCCGAAAAAGTCGCCGAGCTGGGCTTTAGAGGTTCTAAAACCATGGCGGCAAAGATCATTGAAAATGCCGACATGCTCAAGCTTTCTTACGAACTCGCCACCATCAAAACCGATGTCGAACTTGAGCAAGATTGGCACGAACTTACCATCAAGCCTGCGGACAAAGATGAACTGATCAAATGCTACGGCGAGATGGAGTTTAAGCGTTGGTTAGCCGAAGTCTTAGATAATAAAATCACTGCAAATACTCCAATTGATGCGGCAGCCGAGACACAGGAAGACTCGACTCCAGTCGAAGCGATTGCAACACAGTACGACTGCATTCTTACGGAAGCCGAATTAGACGCTTGGATTACTAAGCTTAAACAAGCCGACTTGATGGCGGTAGATACCGAGACCACCAGCTTAGATTACATGGTAGCCGAATTAGTCGGGATATCTTTCGCCGTTGAGGCAGGAAAAGCCGCTTATCTGCCTTTGACCCATGATTATGTTGGCGCACCGACTCAAATCGATAAAACCGTCGCGCTAGAAAAACTGCGTCCACTGCTTGAAGATCCAAAACTTAAGAAAGTCGGTCAAAATCTTAAGTACGACATAAGTATCTTAGCCAATGCGGGTATCAAACTGCAGGGCGTCGCTTTCGACACTATGCTCGAATCCTATGTCTTCAACTCAGTGGCTTCGCGCCATGATATGGATGGCTTAGCGCTCAAGTACTTAGGCCATAAGAATATCAGCTTCGAAGAAATCGCTGGCAAAGGTGCAAAACAGCTGACCTTCAACCAAATTCCACTGGAAACGGCTGCGCCTTATGCGGCCGAAGATGCCGACATCACCCTGCGTTTACACCAACATTTGTGGCCAAGACTCGAAAAAGAAGCGGAACTGGCCGCTATGTTTACCGAAGTCGAATTGCCGCTGATCCAAGTATTGTCAGATATTGAACGCCAAGGGGTATTAATCGACAGCATGTTACTCGGCCAACAAAGCGACGAGCTAGCGCGTAAAATCGATACCTTAGAAGAAAAAGCCTACGACATTGCCGGTGAGAAATTTAACCTTGGTTCGCCTAAGCAACTGCAAGTATTGTTTTATGAAAAGCTAGGTTACCCGATCACCAAAAAGACCCCAAAGGGCGCGCCATCGACCGCGGAAGAAGTATTAGTCGAATTAGCGTTAGATTTCCCACTGCCAAAGGTGATCCTCGAGCATCGAAGTCTATCTAAGTTAAAGAGCACTTACACCGATAAGCTGCCACTGATGGTCAACGCCAAAACGGGTCGCGTACACACTAGCTATCATCAAGCTAATGCGGCAACAGGTCGCTTATCGTCAAGCGAACCTAACCTGCAAAATATTCCGATTCGCACCGAGGAAGGTCGCCGTATTCGCCAAGCCTTTATCGCCCCAGCAGGCCGTAAAATTTTGGCCGCCGACTACTCGCAAATCGAACTACGGATCATGGCCCATTTATCCCAAGATGCAGGCTTACTCAAAGCCTTCGCCGAGGGCAAAGACATCCACAGAGCTACAGCTGCCGAAGTGTTTGGTACTGACTTTGATGAAGTAACCACAGAACAGCGTCGCCGCGCCAAAGCGGTTAACTTCGGCTTAATTTACGGTATGTCAGCCTTTGGTTTAGCGCGCCAGCTCGATATCCCGCGCCATGAAGCACAAACCTATATCGACACCTACTTTGCCCGTTATCCAGGCGTATTACGTTATATGGAAGAAACGCGTGCGGGGGCAGCCGACCTAGGTTATGTATCGACTCTGTTTGGTCGTCGTCTCTACTTACCCGAAATCCGTGATCGTAACGCGATGCGCCGCCAAGGTGCTGAACGTGCTGCGATTAATGCACCAATGCAAGGCACGGCTGCCGACATAATCAAAAAGGCCATGATCAATATAGCCCAGTGGATCAAGACAGAAACCCAAGGCGAAATCACTATGATCATGCAGGTTCACGATGAATTGGTGTTTGAAGTCGATGCGGATAAAGCAGAAGCGCTTAAAAAGACAATCTGTACTTTAATGGCACAAGCCGCCGATCTCGATGTTGAACTGCTTGCCGAAGCGGGCATTGGTAATAACTGGGATGAAGCCCACTAACCTTAGTGACATCAAAACTAGCACTATCAATATAATTTAAAGTAAATAAAGCTAACCTGAATTCAATATTTTGAACTCAGGTTAGCTCTCTCCCGTCTTAATCATCTCTAAGCACATCAATACTGAGTCCCTTTCATCACTGTGCGAAAATTATCTTTTCACAATACAAATCAGATCATTAAGTTAAGAAACACTGCATCGGCAGCACAATGTATGACTCTCAACGAAGCAATCTCGACTCCACACGTATTAGACCATCAAGTTCGGCGCGACATAATGTATGACTCACAGCCAAACAATCTGTATTCCGAACACGCTAGTTAATTAAGCGCTGCGCAACTTAACAGACGACCCAAACCATGACTCGCAACTAAACATTCCTTACCCCACAAACACTAGTGCATTAAGTACGATGCAACGTCATCGGCAGCATCACTACCAAACAATCTTTACCTGATTCATTTAGCAGTAGAGCTCATCGATACACTGCCGCAGCAGATGGAGACTCAAGGGTGTGATTACGCGAATCGAAACGGCGTTAAAGCCAGCCATATATGCTCAAAAGTGTCATAACGGTTGTTCTCTCACGCGTACACTAAAACATTAAGCCGGATTTAGAGTAAAAACATTAAATCTCAAATATTGATCTATTTTGTATATAAATTTCGGATTACCCCGCTAAATCAGCCGATTAAGCATTTTTAATGAAATTTTAAGATCAATTTAAGATGATTTTTCACTCATAACCTGAGATCAAGCGCACATAATTACCTCTTTTTTTGAAAAAACTGTTTTCCATTTAAAGATAAATGGAGTAATATTCTCTGCGTAGGGTACAGAGGTTAAGATGTTCTATCTTTCAGACCTTTATTTCACTTATAGTGATGAGCCAAATTCTGGCGCCTCAGCAACTTGTTTGCTGAGGCTTTTTTTTGCTCTTTTTTCAGACTTTAGGTAAATTTTAGAGTATTTACTTTAATAAAAAGTAAATTGGCTGTATGCTAGTTTCATTGAGAACCATTGAAGCTAATTTGGTGGTGCTTGAGTCTTGTTGAATTTAGCTTCTCCCCAAAAGAGCTAATATTTTTGGCCGGTGACACTGTCATCGGCTATTTTTTTGCCTGAAATTGACGAAAAGTTAATAGGGATAAAAGCTTAACAAGAGGGAAATATAAGGAAAAACTACAGGAAAAACAGAGGGGCGGCATACACAGTCAAACTCGACCATGTATGCCAAAACAGGCAATATTATTCGGCGTTGTTCGCCGCATCTAACTCATCAGTCAACCATTGCGGATGACACCATTCATTTAGAATAGCCAACACTTTAGGCTTACCGGTTCCTTTAAGCGATGAGAAAGGCTCAACTTGTACCCAGTCGCCAAACTCACTCAACGCCAGACGCACTTCATTTACGGTTTTCATCTTAGCGCTTTGAGCTAATTTGTCTGACTTGGTCAGCAAAGCTAACACAGGGATTTCACTGGCAACCGCCCACTCAATCATCTGCATATCGAGATCTTTTAGTGGATGACGTATATCCATCAAGACAACCACGCCACTTAAACAAGCGCGTTTTTGCAAATATTCACCTAATGCCTGCTGCCATTTATTTTTCAACGCAAGCGGGACTTGTGCAAAACCATAGCCAGGTAAGTCAACTAAACGACGCTGAGCATCTAACTCAAATACGTTAATTAATTGAGTTCGACCTGGGGTTTTACTGGTTCTTGCTAAACTTTTTTGCTCAGTTAATGCATTGAGTGCACTAGACTTTCCAGCATTAGAGCGGCCAGCAAATGCAATCTCAACTCCAACATCGCCGGGCAGATATTGATCCAAATGTGCAATGTCAGGTGCACTGATTAAAAACTTTGCCCTACGAAAATCTATACGAGATTCAGTCACTATTTACTCCGAAATTTTTCTACGCAATACCATAATTTATGAAGAATTACTTACTTTTCCACGTTTTCGTGTAAAATATTACTCCGATCACATTAATCATATTTTACCACGCTTGCGGGTCACCCTAGTAAGCTCAGGATAATAATCTTAACCAGAAGTTGGAACGCCATGAAAAAGCTAGCTCTTGCGCTGTCTGTTGTAATTGCCGCCATATCTTCACCTGCGATTGCTGAAGGTAATGCTGAAGCGGGAAAAACGAAAATCATTGTCTGTTCAGCCTGCCATGGTATGGACGGTAACAGTATGATCGATATGTACCCTAAACTTGCGGGCCAACACGCCACTTACCTCCAAAAGCAACTACATGATTTCCGTAGTGCAGCGCAAACTGGCGGTAAAGACGGTCGTATGGATCCTATCATGAGTGGCATGGCAATGCCCCTAAGCGATCAGGATATTCTCGACATTACTGCATATTTTTCTAGCCAAGCAATCCAAGTGGCTGAAGCGAAAGATGTCCCTGAGTTAGGCGCTAAACTTTACAAAGGTGGCGATGTTTCACGTGGCATTACCGCTTGTATGGCATGTCATGGCCCAGATGGTAAAGGCGCAGAACTTGCAGGCTTCCCAACATTGGCTGGCCAACACGCCAACTACATCAAGATCCAACTGACAAAATTCCGTGAAGCGGGTCGTCATAATGACCTGAACGGCATGATGCAAGATGTGGCTAAAAAGCTAAGCGATAGCGATATCGACGCACTATCTAAGTATCTTTCTAGCCTTAAGTAATCTTAGTCAGTTAAGAAAGGGGTGTATTATCACCCTTTTTTTACACCATAAAGTTGACGTGAACGTAAACTGCATAAGATTCATGCTTGACATAGATCACAGATTTGGGTTTAATAAGCCCCGTACCGAGATAAACCCATCTGTTTGTACAAAAAGATTAATAATAACTTACAGGTTTCGGTATAATTAACATTCAAGATATAAGAATAAAGACACTCAATAACAATAATATACTTAAGACCACTCTCTAATAATAACAAGAGTCGTGATTTCCACTTGAAATCCAGGTCAGCACCATTTTGTAAGGGATGGCCGATAACGCCAATTTGCTTCTAGCAAAACGCCTTACACTCAGGGTAACTTGCCCCATCAGGACACAGTTTACATGATGTCAACTGTAGCAAAGGAAGCGATAAGCTTAGGATGCACTGGCTGGATGCTTGTTATCACTGGAAGGTACTTAAGTAACATGGATGGTTAACTAAACGTCAATGATGACGATGCTATACAATGATGTGTCGCGAGACCATCTACGGAAACTGTGGTCAGGATGGCGACAGAAAAAAATAAAGTGTCTGGAAGACCGTTAACAAAAATAATGCAGGGAAAGCAGTAAAAAAAAGAAGGATACCGACCGGGAAAGTCGCATAGCAAGTATGGATACTTGGAATCAGGATAAGGTGCTAAAGCACCCTTTGTAAGGCGGCAGTTTAACTGCCGCCTTTTTTCTTTGGTGTAAATACACCACCAGTGTCTAAAATGTGCACTCGACCAATATAATTGGTACAATCAAAGCCTTAATAACCACTTCAGCAGACTCAATGCCCAGATGCCCTCTTTGTCATAACAGTCAGACACAACTCCTTCATCAAGATAAAAAGCGGAGTTTTTATGTTTGCAAGACATGTGAGTTAACCTTTGCGGATGCCAATAGCCATTTACCACCCGCGGCAGAGAAACAAAGATACGGTCGTTCACGCATAGCGTTGAAGCAAAAGCAGCTATCGCAATTTATTTTGCCGCTGTTAGCACAATTAGAGCAGCAGCAAGCTGGTCGTTTATTAGGATTGAATTTTGGACGCATACTCGATAATGAGAGTTTGGCGACCATAGAAAATGCGGGCCACAAGTTAAACCAATACGATCCCTTTTTTGCCCCTAATCATGATGTGTTAAAGCAAGAATATGATTTTATCTGCTGTTATCGCGTTTTTGAGCATTTTCAGTACCCAATAAAAGAGTGGGCCTTACTCTCTCGACTACTGCATCCTGGTGGTTGGTTAGCGATAAGCACACCGTTACTGACTGAATTAGATGGTTTTGCTAAGTGGCATTACAAGAAAAACCTCACCCATGTGAGCTTTTACCAGCGACAAACCTTCGAGTACCTAGCAAACAATAGCGATTTTGAACTATTATTTGCCGCAAAGGACCTCGTTTTGATGCAAAAAACATCATAATCTGGTATAACACTCGGCCTAATTTCGCACCTTGTAGACAAGCTCAACCTTAGTCTGCGGGGCCATACGTTGTAAACAATTGAGAAGACCATGTCTCGTAGCAAGAAAACACGCAAGGGCGGCGAGAACAGCCCTAAGTTACAGCCAAGAGTGAAGAAGCAAGATCGCGCTGTAGCGACTGGCAAACGTAAAGATTCTGGCAATAAATCAGGCAGTCGTCATAACGAAAGCTTAATTTTAGCGCAAGCGCCGCAACAGCAAGCCGCGAAGAAAAAAGACCCGCGTCATGGCAGCAAGAAGCCTATTGCTTTAGCGATTCCTGCGGCAGTGGTAACAGATAAAGCCGCTCAGCCAAAAGTGAAACAAGCTAAGCTGACTGACGAGCAAAAACTGCTGAAATTGGAAGAAGATCCAAGACTAAATCAGCTGTTAGATATGCTGGAAGAAGGCCGTGATCTCAACGATGTGGATCAAAAATGGTTAGATCAACAGCTGAATAAGATTGAAGCTCTGATGGTTAAACTCGGCATTAGCGACGATATGGATGATGACGCACCTTCATCACCAGCTAAGTCTTTGTCTGACGATGAGTTGTTCGATAAGTTCGAATCAGGCGCTGACTTACTGAAAGATTATCAAGACAAGTTCTAAACCTCTCAGTGCTAAGGCATAGGGAACTCAGTTTTTTAGCTGTGCTCCTTATGCCATTCATATAAGGAGTCTCTGTGTCTACGGCTATCATTATTCTCGGTTTTATCATCATAGTAGCGCTTAGTAGCTACGCCACCTTCTTAATCCTAAAACTCAAGCAGCAAAAAAAGCGTCAGCAGGCCGAACAAGCCGAGCGTGAAGTCACGGCGAATGCAAAACGCGCCCAAGTTTTAGATGATATCCGCTATATCGCCACAGCCATGATTGAAGACCGCTGTGAGATCTCTGAAGGCGTGGTCAGAATTGGGCGATTATTTGAAATCCTGTCATTGAGTGAGCGCGTGGCTCCTGATTACCCTTCATTATTCAAACACTTTGAGCTGATTAAAGATCATCCCATCATGGATGCTCGCCAAGCCTTGCCTAAGCAAGAAAGGATGAAGTTAGACTTAATCAGAATGAAGTCAGAAGCGGCATTAGAGCAAGGCATCAGTGATGATGTGAAAAAACTGGCGGATTACCAAGCCAAAGCGATGCATTAAACTCGCTCATTGTTATACCTCAAGACCACTTATGTTGTGATTTTGAGGTCATCTCGATAAAACCCACTCCAATCTTACTCTGCTTTCTCCCGTGAGCCTGCGCACAAAACCACCATATATCGACAGACAAGCGTACTTTTTTGATAGATATTGCGTAACTTCTAAAAAGACAGACGTCATTTTTACAACCTAGATCAAGGTTATTTACTTAAGAACCTTGCATACTTCGCTTGTTGCTAATTTACCCACGGAGGACACGCCTTGAAGCAGCCCACTCAGATTAGCTGGGATCAGTCGATGATCGAAAAGTATAACTACAGCGGTCCCCGTTATACCTCTTACCCAACGGCATTGGAGTTCGATGACACTTTCACCGAACAAAACCTGCTGACGGCCATTGAAAATAGCAAAAGCGATAAACTGTCGCTGTATATTCATATCCCGTTCTGCGCCAAGCTTTGTTATTACTGCGGCTGCAATAAAGTCATCACCCGCCACCAACACAAAGCCGATCAGTACATTGAATATTTAAGCCAAGAAATTATCAAACGTGCGCCCCTGTTTAAACATTACAGCGTAACCCAAATGCATTGGGGCGGCGGTACACCTACCTTCTTAAATCCTGAGCAAATTCTTAAGCTGACGTCATTGATTAAAGCTAACTTTAACTTTGCGGAAGAAGGTGAGTTCTCGATTGAAGTCGATCCTCGCGAGATAGAACTGTCAATGCTCGACACATTGAAAGAAGCGGGCTTCAACCGGATCTCCATTGGTGTACAAGATTTCAATAAAGAAGTGCAAATTGCCGTTAATCGCGAACAAGATGAGCAATTTATCTTCGACTTGATGGCCAAAGCAAAAGCTATGGGCTTTGTGTCGACCAACATAGATTTAATCTATGGTTTGCCACACCAAACGCCAGAAACCTTTGCCGTCACTATGCAGCGCGTTTTAGATTTATCGCCAGACCGTCTGTCGGTATTTAACTATGCTCACTTACCTGCACGCTTTGCTGCACAACGTAAGATCAAAGATGAGCATTTACCTTCGCCAAAACAAAAACTCGAAATGCTGCACCAAACTATCGAGACCTTAACTGGCGCAGGCTACCAATATATCGGTATGGACCACTTTGCTAAACCCGATGACGAGTTAGCCAAGTTACAGCGTGAAGGCAGACTGCACCGCAACTTCCAAGGTTATACCACCCAAGAAGAATGTGATTTGTTAGGTCTTGGCGTGTCATCCATCAGCCAGATTGGCGACTGCTATGCGCAAAACCAGAAAGATATCCGCCCTTACTATGAAGCCATAGATAAGGAAGGCCATGCTTTGTGGAAAGGTTGTAGCCTGAACCGTGACGATGAAATCCGCCGCGTAGTGATTAAACAGCTGATTTGCCACTTCGAATTAGATATGGCGAAAATTGATGAGAAACTGGGGATTAACTTCGAAACCTATTTCGCGGAAGATCTTAAGTTAATGCAGACATTTATCGATGATAAATTAGTTGAAATCGTCGACAGACAGATCACTATCAGCCCTACTGGCCGTTTATTGATCCGCAATATCTGTATGTGCTTCGACCTTTACTATCGTCAAAAAGCGCGTCAGCAACAATTCTCACGCGTTATCTAAAGCGCCTATCGCTGCACTCGCGAATGCTCATAAAAAAATCCGACTCTAGAGTCGGATTTTTTATTTATAGCTATTTTTATTAATGACTCAGAGCTTATACCTTAGCGGCATACAGCGCTTTACGCTCACTGTCGGATAAAAACGCCATTTCAACGCCGTTGCGTTGCACCTGCGCTAACTCAGCATCGGTTAACTTGAGTTCGGATTTAGCAATACGGTACTCATGATTAATGTCGATAGCGCTCACACCGGGATCATCGGTATTTAAGTTGATCAATACGCCTGCATCCATAAAAGTTCTAAAAGGATGCTCAGCGTAAGAAGCGACTGTAGAAGTATGCAAGTTACTGGTTGGGCAAGATTCGATACCAATACTGTGCTTAGCGAGATATTCCATCAACTTAGGATCGTGAATCGCGTTCACCCCGTGGCCAATTCGCGTCGCGCCAAGTTCTTGAATCGCTTGCCACATACTTTGTGAACCCGCGGCTTCACCGGCGTGAGCCGTAATCGCAAGATCTGCATCACGAACACGTTTAAAGTGCTCGTTAAATAACTCGCCAGGGAAACCCATTTCATCGCCAGCTAAGTCCATAGCCACGAGATGTTGTTTATGGGCAAGTAAGCCTTCAAGTTCTTGAGTACAAGCGGCTTGACCGAATGAACGTGACAAAATACCAATCAAATTGATCTTCACGTTATAGTCTTTTAAGCCCGCTTTAACGCCGTCGACTACTGCTTCAACTACGCCTTCAATCGGTAACTTATGGTTCATCGCCATATAGTAAGGACTAAAACGTAACTCAGCGTAATCTAAGCCAGACAATGCCGCATCGGCAACGTTTTCATAGGCAACGCGTTTAACCGCATCCAAGTCAGCGAGTACGCCAACCATCCAATCGAGCTTCTTTAAGAAGGCGACTAAGCTAGTTTCTTTCCCCTGAATTTGCACAAAAGGTGCGAGAGTCTCTAAAGAATCGGCAGGTAGCGCAATGCCGTGTTGGTGTCCTAGTTCCCAAATGGTGTTTACTCGCACATTACCGTCTAGGTGACGATGCAGATCCACCAATGGAATGGATGTATCAATCATATTTAACCCCTATTTGAACTACCCAGCCAATGCTTTTGTTATTTGGTCGCGGGCGGACACTAAGTTTAACACGCATTTTCAGGGGCATTTATGCGCCAAACGCATTTAAATTCACATTCAGTCACAATTCTGCTTAATATCCATACAAGGAACTGCCGTATTCATCAGGCATAATGACTTCAATAACAACGAAAATATCAGAGATCTGCTATGCATAAACTCTTAACCCCCAGTTTATTGATATGCGCATTAAGCGCCTGCAGTACCACTCAAGCCACAAAAAATAGCCAAACCGTAGCGCCACAGGCAATATCAGCAACACAATCGCAAGTTGAGCCCATAGCTCCCGCGCTGCAGGCGATTATCGACCAAAGCTGGCAATTACAGCTCAGCGCGAGTCCTGAAATGGCTTACAGCATGGGTGATGCCAGTGCCGCAGGAAAGTTATCGGATCTCTCGCCAGCTGCGCTCGCTAAGCTCAATCAAGGCCAAATCACAGTATTAGCGCAGCTCAAAGCACTCGACCGCAGCAGTTTGAGTAAAGAAGATAAGATTAACGCTCAAATACTGGAAGATCAGATCCAAAACGATGTCGACCTGTATAGCTTTAAAGATTATTACTTGCCCATTACCGCGGAAAGCGGCTTCCACGCTTATATCACCTCAATCGCACAGGGAAGATTCAACACCCTTGAGGATTACCACAACTATATTGCCAAACTCAATGCACTCCCGACCTATTTCGCCCAGCAAACTCACTGGCTGAAACAAGGATTAGCCGAGGGAATAACGCCGCCTAAAGTGACACTCAATGGCTTTGAAGACAGTATCAGTGCTTATATCGTCCCTGTGGAAAAGAGCGGTTATTTCAAACCTTTTACCCAATACCCCAGCTATTTCACTGAAGCACAAAAAACTCAGCTGACCCAAGAAGGTCGCGCCTTAGTCGAGCAAAAAGTCTTGCCGCTGTACCAAAACTTCTATGATTTTATGACCAAAGAGTACATTCCCAATGCACGGGAAAATATCGCGGCCAGCAGCTTACCTAACGGTGCTGAGTTTTATGAGAATCGAGTACGTTACTATACGACCTTGAATATGACGTCGGCAGAAGTGCATGAACTGGGCTTAAAAGAAGTAAAGCGTATCCGCCAAGAGATGGAGCAAATCATCAAGTCCGTTGGCTTTAAAGGCAGCTTTGCCGACTTCTTACATTTCCTGCGGACTGATCCCCAGTTCTACACCACCAGTGCCGATCAGTTACTCAAAGAAGCGGCATTTATTGCAAAAAAAGCCGATGCCATGTTGCCTAAGTACTTCGGCAAACTTCCCCGTAAACCCTACGGCATAGCGCCAGTGCCCGCCGAAATTGCGCCGAAATACACCACAGGACGATATTCAGGATCGAACAGCGATGACGAACCCGGTTACTACTGGGTCAACACTTATGCATTAGATAAGCGCCCACTCTACGAGTTAGAAGCTTTAACTTTGCACGAAGCCGTACCCGGTCATCATCTGCAAATTTCACTCAACTCTGAGCTAACGTCACTCCCTGACTTCCGTCGTTATGGCTATATCTCTGCCTTCGGTGAAGGCTGGGGGCTGTATTGCGAATACTTAGGTTTGGAGGCTGGCTTCTACCAAGATCCCTACAATAACTTTGGCCGCTTAACCTATGAAATGTGGCGGGCGGCGCGTTTAGTCGTAGACACAGGCATGCATGCCCAAGGATGGAGTCGTCAACAAGCCATCGATTTTATGGCCAGCAATACCGCGCTATCACTACACAATGTCACGACCGAAATTGACCGTTATATTTCGTGGCCAGGACAAGCCTTGTCCTACAAGATTGGCGAGTTAACGATCAAGCGGTTACGTGCTAAAGCAGAACAGGAACTCGGCGACAAGTTTGATATTCGCGCCTTCCACGACGCTGTGCTCGAAAATGGCTCAGTACCTATGTCGATCCTCGAACAGCAAATCAATGATTTTATTGAAGCTAAAAAGGCGACACGCTAAGTTAATCACAACCATGGGAGTCGGTATTTTCAGACTCCCATGGTTGTCTGTTACACTCTAGCAAACCATTCAAGCCAAATGATTTGCGACTGAGTATGAGCCAAGCCAAAGCGACATTTTCGACTGAACACGATTTAAATACCTCAGAGCAGCAAGCCTTCTGGCAAAGCGTTGTTCAAGACACGCTGATCACAGCTGATGGCATCACGCTGGCCTATATGATGGTCAAACATCCCCAAGCACATACCGCAATCGTTCTCAGTAGTGGCCGAGTTGAATCCTATTTAAAGTACCAAGAATTGGTCTTCGACTTATACCAACAGGGTTACTCAGTTTATGCCATCGATCACCGTGGCCAAGGATTATCGGATCGTATGACAATTAATCCGTACATGGGTCATGTGCGAAGATTTAATGATTATATTGATGATTTTGCAATGTTTATGCAGAAGAAAGTGTTACCGCAAAACGACAAACAACTCATGCTACTTGGCCATTCAATGGGTGGCGCGATTGGCACTTTGTATCTCAAACAACATCCCGATATTTTTACCGCCGCGGTATTTTCAGCGCCCATGTATGGCATCAAATTACCTATGCCAAAAGCATTCGTGCGCTGGTTAGCCAGTAAACTCGATACCACTCTCAATGGCGGCGAACCTAACTATGTGCTTGGAGGACAGAACTATAAACCGGTTCCCTTCAAAGGAAATGAGCTAACCCATTGCCAAAGTAGATACCAAGCCTATCGAGACTTGTATGACGCGGCCCCTAAGTTACAACTCGGTTCCCCAACTAACCGTTGGTTGACAGAGTCTTTAGATGCGGCAGACACTTGCGTACTGGCAACAGCGCAAATTCGCACGCCGATCCTGATACTGCAAGCGAGTGAAGACAAGATTGTTGACAATGCGGCCCAGAATCTTGCGGTGAGCACTCATTGCCAATTGAAGGTGATCGCGGGGGCTGCCCATGAGATTTTTATGGAAAAAGACGCCTATCGAAACCAAGCCTTAAATTATGCCCTCGACTTCTTTAAACGCTACGCAATAAAGGACGAGGACAAACAAGCTGGATAAAGTCCGCTTGGTTTAACGCTCGGCTGAATAAATAGCCCTGATAACCATCACAGCCAAATTCAACAAAGGCTTGATAGTGTTGGGGTGATTCAACGCCTTTAGCCACCACGTGCAAATTAAACTGCTGCGCAGAGACAATTAACGCCTTCACTCTTTGTGGCATTGCGGCCAATGAATCAATACAACTCATATCCAATTTAACCGCAACTAATGGCTGGTTGGCTAAACAACTCAAAGCACTCGATCCAGAACCGAAATGATCGAGGACGATACCTATCCCCGCATCGACCAACTTAGACACGCGCTCAGCCACAAACTGTGGTTGCATTAACAATGCGGCCTCATTGAGCTCAATACCCAGTTGATTCGCCGCAATACCATGCTCTTTAACTAACGCAATCAATGCATCAACAAAATCTGCCTGACCAAATGAGAATGCACTGATATTAAGAGTTAAAGTCGGCAAACTCCGGCCTTGGGCATGGGATGTCTGAATAAACTGACACACACGTTTAGCGACCCAAAGATCGAGTTCAGCAATCATTCCTCCCTGTTCGGCTAACGTCACGAACTCTGCAGGTGGGATAAACTCGCCATCGGCACGATACCAACGTGTGAGCACTTCAGCCGAGACCAATTCACTGTGCACATTCATCACAGGTTGGAACATTAACGTCATGCTATCTTGCTGTAATGCCGTCTGTAATGCCGTCTGTAACTCCTGTTGTAACTGTTCATCACGGCTCTGACGTAAATCCATCTCAGCATGATAGAAAGCGCATCCCGCTTGCCCAGGTTGCTTAGCACTCAAGGTTGCTAACTCGGCGCGGCGCATGACTAAAGCAGGATCTAAGGTCTCTATGCTGTCGAGCAAACAAATCCCCACATTCGCGCTAAGCTCAAAATAATGATGACCATAATGGAATGGTCGAGCAATCACTTGCCTTAACTCACTCGCAAGCGCTAAAGCACGACGCGCAGCCACTGAAGCATCAACCGCTAAGTCTTTAGCCAGCAAAACAAAATCACCGGACTCCAATCGGCCAACGGTAATATTCTCAGTAAAATAACTCGATAGACGTGCAGCCACTTGCGTGAGTAAGCGCTCTAATTCGTGGGAGTTTAGAGTCGCGACCAAGCCTAATCTATCCACCTCAACAAGCAGCAATGCTCCCCATTGACCTGAACTATTACCTTGGGTTAAAAATTGCGACAGTCGCGCCATAAAGACATCGGGTAACATCTTGCGACCCGTAACCGATTGATCCACAAGTTCATTAATCGCAGCATGGTTCTTGGCACTTTCTGACACATCCATATGAATGCCGATCATCCGAGTAGGACGTCCTTGAGGGTCCCAATCAACCAGCATGCCGCGATCCAGCACCCACACATAATGCCCCTCTCTATGTCGCAGGCGATGGACACTTTCAAATTCCTTACTTTTACCGCTAACGTACTCCTGCAACGCATCCAGTACGATATCCCTATCATCGGGATGTAACCGCGTTTCCCAAGTCTGGAATACGCCCGCTAATTCATCCGGCGCATAACCGATCATCTCTTTCCAGCGATCAGAAAGAAAAACCTCACCCGTGCTGATATCCCAATCCCAAATACCGTTCCGCGAGCCTTCCACCGCAAACAGCCAGCGCAGTTCGCTGTCATTCAACTGTTTCACAGCACGACTCAAACGTTCATGTACCTGCTGCAAACTGGCTTGCAATGATAAGACTTCTGATGAGCTCCAAGGGATCGATGTCGAAAAGGAAGAAGTCCCTACCTGTTTAGCGGCCTCGCTTAATATTTGGAATGGACGGATCAATAGGAAATAGAGAATGAAGGTAAAACCAATCAGTAATAATCCACCCAGCCCCCAAACCCGCATAAAACGTTGTTGTAACTTAGCGGAAGCTTCGGCGACTAAAGGCGCTAAATCGGCTTCAAGATAAATCAAATCAACCGCACCACCATACTGAGGCAAGACGGGATAATATGCTTGAATGGTTAAGCGTTCGAGATTAACAAGAATTTGTGGCAGGAAAGCCTGAACCACAGCACGATGACGAGTAGCATCATAACCATCAATGACTTGCATGGCATTGCTATCGCGCCAAACAGTATGGTTTGCAAAACGAATACGGCTATCAGCATCAACTAAGATATAAACCATAGTGCCCATATCCAGCGCAGCTAAGGAAACCTCCTGCTCGATCCGCTCCACATCCTGTAAAGCCTGCGCCGATTGAACCACATTCTGCATCCGGAACAACTGCTGCTTTATCAGTGTCGATTGTCGCTGCGCCAATTCAGCACGCACTTGATCGCTTTCAAACAGGTACTCGCCTATGACCAACACTAAATATAGTGTCAGCATACACAGAGGGAGCAGTACCGCGAGCGAAAGCTTACGAAGCATAGGCAACAGACAGCCTTTAACAAAAATGTGAATAGTTTTTGTATGCTAACGGGAAACTAACCACTAAGCAAAAGGACTTATCAAACTAAGCGAGATCTTGATGTAAATAATGAACTTAGAGTATAAAAGTCTGAAATATAGGAAGGAAAAAACGTAAAGAACTAGCGAAATGACCAGAGCTAAAACGAATAGAACAATGTTCTGTATTAACGCTGATTTAACAAATTGCATACGCAAAAAAGCCAGCTTATTCAGCTGGCTTCGTTACATCTCAAAGAGATAATTAGGCGCTTGGCGATGACCTACTCTCACATGGGGAGACCCCACACTACCATCGGCGCGATTGCGTTTCACTTCTGAGTTCGGGATGGGATC
>NZ_VXCT01000066.1:0-27609 GCF_052850535.1 Shewanella sp. 1180_01
GAGAAACCCACTTACAGAACGCAAGACTCTAAAAAGGGAATTCTTAACACTGGTAAAATTTAACAAACCAAGTGATAATTAATCGCTGGCTACAATACCAAAGGATCCCCACATTAAGTGCTAGCAATGTTTTGCACACAAATGAGCGCAGAACATATTGGTGGAGAATCATAAATAATGGAATTGGAGAACATGATGAATCATAAATTAAAATTTGCACTGCTTGCATCGCTATTACCTTTCACTGTATCAGCGGCTCAAGAACTGACTCCTTGGTATGTTGGCGCAGGTTTAGGCGTTAACAACTATGAACATATCGCGACCCAGAATGGTCAAGATGACCCATATGCATGGGATGTATTCGCAGGCTATATGTTCAATGATTACTTCGGCGCTGAAATCGGCTTCCGTGATTTAGGTAATGCTGATTGGACTGCAGCAGGTTTCAGCAATGATGCTGGCGTGAAAGGTGGAACTTTAGGTTTAGTGGGTATTTGGCCTTTGGCTAACCGTTGGAGCTTATCAGCTGAAGCGGGTGCTATGTATTATTCACTTGAGAATACTCAGAACGGTACTAACAAATACAGCTCAAACGATTTTGCTCCGTACATTGGTGCTGGTGTTGGCTATAACTTCACTGATAATTTGAAGTTACAAGCTAAATACCGTCGTTATGAAAACTTAGATGATACTGATTTCAATACTATTGAAGCTGATAGCAACTACTGGGGTCTAGAACTGAGCTACCGTTTCGGTAACACAGTTGCTGCGGCACCAGTTGCAGCAGCGGTTATCGCAGCAGCACCAGTTGACTCAGACAACGATGGTGTTTATGACGATAAAGATCAATGTCCAGCAACACCAGCAACCCATAAAGTTGACTCTGTTGGCTGTACCATTTACGAAAACGTAAAAAATAAAGAAGACGTGGGTTCAATTCAGTTTGCTAACGATTCTGCTGTAGTTAAAAAAGTTTTCTACAAAGATATCGAAAGACTAGCTAACTACCTGAACAAGAACCCAGAGTTCACAGTTGAAATCGCTGGCCACGCCTCTAACGTAGGTAAACCAGAGTACAACATGGTGCTGTCTGACAAACGTGCTGACGCAGTTGCCCAAACTCTTGTTGAGAAATACGGTATCAGCCAAAGCCGCGTAACTTCTAACGGTTACGGTGTTACTCAGCCATTGGTTGCTGGTGACTCGAAAGAAGCTTACGCAGCGAACCGTCGTATCGAAGCCATTGTAACGACTACGACTAAACAACCTGTTCTTAAGTAATATTACTTACTGACGTAAAAAAGTCGCTGCTTGCAGCGACTTTTTGTTTTTATGGGGTATACACTAGGACAAGCGATGCCCTCTACCACAGCCAAGATGAGAGCCTGTATCTCAAGCCAAACCTAAATAGACATAAAATTGTCATTTTTGTAATTTTTTTACATTCAAGGTTGGAAAAGTTGGCAAAATCGCTTCTAATAGTCATCAGTGAATTCCGAGTTAAGACTGCTACCTGAGAAGGATGTTTTTCATGGCCAATACATTAGAGCAACTCAAGTTATATACCACTATCGTCGCTGACACTGGCGACATCGAAGCGATTAAACGCTACCAACCTGAAGATGCGACAACCAATCCATCACTCATCTTGAAAGCGGCTCAAATTCCTGAATACGAATCCCTCATAGATAACGCTATCGATTGGGCAAAATCACAAAGTGCCGATCTCGCGCAGCAACTTGATGATGCCAGCGACAAGCTCGCCGTTAATATCGGTGTAGAAATACTGAAACTCGTTCCTGGGCGTATATCAACTGAAGTTGATGCCCGTTTATCATTCGATAAAGAACAATCAATTGCGAAAGCCCATAAGCTGGTTCGCCTCTACCAAGAAGCGGGCGTTGATAAATCACGTATTCTGATCAAACTTGCTTCAACATGGGAAGGCATTTGTGCCGCTAAAGAACTAGAAAAAGAAGGCATCAACTGCAACTTAACTCTGCTATTTAGCTTTGCCCAAGCACGTGCTTGCGCCGAGGCTGGTGCTTATCTAATTTCGCCTTTTGTAGGCCGAATCCTTGATTGGTACAAAAAAGATACAGGTAAAGACTACGATGCCGTAAATGACCCAGGAGTCATTTCTGTTACCGAAATCTATAATTATTACAAACAGCATGGTTTCAATACTGTCGTTATGGGCGCAAGTTTCCGTAATATTGGTGAAATCATCGAACTAGCAGGCTGCGATCGTCTCACGATTGGCCCTTCTCTGTTAGAAGAACTGGCTAATTCGCAAGTCGACATTACTCCTAAACTGGTTCCGGCAAGCAGCACTGTCGCAGCCGAAGCTCCATTAACAGAAGCGCAATTCCGTTGGGACTTTAACCAAGATCCTATGGCAGTTGATAAGCTTGCAGAAGGCATTCGAAACTTTGCTATCGACCAGGGCAAACTCGAAGTGATGCTCACGGCTAAGCTAGCAAACTAAGCACTCTGGAGACGGCGAGATGACACACTTGACCCAAAGCTCAACATGGCAAGCTTTATCAGCACACAGTAAAAATGTACCGCATATGCGGGAATTGTTTGCCACTGACGCGGCACGTTTCAATAAAATGTCGCTAACTGCCTGTGGTTTATTACTAGATTACTCTAAAAACAGAGCAACGACGGAAACGCTTGATCTGTTATTTACGTTGGCAAGCAATAGTCAACTTGAAGCAAAAATCAAAGCGATGTTTGCTGGTGAAATCATTAACACCACAGAGAAGCGCGCCGTTCTGCACACAGCGCTGCGTAGCACTGCGGAACAGTCGATTATTGCCGAGGGTCAAGACATAGTTCCTGAAGTTCAACAAACTCTGAATAAAATGCAAGGGTTTGTGAGCTCAGTGACGTCGGGTCAATGGAAAGGTTACACAGGTAAAGCGATAACCGATATCGTCAGTATCGGTATCGGTGGATCTTTCCTTGGTCCAAAAATTGTCTCTCAGGCGCTGCGCCCGTATTGGAACCCAGAGTTAAAATGTCACTTTGTGGCAAACGTCGACGGTACTTCAATCAGTGAGAAGCTGAAGTTACTGGATCCTGAAACGACTCTGTTCATCATGTCGTCCAAGTCTTTTGGAACACAGGAAACCTTAACCAATACCCTCACTGCGAGAGAATGGTTCTTAGCAAAAGGCGGTTTACAGTCGGATGTGGCAAAACACTTTGTCGCAGTGACGTCAAACGTCGCGAAAGCGACGGATTTTGGTATCGATGCAGACAATATTTTCCCTATGTGGGATTGGGTTGGCGGTCGTTACTCACTCTGGTCAGCGATTGGTTTACCGATAGCACTCTTGATTGGCATGGATAACTTCAGAGCCTTGCTCTCAGGTGCGCACCAAATGGATGAGCATTTCGCCAATGCGCCGCTGACAGAAAATATGCCAGTGATCATGGGCTTATTATCCCTATGGTACGGTAACTTCTTCAATGCTCAGTCCCATGTTGTACTGACATACGATCATTATCTGCGTGGTCTACCCGCTTACTTCCAGCAGCTCGATATGGAAAGTAACGGTAAGTCTGTCACCTTAAACGGGACGGATGTTGACTACAGTACAGGTCCGGTGATTTGGGGTGGCGAAGGCACTAATGGCCAACATGCATACCACCAGCTGTTGCATCAAGGTACTGCCCTGATCCCTGCCGATTTTATTATGCCACTGCAAAGTCATAATCCTATCGGTGAGCACCACGACCAATTAGCGTCAAACTGCTTTGGACAGACTCAAGCCTTAATGCAAGGTCGTACTTTTGATGAAGCCTTAGCCGAACTCGCTAATAGCGCATTATCTGCGGCTGAAAAGCAACTGATCGCAAAACATAAAGTGATGCCAGGTAACAAGCCGAGCAACACCTTACTCATGGATAAGCTCACGCCGAGCACCCTAGGTGCTTTAATTGCCCTATATGAACACAGAACCTTCGTTCAAGGTGCCATTTGGGACATCAACTCCTTCGATCAATGGGGTGTAGAACTCGGTAAGGATCTGGGTAACGATGTGTTAGCACGCATAGGTGCTGGCCAGGATTGTGATGCCTTAGATGCCTCAAGTAACGCATTGATTAACCTTTATCGACAAGGCAAAATCTAATCGAACAAAAAGCCAGCAATTGCTGGCTTTTTAATTTTATCCTTTTATTTTTATTCAACTTTTCGACTCTTCCTCGCTCTCAACCCACACTTAAGATCAACGACATATCACTCAAAGTTCATTTCAACTTAACACAATTGAAACATAATTCTTGCACCCTGTTTTAAAAATATGTTATTTAATCGCTGACAAAACATACAACAACAGGAGGTTGCCATGGATCGTTTAGATTATGGTTGTGCGCTAGATGAAGTCGTTGAAAGACCCGATCGTTCGCGAGGCTCCAATAAAAAGCGTAAATGGCGTGAGATCGAAGCGTTGAAAGATAAGCACCGTTTAATCAAAGAACTCCAAGAAATCGATAATAACTTTAACTACGACATTGATGCCATCCAGTTGTAATCACATGTTGAGGTGATCTAAACCATCATCTTAAACATGAACAAGAAAAGCGCCTTAGGCGCTTTTTTTATTTGTGATATTGAATGTGGCAGGAAATAAGAGGGAATGATATTAAGCGTGTTAAATGAGAAACTCGTTGATTACGGCTGCGAGCGCGAGCCCCCTAAACTCCCCATTACGACAATATGGCTATCGCTAAATGACTAACGCTATATGACTAATGCTAACCTCCGCTCTCATCAGCTAAGCTCTAACAAATCGTGAGTGACTCGCGAGCAACAACAGCTAGCGCAAAAACACGTCACTCTGTAGTATTGAATCCTCAGCTCAAGCCCGCAGAGTGAGCCCAATGAGTGAATCAATGCTAGTCAGTCGTTGTTAGATAAGCCCGCAAATCCTCAAATTCTTTCTGCTCGCGATCTAAGAATAAAGGATCATCAATCAAGGATTTCTGGCACTCAGACTCTATCAACTGCCAATCTTGTTCAGTCAAGGTTTTGGCCAATAACGGGAATATTTCCCGCTCCTCCATTTGCATATGCCGCTCTTGTAATGCGACATAATCTGCAAAATCAACAATCAGTTTCTCACGGGCAACCACAATATCACTGAGGATCAGATTCAACGTCGTCATCAAAGCAGCCGAGGCTTGGATCACTAACTCGTGTTCGGCACTCAACTTATCGATACTGTCATTAGCTTTATGCGCAAGATAGTAGGCATAAATAATGTCTTCAACCGGATGATGGCAACGCTCAGCATATCCCTGCATATATTCAACGATATCGCGCACCACGATGAAGTTGATTGACTCACCTTCTGACAGCTTCATCTGCTTGTTTTTTAAAACATTTAGCAATACAGCTATATGTTTATGATCATGCATGAGTCTTTTAAGCATAATGCCTCCTGGATATAGTTCTGACTATTGATACTAGTCAAGTCGTGGACTAACACCAATATAACAGGCTAAATCCTGTTCACTTTATGACGTTGATCAAGTAAATCACATACCGAACTGTAAACAGACCGCACGCACTCATATGTCTATCTCAATCTCAGGGGCATTTAGTGTTTTTTCTCACCACGTTATGATTGCTCAGCACGCTTTTATTGTTAAAACCACAACAAACTTACTTAGCAAGCTGATGTAGCTGCTGTTGTAACTTTTTAAATTCCAGCTGTTTTTCGCTTAGCTGCGCTTTATCTGCATCTGCAGCCTCAACGGCGAGTTGTGGATAATCCTTAAGCAGTTGTTGCTCAAGCACCAATGCTTGCTCAGTCTCCTTCGCTTCGATGAAGGCATGTAACTGATGTAAAGACTCTGCGAGTGGCACTTTATCTATGTCTGAAGACTCAGCCGCGCTGGGTGCATTCATCGACCTTGCAGCGATAGCAGGGCTGATTGCATCATGTTGTCGCTCAATAGCACCCGCAGCAGCCTTCGCTTGCTGCATTTGAGTCTGTATTTCATGCTTAGCCACGGCTTCTGATTGCATATTTGAGGATTGCAGCGCTTGCGTATCGGCCATCCTCGTCATGGCTTGTGGCGCTGGAGCACTCATCGCCATTGGACTTGGAGCCATAACATCTTCGATTTGCGGCCGATTAAGTACAAGTAAACCCACAACAAGCACCAAAGATGCAGCGCTCGATAACGCCCAAGGGTGACGTCGCCAAACAGAAGTTGGAGCTTCAACAGCAGTTATTTTGCTTTGATGCATTTCAGCTAAGTGAGTTTGCGCCAGCTGTAAGATATCTTGATCAAGTTGCTGCGGTGGAACTTCTAAAGCCTGTTGGCGATACCAAGCCAGCACTTCCTGTTGTAATGCGCGCTCATCGGCATTTGAAGATGAATTACTCATGACCCGCCTCCTGCCATTTCGCGCTAACGCAATCCTTTAGACTTTGGTAAGCGTAGCGAATACGGCTCTTAGTCGCTTCTAAAGTCACGCCCGCAATGTCGCTAATGATGGCAGCCGTAAAACCCATTTCAATGTTCAGGATAAATGCCTCTTTCTGGACTTGGGGTAACAGTGCGATGCAGGTCTTTAGCAATAAACTCTTTTGCGCTTCTTGCCACTGCACGTCGGGCTTATCTTGCTCACCTGCCACAAAAGTATCGAGTCCAGTTTCATCCTCATCAGTGGCGACTAAATCGACGGGTTTTACCGCTCGCACATGATCAATCAATAAGTTATGGGCGATACGGTATAGCCAAGTAGTAAACTTAGCACTGGCCTCGTAGTTAGCCGCTGCGCGGATCACCCGTCCCCATGTTTCTTGATATAAATCCTCAGCTAACTGCTTATCACCTAACTGGCGCACAAAGTAGCGATAAAGCGCGCCTTTGTGCTTCAGGTATAACTGCTCAAATGCTTTTGAATCGCCCTTGGCATAGCACAACATCAATTGCTCATCTGAGTGCTCATGGGTTGGTAATTGCGGTATTGCTAATGCCACGGGAAATTCCTCGTCATTTGGGTTAACCCCCTGTATTCACTTTTACTATTGTAATCTCTCATTACGCGGATTGCTCTTATCTCTCATTGGCTCGCCATGGAGTTTATCTTGGGGAGGAAAAGGTATATCCGAGCCATCGAATGTTTTCTTAATTGGCAGTTGATTAGATTGCTCTATCGCCGCTGCGGTTTCCATTAACTGCACAAACTCATGACGATAACCAAAGGGATCATCCCCTAATGCTGAACGTGCGAGTAAGCTTAACTTAGTATAATCAAATTGATGTAGATAGTGACTGCCATTCAGTAATTGCCCTAACCCTGCAACCGCGGCGGCAAATCTAAAATCATCACTTGCTTGCTCGAGCTGTTTAACGCTTTGATCTAACCTGATGGGATAACTCAGTAACTGGCTCTGCGTTTGCTCAGGCAACTTGTATCTCAGTTTAAGGAAGGCAATTTCTTCACGGCTGTATTTCTCTTTCCCCGTTTGAGCATCAACGCCATATCTGAGTTTATCATTCATCCTATTCCCGGCTTCAACGTACCTTAATTCATACAAGGCTGTAACGGTATGACCCGCGCCAATCTCGCCCGCATCCACCTTATCGTTATTAAAATCTTCCCGTGCTAAGGCGCGATTCTCGTAACCAATCAAACGGTATTCCGAGACTAAGGCCGGATTAAACTCTACCTGCACTTTCACATCTTTAGCGATAGTGAATAAGGTCGAACTCAACTCGTCCACCAGCACTTTACGCGCTTCATTCAGCGTATCGATATAGGCATAGTTGCCATTGCCCTTGTCCGCCAATTGCTCCATCAGTTGATCGTTGTAATTGCCCAAACCAAACCCTAAGGTCGTTAGGCCAATGCCATGATCTTTTTCCTTTTCAATCAAGGCAATCAAATCATCAAAATCTGTCACGCCAACATTGAAATCGCCATCGGTCGCGAGGATGACTCGATTTATGCCATTGGGGATAAAATGCTTTTTGGCCAATTGATAGGCTTGCGTGATCCCTTGCCCACCATTGGTTGAACCACCGGCACTTAATTGTTCTAACGCATAGGTCAAGGTGTGAGTGTCGTTCCCCGACGCGCCATCGAGCACCACACCAGCGGCCCCAGCATAAACCACAATAGAGACTTTATCCTGCGCACTTAATTGCGCTGTTAGCAGCTTTAACGCCGTTTGCAGTAAAGGCAATTTATCCGCTGACGCCATAGAGCCTGACACGTCGAGCAAAAAGACTAAGTTGCTGGCGCCTAACTGAGATTTAGGTAAGTCATAACCTTTAAGGCCAATCCGCAGCAGCATCATGTCATCGTTATAGGGTGAGGGAGCAAGCTCTGTTGTCACGCTAAACGGCGCCGCGTTTTTAGCGGGTAAGGGATAATCGTAGGCAAAATAATTGAGCATTTCCTCAACTCTGACAGTGCCTTTCTCGGGTAAGCGCCCTTCCCTCAGCATCCGCCTTAAAGTGGCATAACTGCCAGTATCGACATCGATGGAAAATGTCGATACTGGGATTTCCCCTGCCACCATGATGCCATTTTGCACTTGCTGCTCGAATTTATTTTGCGCTAACGGAATCGCGGCATAATCACGCGGCATTGGCGCTATGCTCATTCCTATCACTGCCCCATTGCTAGACATTTGCATCGGCGCCGCAACTCTCGCCATCTCAACCTTAGCGGCATCACGCATTTCAGCTTGGCGCTGTGACGCTACTTGATGACGTTGCTCGGCTTGCTGCTTGGCTTGTCGATGTTCAACCTCGGCGCCTTTACCGCCACAGGCCGTTAAACTCACAGCAAGCATTAATAACGCCGCCGCATTGGTCGCCGATGGGATACCGTTTCCCCGTTGCAGGTAGAAAGTTGGATCGGAAACTGAAACGGTTTTTGGGGAATATTTTGTTTTCATGTGGAATGCCTTTGATGTTGACCTAAAGCTGTAAACGGCCCGCATTAGCAAAAGGGTTAAAACATCTCGATATTTTGCAAAACATACTTAAATGAGAATTAAACCGCCTCAAGCACACTATTTATACAAAACAAAGTATTTTCAATCGCTTTTGCTGGCAAGATCACACTGCACATTCAATCTGGCCACTAAAATAGAAGCTTGTTGCTAGCCTCGCTATGGGACCCTCTTGTGTCACACTCAGCTCATTTATTTTCCCTAAGGATCGCCCACGCACTCACAGAAGCTTGCGTGAAAGATAAGTATTCGTTTAAACGTTTTGGGCAAGATCTTCTTGCCGGTCTCACTGTGGGTATTATTGCAATTCCATTAGCGATGGCATTAGCCATTGCCAGTGGTGTTGCGCCTCAATACGGCTTGTATACCGCCATTGTCGGTGGCTTTATTATCGCCATGTCTGGCGGCTCACGTTACAGCGTGTCCGGCCCGACAGCGGCATTTGTGGTATTGCTCTACCCCATAGCCCAACAGTTTGGTTTAGCAGGATTATTAATCGCGACTGTGATGTCAGGAATGATACTCGTCGGCATGGCGACGCTGCGTCTAGGTCGGTTGATTCTGTATATTCCCGAATCCGTCACCTTAGGTTTTACCGCAGGGATTGGCGTTGTGATTGCCACCTTGCAGCTAAAGGACTTTTTCGGGCTCGAAATTGCCCATATGCCGGAGCAATATCTGGCCAAGCTAATGGCATTAGCCCAAGCGCTACCTTCGGTCCATTTACCTAGCTTACTGGTTGCAAGCGCCACCCTAGCGACTATGCTACTTTGGCCTAAACTCAAAACACCTGTGCCAGCGCACCTTCCGGCAATCATACTCGGCACTATCCTCGCCTTGGTGCTCAATGCCATGGGCGCTGATATAGAAACCATAGGAACCCGTTTTCACTATCAACTGAGTGATGGCACCACAGGCATGGGGATCCCAGCGGTATTGCCGAGTTTCGAGTGGCCTTGGCTGCAAGCTGGCGCCAATGGTCAAGCTTTTCAATTTAATCTCGCGACCTTTCAAGCCTTGTTACCTGCCGCCTTTGCCATTGCCATGTTAGGGGCGATTGAATCGCTACTGTGTGCTGTGGTGCTCGATGGCATGACAGGCAAACGTCACAGTGCCAACAGTGAGTTACTCGGCCAAGGCATAGGTAATATCATCACGCCGTTTTTTGGCGGGATTCCGGCGACAGCGGCAATAGCCCGTAGCGCGGCGAACGTCAAAGCAGGCGCACAGAGTCCGATTGCGGCCATGATCCACGCCATAGTGGTATTGTTTGGTTTAGTCGCCTTAGCGGGCGTACTCGCCTACTTGCCGATGTCGGCCATGGCGGCACTGCTACTCGTCGTAGCTTGGAACATGAGTGAGGCCCACAAAGCGCTGCATTTAGTTAAAACCGCGCCCACCAGCGATATTATGGTCTTTGTTAGCTGTTTTTCATTAACGGTTATTTTCGACATGGTCATTGCCATCAGTGTGGGGATCATTCTCGCCGCCTTGCTGTTTATGAAGGAAATTGCCGAGATGACAAGGCTTTACGATATCAGCACCAACAAGCGTTATGTCGATCAAGAGTTACCCGCCGATTGGGCTGTTCTCAAAATTAACGGGCCGCTATTTTTCGCCGCTGCCGATCGCATTTTCTCCGAAATCGCCAGTCTCACCGAAGATAAACAAGTGATAGTGCTGTATCTCGATGGGGTCTCGATTCTGGATGCCGGTGGCTTAGCCGCGCTGACAAAACTGATTGAAAAATGCAAAGCGAATAAGACTAAGCTCATTATCGCCGATCTACAGTTTCAGCCCATTCGAACGCTGGCAAGGGCCAAAATCCAGCCGATTGAGGGCGTGTTAAAGTTTTACTCCACTCTACGTGAAGCCCTAACTGAAGCTCAGAGTGAAGCGCCAGTTATCACTCAGCAAACAGAAATCACTGCGGATAAGCAGACGCAGTAAACCAGCAGCGCAATTTCAGCGGCTTAATGCTGCTGACTTAAATCAAAGGCCAATCTCAGATTGGTCTTTTTTATGGCTCAATTACTCAAGCCATTCATCACAGCAAAAGACGTTTTTTCGCTCGCAAAAACGGGCAGAAATGACGAGGATCATGGTATTATTCAGCGCCATGATGCTTGCTACCGGTGACGGCTAGACAAGCATCAACTGTACCTAGACCTGAAACAAGGTCAAAATATAATTAAAATTAGTGAGTTAAGGAGTTATCATGCAAGCCCTTGTTGCTGTTGTTATGGGTTCTAAAAGTGATTGGCCCACGATGGAAGCCGCCGCTGAGATAATGGATAAACTGCAAGTGCCTTATCATGTTGAAGTGGTTTCCGCCCATAGAACGCCAGATAAACTCATGGAGTTTGCAGCCTCTGCCGCCGATCGTGGTTTTAAAATCATCATTGGTGGCGCCGGTGGTGCAGCGCACTTACCCGGTATGATTGCCTCTAAAACTCGCTTACCCGTATTAGGTGTCCCAGTCCAAAGTAAAGCTCTGTCAGGTATGGATAGCTTATTGTCTATCGTTCAAATGCCAAAAGGCATCGCCGTTGGCACTTTAGCCATAGGCACAGCGGGCGCATTCAATGCGGGATTATTGGCCTGCCAAATCCTTGCGAATAACGATGCAGAATTAGCGGCTCGTGTTGACGCTTTCAGAGAAGAACAGACCCGTGCGGTACTGGACAATCCAGATCCGAGGGAAGTTTAATGACCCAGACAAACACTAAACCTAAGGTTTGGGTATTAGGTAATGGTCAGCTGGGCGCTATGTTGACCCACGCTGGTGAGCCATTAGCGATTGAAGTTAACGCCGTCGATATCATGACGCCTACGGATGACATCCTGCCACTCGCGCCGCACGACATCATCACCGCCGAGCGCGAACAGTGGCCAGAGTCCGCCCTTAGCTTACAACTCAGCTCACACCCCCATTTTGTTAATGGTCCGGTATTTAGCCGTTTAGCCGACCGTTTTAGCCAAAAAAGTCTACTCGACCAGCTCAGTGTTCCCACAGCGCCTTGGACCTTAGTTGACGATAACACCCAAGTCGATACCCTGTATCAGCACTATGGCCCAAGAGTCTTGATGAAACGCCGTACCGGTGGTTATGACGGTAAAGGTCAACATTGGCTTAAACAAGCCGAAGCGGGTGATATTCCAAACGATTGGCGTAACCTTGCAATTGCTGAGCAAGCGATTAATTTTGATGAAGAAGTATCATTAGTTGGCGTACGTACTCGCGAAGGCGAATGCGTGTTTTATCCGCTGACGCTGAACTTACATCAAGATGGCATTTTAATGGCGTCGATTTCGCCACTGGCACGCTTAAGCCCTTTGCAAGCCCAAGCCGAAGCTATGCTCAGCGCCATTATGCATGAGCTTGAATACGTTGGCGTAATGGCGATGGAATGCTTCCGTGTTGGTGATGAGTTATTGGTGAATGAACTGGCACCGCGAGTGCACAACTCAGGCCATTGGACTCAAGCCGGAACCCATATGGATCAATTCCAGCTGCATTTGCGCGCACTTTGCGGAATTGCGATCCCACAGCCACAAGTGAATTTTCAGTGTGTTATGATCAATCTTATCGGTATCGATAATGATCCACGCTGGTTAAGTTTGCCTAATGCTGAGTTGTACTGGTACAACAAAGAAGTGCGCCCTGGTCGTAAAGTGGGCCATTTGAACCTATCAGTGCCCAACCAAACTGTGCTCAACCAGAGCATAGCCGCACTGCAAACATGGATGCCCATCCAATACCAAGCTCCTTTAGCCTGGATATTGGCCGAATACGCAGAAAATTCGCGTTAATTCAGTATTTAGTACCAAAATCGCTGATATGAAATTGTTCGCAGTTTCATATCAGTTTATATTTCAATTTTCGTTATATACTTAACAGAACTCAGTGTAGATACGTTAGTGATGTATAACATTCAATTGTGGCTAGCAATGACACGGATAAAGGAATACTCGAGTGAAATTAAGGGATAATTTCAAACGTAAGACCATAGATCGCTTAGATTATCGCTATCATCTGCTATTGCTCATCGTGCCGATATGTCTATTCGTCCTGCTATTTATCTTTAATGCACCCACAGAAGGTTGGACTATCCTGCCATTACTGTTTGTTTGCATCATTTACATTTTTGCCTACAGCCTGATTTACTATTTGCATCAAGGTCGTTTAACTCGACTGTGGGAGCATTTAGAGCAAGTCGTCACCATCAATGATGCCATTTACGAGCTCGCGCACCTCTCAAGCCATTATAAAAATGAGCATGCCTTTCTCGACGCCTTGCTCAACAAAGCCGTTTACGTGATTAATGGTGCCGAAATGGGCAGCATCATTAAAGTCAACGAAGCAAATAATAAACTGCATTTCGAATCTGTCGTGGGGCTCGATTTAGCAAAACTCAGACAACTGGATTTTACCTTAGAGCAAACCTTTGAATATCGGCTCACTAAGGGGAGATGCGATCAGGTCGTGGTCATCAATGATATGAAAAATATCAATGCTGCCAGCACCTTAACGGAAGATGATCAAAGAGTGTTACTCACAGTGTCCAAGCAGCCGATACGCTCAACACTGTCTAGCCCTATCCGTATCGATGGCAAGCTCTATGGCATGCTCAACCTCGACAGCAGTAGCCTAGGCGCCTTTAGCGATTACGACCGCAACCTTGTCTCTATCCTGACCCACGAAGCCAGTAATGCCATTGCGCTCTATCAGAAGTCACAGCAGATCACTAAACTCGCAAATTTCGATCCGCTCACAGGACTTTATAATCGAAAGAATTTTGAAGATGAACTGCACCACTGGCAGCACAAACCCCACCTTGGCAGCTTTTTGATTATTATTGATATGGATAATCTCAAGGCCATTAATGATGCCTATGGACACCAGACAGGCGATGTTGCCATTAAACGCACGGCCACATCCATACTGACCTATTGGCAAAATAAAGGCATTATTTCCCGTTTTGGTGGCGATGAGTTTGTCGCTTTATGCCATGGGCCGCTAACCCAAATCGAGCAGGACTTAGATGATATGCGCAAAACCTTGAATCAAGGTTCAGAGCTTAGCCTCGCTTTTAGCTTTGGGATTGCACCCTTCGAAACCGATTGGTATCAATCCTTTAAGACTGCAGATCATGCCATGTATGAGCAAAAGCGCGCGAAGAAGAAAGCCATTAAAGCATTAGAAACTTTCGCGGTGAAAGCACAATAAGCTCGTTGAACTCAGTTACGACAGCCGCTATTAACAGGCCAATATCAAAAGTCAGTATGTCTCTGAGTTGAATATCGAAGTTAAACACCTAAAGTCAGCCATAGACTCTCATTCAAATGGCTGATAATGGGATCAAACTAAGCTCTAGCCAAACCCTAACCCTAACCCTAACCCTAACCCTAACCCTAACCAAAGAATAAGCGCCACAGCCAAGATGAATCCAAATCTTTTTGGCAGGTTTTATATTGCGCCGCGTAACGTTTAGATCGCGCATCCACTTTGTTCGCTACTTTCACTAACCACGCCTTAGACTTGTAACTGCCACGGCGATAACCGCCCCAGCCTTCGTGATAATTAAGATACTGGGCCCGCGCATCCCATTTAGACACGCCATTAATCTTATGGGTTTTACTGATAAACCAGCCCATAAAATCCATAGCATCATCGAAATCACTGCGGCTCGACCAATTGTTGCCCGTCTCACGCACATAATCATCCCACGTCATGGTCTTAGCCTGCGCATAACCATAGGCATCGCTGGCACGGCCAATAGGGATAAATCCTAGAAAGTATTCCATCGGTGGCGCGGCATTGTGCTTGAATGAACTCTCTTGATACATCATCGCCAACGGCACATGCACTGGCACGCCCCATTTGTCACGGGCGTCTTTAGCGGCATCATACCAATCTCGGTGTTCTTGAAATATCTCACACAAATTTTCGGGAGACTTAGGCGGTGACGTCGCGCAACCAGACAAGATGCCGAGACTTGCGCAGAGTAAGATAGTGGAGGGTTTATTCATTAATATCATATTCTTTGGAGAGTTAGCTGGCTCCATGATGTCATAGACTCAGTCTGAGGCAAGCATAAAAAGCTTTTTTGCGCTTAGAAGATCTAAACGCAAGGGGTAAATCAATCTGACTTAAATCGGATGTTTGCTGGCTTAGCACTTGAGCTAAACGCTTTGGCTATTTCGTTTCGGGACTCAGCTCAAACTGACACTCATGCTCTTCTTGCTGCCACACACCTGGTTCCCAATACCCCGTGTCTTTGCCCATATAACGCTTATCGGTGTGAAATAGCGCACCGATATGATAACGCTGATGGCTCTCAACATTGAGCTTAAATACCTTAGGCGTTCGCGCGGCAAGCGTGACCGACAAGCTAGGATCATCAATCAGTTCCGCGACGGTAAACTCATATTCGCCGGGCGCTAGCTGATAATTAGGCTTAGAGACCACTGCCTGACCGTTTAAATGGGTCACGACGACGCGATACCAGTGAGTGCTGGCATCGGGCTGCAAATAACCCGACACAGTGCCACAGCCTAGGGGATCTTCAGGTGAAGCGGCGCAGCCTGATAATAAGGCACTGGCCCCAATCAAAGCTGCGCTGAAACGCAAGCGAGTGAAAGAGAATAAGTCCTCTTTCACGACTGAGCTCCAAAGTAATCTGCCAGATAATCATCGAATGAAACAGTACTCTGAGCGGCTTCTAGCTCGGCCTGCTTGTTAAGCGAGCTGGATGCTTCGGCTTGATACTGCGCTATAGTCTCGCTCGACAAAGGATAATCGACAAAGAATTGATAGTATTGCTGCGCCAACGTCATCACCCACTGACCATGATCTTGGCCTTTGTTGATCACGTTTTGCAGCACTTGTCCCGACAGGGTCAAGTTAGGATCTTCGACCGCTTTACGCCAATGGGCTAACGCCACTTGATAATCCGTCGCCTCACCATCGAGCAATACCGCCAAAGGTTGCAAGGCATCAAACAACTCTTCTAACCAAGATTTAAGCGAACGTGAACCGTCTGCGGTTAATAACTCAAGCCCAGGTTTACGGCCTTCAAGCACCACAGCTTTAAGATTCGCGCTTAATCTCGCCTCTTCGCTGGCTTCAGACTTAGGCGACTGCGTTAATAAACAATAGAGTAGGAATAAATCGAGGAAGCGCACTTGGGTCGCCTCAATGCCAATCGGGCTAAATGGATTAACATCTAAAGCACGCACTTCAATGTATTCCACCCCTGCACGGGCTAAGGCTTCTGACGGCTTCTCGCCACTGCGCGTCACCCGTTTTGCACGTATTGGCGAGTAGAACTCGTTTTCAATCTGCAATACGTTGGCATTGAGCTGACGATACTCACCATCGACTTTAACGCCAATATTGGCAAAGTTTGCCGAAGGCATTTTGATGGCCGCATTTACGCCAGCCAGATACTCAGGCAAAGAGTTATAGCTGATATTCAGCTCTTCTTGCTCTTTGTTGGTATAGCCTAAATCGCTCATACGCAACGAAGTCGCAAAGGGTAGATACAAAGTACCGTGGTCCGTTTTTTCAAACTTAAGGTCGGTTTTTTGATCTTTAATGAAAGAGCTACATAATGCCGGTGAGGCACCAAATAAATAAGGTAGCACCCAGACTAAACGGCGGTAGTTACGGATCAAGCCAAAATAGGATTCTGAAATAAAATCATCGTAACTTAACTGCTTATCGCTCAATTCGTACAGGCTTTGCCATAACTCTTGCGATACCGAAAAGTTAAAGTGCACCCCAGAAATAATCTGCATCAAGGCGCCGTAACGATAGGTTAAGCCCTTACGATATAAGGTTTTCATCATACCGGTATTTGATGAACCATAACGGGCAACGGGGATCTGTTTCTCGTCCTTAACATAACAAGGCATGCTCACAGGCCACAGGCGCTGACCATTTAAATGGCGCACGCTGAAGGCGTGAGTTTCAGTTAATCCGTTTAGCAATTGCTCAACATTATTATTTACCGGAGTAATAAACTCGAGCAAGGCTTCACTGTAATCCGTCGTAATACGCGAATGCATTAACGCTGAGCCTAAGGCTTCAGGATGTGAATCGGTGGCGAGATAACCCGACTCATCAATCCGCAACGCCTCACGTTCTATGCCACGTAACATACCCAAGAGTGCGGTGCGCCCATGGGCGTCCGAGAGATGTTGTACTAATTCATTGAATGACTTCAATTTGCGCTTCTCTAATTGGTGATTCGCTATCGCGACAAGGTTAACAGTCAGACCTTTATTTTGAGGCTTATCTTGCAAAATACGCCTCAAAATAAATCTAAACCTGTCTGTGGGGCAAGCCAAATTCACAACTTGTACAGTTAAAAGCAGACGGTGACAGCTAATGCTGTCACCGTCTTTCGATGTAAATCCGGTAAATATGTGACGAATAGTCGTTAATTAACGTACACATCTATCACCTATATAAGGGCGAAATACCAATTTACAATACTAAAGTTTCAATTGGATAGCCCAACGCCGCTAAATCTGCTTCGATTTTCGCTTTATCTCCCACCACTAGAATCACCATTTTATTGATATCTAGCTCGGAAGCCGCGAGGGCATTGAGTTCATCTTTTGTTACAGTATTAATGATCTTGTCCTGTTGAGTCGTAAAATCTTGGCTCAATTGGTAACGTTGGATCATGCGCATAAAGCCCGCTTTTTGATACGGCGTTTCATAATCAAGTGCTTGGCCTTGGGAGACTGAATTTCGCATAAAGGCAAGTTCAGTATCCGTCATCCCCTTTTGCTGGTACGCACTGATTTCTTTTACAAACTCAGTGAGTGCTTTCGCCGTCACGTCACTGCGAACGTTACTTGATGCGACAAAATCACCGACTTCAGCACCGCCTGCAAAACTGGTACGAGCACCATAGGTATAACCTTTATTTTCACGTAAATTCAGGTTGATACGACTATTGAATGCGCCGCCGAGCGGATAGTTCATCAGGTAAGATTTAAAGTAATCGCCTGTGGCATCATAGGGCAATGCGCGCTTGGCGATATTGATCACCGATTGCGCTGCGCCAGGTTTATCAATCAGATAAATCGTACCGCCTTTTAATGCTGGGAATGGCTTAAGTGGCGGCACCACAACTGAGGCCCCTTGCCACTGACTCAATCCCGCTAACTTAGGCAATAATACTGATTCAGGTAAATTGGCGACTGTGACGATTTTAGCGTTACCGCCTTGATACTGCTGGGCATAAAACGCTTTTACATCGGCTAACGTGAGCGCAGCGACTGAATCGAGCGTACCTATGTCATTCACGCCTAAGGCATTGTCTTTACCGTATAACAAAGACGACAACGCCGTATCAGCAAGGTAGCTAGGATCAGACTGCATATGCTGGATCTGCTGTAACTGCTGCTGTTTTACTCGGGTAAAGTCCGCTTCGTTGAAGGCTGGCTGGAAGAGCTTTTCTTCCATAATCGCCAGCGTCTCATCTAAATGCGCTGTCAGCGTCGATATTTTAATCGCACTTTGATATTCAGAGGCACTAAAGTCGACTGAACTGCCGAGCATTTCTAAGGCTTGCGAAAGCGCTTCACTGCTGCGTTTCTTGCTCGACTCATTGAGCATTTCCGCAGTCAGCGTCGCTAAGCCCGCTTTTTCAACTGGTACCAGTCTATGGCCGCCATTAAGGTACACAATCAGCTCAACCGTTGGCGTTTCAGTGCTTTGTGTCCCCATGACTTCTATGCCATTGGCTAAGGTTTTAGTCCATATTGTCGGAACCTTTAACACAGGTGCAGCGCCAGATGCGGGCATCTTAGTCCGATCAAAACTTGAAACGAGTTCAGGCTTTGGTAAATCCCCTTCAACCGCCGTTTGCGCAATGGGCAAGGTCGCTGGCGTGAAGTTATCGGCATGGGCGATAAGTGACGTCATACCCTGCGGCACCACACTCATCACCACCATAGGCTTATTTTTAATGTATTGCTTGTACACGCGCATCACATCGTCTTTGGTCACATTGGCATAACGACTCAAATCTGAGGCTATCATGTTCGGATTGCCCGACAGCGTTTGGTTCATCGCTAAGGCAGACACTTTGCCAGAAACACTTTGCAGGCTGTAAATGGTATCGGCCTCAAACTGCACTTTAACTTTTTGCAGATCGTCATCGGTAACGCCACGTTGCTCAAACTCATTAATAGAATCGAGGATACGTTGCTCCAGATCCGCCAGTTTGCCCCCCTTTTCTGGATTGGCTAAAGCGTAAATCGACATCTGACACGCCAGCTCTTGGCAAGGATGGCTGACATTGGCCTGCACGGCATAACCATCCTTCACTAAGTTTTTATATAACAAGGATGTTTTGCCGCCGCCTAGAATATTGGCTAACAGATCGAGCGCAGCTTCATCAGGATGCCTTGCGTATACGGTTGGAAAACCAATACGGATCAAAGGCAAGTGCACTTGATCTTCCATGGAGATGTAACGCGTTTTATCTAAGTTAACCAACGCCTTTTGCTCTAACGAGACTTCAGGGCCACGGGGGATTTCACCAAAATATTTATTCACCCAGGCTAAGGTCTGCATTTCATCGAAATCGCCACCTATGGTCAGGGTTGCATTGTTAGGCCCATACCAACGTTGGAAAAAGTGTTTAACATCATCAACTGTGGCGCGATTAAGATCGTCCGGCCAGCCAATCACAGGCCAAGAATAAGGATGACCGACAGGATACATGGCTTGGCTAAAACGCTCACTCATGCGGCCATAGGGCTGATTATCGATACGCTGTGCACGCTCGTTTTTCACTGTCTCGCGCTGCACTTCAAATTTTTCACTGGTGAGTGCCGGCAATAAAAAGCCCATACGGTCCGACTCAAGCCACAGCATTTTTTCTAATTGATTGCTGGGTACGGTTTCAAAGTAGTTGGTTCTGTCGGTATTGGTCGTGCCGTTTAAGGTGCCGCCAGCTTCGGTAACCACTTCAAAATGTTGTTCATCGGCGACGTGCTGCGAGCCTTGGAACATCATGTGTTCAAATAAATGTGCAAAACCCGAACGGCCAGCTAATTCTCGGGCAGATCCCACATGATAAGTCACATCGACATGCACTAAAGGATCGGAATCATCTTGATGCAAAATAACCGTTAACCCATTGGCTAATTGGTACTTTTTGTAGGGGATCCCTACTTGCGAATCGGCCAGTTGCACATTTTCGATAAGTTTAACGCCTGCGGGCAAGCTCGCCGTAGTCGTTTCAGATGCACAGCCCGCGAGTGCGGCAGAAATTGCGACCGCTAATATCCATTTCTTCAAAACATTCCCCTCATACATCAATGGGTCAAAAATACAGCTTCATAATCATAGTGCTGCGTATATTCATCGCTGTGTAGCGTAATAGTGCGCTTAAATGATTAAGCATTGGGATTTATGACTCGCAAAATTGACACTAAGTTCCTATCTATACAGTAAATTCAGTCTAAACGGAAAAACACTCCCCGCCCTTGACCATTAAATGCATCCTAACGCCATCATGCCATCCATTGCAGCACGGCAGCGGCAACAATTAAGTAACGAATTGTTTTACCAATTAAAATCATCAGCAAAGAGGAGATTAGCGGTAACCTCACCCAGCCCGCCAATAAACAGAGAATATCGCCGATAACCGGTGCCCATGAGAGTAACAGCGCCCATACGCCGTAGCGTTCAATCAAGGCGAGCCCCTTTGCGTGTTTACCTGTCGCTAACGCTTCTGGTGATTTTGCGAGGCGACCTAAGCGGCCTAAATAGAAACTGGTCATCGCGCCCAACGTGTTGCCAATACAGGCCACCACGACCAGCGCAACCCAAGCCTCTGGGGTTTTGTTTAATAGCGCTACGAGTAAGACTTCAGATCCCCCCGGTAACAAAGTCGCCGCTAAAAAAGCGCCGGAGAACATAATGCCTAACTCAGTCATAATGGCTTACTCAATGATAAATCTCTCTTTTTGTATTCAATGCGATAAGGTTTGTCATGGGTTAATTGAATGTTTCACTTAATCTTTTTGCAACAAGCTCACTAATCACAATAAGTTATAAGAAAAACGGTTTGTTATAACCCTAGCTCTGTCGATACAATGGTTTAACTATGGCAATCAATGACCATGCGCATGACTGAGAGCGCGTTAACATCACGCTCAACTCGTTGAATACGAATCCTATCATCGCAGGTCTATTGGCTCACTCTTAATTTATTTTTCTGGAATATGCATGATCCTTCAAACCATTAGCCGCATTCCGTTTTGGCAAAAAGTCTTAGCAGGCTTTATCTTAGGTGCGCTCGTTGGCGTTATTTTAGGTGAAAGCGCCACAGTGCTAAAACCACTCGGTGATCTGTTCATTGGCGCCATTAAGATGTTGGTCGCGCCTTTGGTCTTTTGTGCCATTGTCGTCAGTATCACATCGCTCGGCTCGCAAACTAGCCTAAAACGCTTAAGCCTTAAAACCTTAGGTATGTTCATGCTGACAGGCACGATTGCCTCGCTGATCGGCTTAGCCGTAGGCTCAATGATCGACATGGGCGGCACTATGCAGCTCACGGCGACTGAAGTGCGCGAGCGTAATATTCCCGGTTTTGCACAAGTGTTGCTCGACATGATCCCAGTCAATCCTTTCGCCTCACTGGCTGAAGGCAAGGTACTGCAAATTATCGTGTTTGCCGCGTTAGTGGGTATCGCTATCAATAAAGTCGGCGAGAAGGCTGAGCCGCTAAAACGCACCATAGAAGCGGGCGCAGAAGTCATGTTCCAACTGACTCGCATGGTCTTAAAACTAACTCCTATCGGTGTGTTTGGTTTAATGGCTTGGGTTGTCGGTGAATACGGTTTATCTACCTTACTGCCGTTAGGTAAGTTTATTGGGGCTATCTACATTGCCGCCTTTATCCACATCATCTTTGTTTACGGTGGCTTAGTGAAATTTGTCGGTGGTTTAAGCCCACTGCAATTTTTCCGCAAAGCTATGCCAGCGCAGTTAGTCGCCTTTAGTACTTCTTCAAGTTTCGGTACTTTACCTGCGAGCACCCGCGCAGTCGAAACCATGGGTGTATCAAAGCGTTATAGTGCCTTTGTGATGCCATTAGGTGCGACCATGAACATGGACGGCTGTGGAGGTATTTACCCTGCGATTGCCGCTATCTTCATCGCGCAGATTTACAATATTCCGCTCGATACACTGGACTATGTGATGATTGCAGTAACTGCGACCGTCGCTTCTGTTGGAACCGCTGGCGTGCCAGGAAGTGCAATGGTGATGTTAACTGTGACCTTAGGCGTGATTGGTCTACCACTTGAAGGCATTGCCTTTATCGCCGCGATTGACCGTATTATCGATATGATCCGCACGGCAACGAACGTGACGGGCGATATGATGACAGCAGTCGTGATTGGTAAATCAGAAAATGAACTCAATGAAGCGCAGTTCTATTCGAACGATACTCAAGACGTTACACCTGTGAATTCGCAGCAATAACAATACTGGGGTGAAGCCGCTGCGCTAAACCATCAGTAACATTAGGTAAATTACGCAGATGATGTCAATCAAGAGACCGCTTAGGCGGTCTTTTTTATTATTCAGCAAACAGTCTTTAATCCGTCGGCTTTAAAGCCCCAATCAACTCCAACGGTCATCATCAACTGCAAAATAGGTTACTCAAATAAGATCAAGCTGTTAGACTCTAAAATAACTCTAACTCACATTTTAGCAGAACAGACAATGACAAGACTCTTCCTTATCCCGCTGATCCTATGTTTGTTTTGGGCGTTATTTTTAAAAGCCAACAAACTCACGCTAAAACAAGGCAGACGAGGTTTTATCTACATTATCGGCATAGGTGAAGGGATGATTTTAATCCTTATCACGTTAATGTGGTTAACGGCTTAGCAAAAGGCCAACTCAATACTGAGTTGGCCTTAGTGATAAAACTGAGCTAACGATTGGAATAATAGCGATTGGAATAAGTGTGAAGCTAAACCCGCTCACTTACCGATTAGTTAACCCGATTAGTTAACCCGATTAGTTAACCCGATTAGTTAACCCGATTCAGTTAACCCAAATCGGTTAACTCACTCAGTGATTAACTCAATCAGTTAACCAAGAACAGCAAGTAAAATCCCCGCAGCGACTGCCGAACCTAACACTCCCGCCACGTTAGGCCCCATAGCGTGCATCAACAGGAAGTTATGTTGATTCGCTTCTAACCCTACTTTGTTGACGACTCGCGCCGCCATAGGCACAGCCGACACCCCTGCCGCGCCAATCAGCGGATTCACTTTACCGCCCGACAGCTTACACATCAGCTTTGCCATCAACACACCCGCGGCAGTACCAACACCGAAAGCCAAGGCACCCAAAACCAGAATCCCTAAGGTTTCCAGCCGCAGGAATTGATCGGCCGATAACTTAGAACCCACAGCTAACCCTAAGAAAATCGTAACGATATTGATAAGTTCGTTCTGCGCCGTTTTCGATAATCTATCCACCACGCCTGATTCACGCATCAGATTACCAAGGCAGAACATGCCCACTAACGGCGTGGCCGCAGGTAAGAAGAGAATCGTTAATCCCAGCACCATCAAAGGGAAAATGATCTTTTCCTTTTTACTGACTTCGCGCAGCTGCTCCATTTTAATTTCGCGCTCAGCTTGGGTTGTCAGTAAGCGCATGATCGGCGGTTGAATAATCGGGACTAACGCCATATAGGAATAAGCCGCGACCGCAATCGCCCCTAATAACTCAGGTGCCAGTTTGGAGGCGAGGAAAATCGCCGTAGGTCCATCAGCACCGCCAATAATCGCAATGGCCGCCGCGTCCTTCATAGTAAACTCAAAGCCCGGCACTAAGTTCAGCGCTATCGCACCAATCAATGTCGCGAAAATCCCAAACTGCGCCGCAGCTCCTAACAACAGGGTTTTAGGATTGGCAATCAAGGCACTAAAGTCGGTCAGCGCGCCTACGCCCATAAAGATCAACAGTGGGAACACCCCAGTCTCAATCCCCACATGATAGGCGTAATACAGCATGCCACCTTCTTCGGTAAATCCCGCGTGGGGAATGTTCGCCAGTACTGCACCAAAACCAATTGGCAGCAACAATAAAGGCTCAAACCCACGCACGATGGCGAGATACAAGAGCAAAGCGCCCACTGCCATCATCAACACTTGCCCGCCAGTAAAATGGGCAATACCAGTCTCGGCCCAAAAAGCCATTAAACCTTCCATAATGACTCCTACGCCAAGGCCAGTAATTGAGAACCCACAGATACTGAGTCGCCTTCTTTCACCCAGAGCTTAGCGATAATGCCATCGCCCTGAGCACGAATTTCAGTTTCCATCTTCATCGCCTCAAGGATGATCACGACATCGCCTTCACACACTCTATCGCCTGGAGAAACATGAACTTTGAAGATGTTGCCCGACAGCGGCGCGCTCATTTCAAGCCTGATCTCTCCATGGCACGCAGTTGGCATAGTGCTCGCCGTAGCAGTTTGCACAGCATGAACACTTTGGCCCTGTGGCTGGATTTGCGAGATCTCACCGCCTGCGGCGACTTCAACTACGTACTCTTGCCCTTCGACAGTCACAGTGTAGGTTTCAGGGCCACGATCCGCAGCATTAGTAGCAAGTGCTGAAGTCAGCTCAGGTTTAGGCTCGAAGGCGCTTGGATCGTCACGATTCTTTAAGAACTGTAATCCTATTTGTGGGAAGAGTGCATAGGTCAGCACATCATCGTCATGCTCTGAAGATAGGCGAATGCCTTGTTCCTGTGCTTTATCAGCTAACTCAAGCCGTAACTTAGCCAGCTCTGGTGTTAATAAATCCGCAGGGCGACATGTAATGGCTTCAGCTCCTTGCAAGACTCTGGCTTGCAATGCGGCATCTACTGGCGCAGGCGTCGCGCCATATTCGCCCTTAAGCACGCCTTCAGTCTCTTTAGTCAGTGACTTATAACGCTCGCCCATTAGCACATTAATGACCGCCTGCGAGCCGACAATTTGCGATGTGGGTGTCACTAACGGCAAGAAACCTAAGTCAGCACGTACGCGGGGAATTTCTTCCAATACCAAGTCCATCTTATCGGCCGCGCCTTGCTCCTTTAATTGGCTCTCCATATTGGTCAGCATGCCACCAGGCACTTGGGCACGTAAGATCCGCGAATCAATGCCTTTCAGCGCGCCTTCAAACTTAGCGTACTTCTTGCGCACTTCACGAAAATAAGCGGCAATCTCTTCAAGCAACACCATGTCGTAACCCGTTGCGCGCTCAGTATCTTCCACCATAGCGATAACGGTTTCGGTTGCAGTATGTCCATAGGTTTGGCTCATCGACGAAATTGCCGTATCGAGCACATCGACACCCGCTTCAATGGCTTTCTGATAAGTGGCAGTACTCAACCCTGTCGTCGCATGACAATGCATAGATAACACGAGTTGGGTCTGAGATTTGAGTCTGCTAATGAGCTCAAACGCTTCCATCGGCTTAAGTAAGCCCGCCATATCTTTGATACACAAAGAATCACAACCCATATCTTCGAGACGTTTTGCCATATCAACCCACGTCTCTATGGTATGCACTGGACTCGTGGTATACGAAATCGTCCCCTGCGCATGGCCGCCAACTTGGCGCACCGCTTTCACCGCAGTCTCGAGATTGCGAACATCGTTCATCGCATCGAAAATACGAAATACATCGACGCCATTGGTATGGGCACGCTCAACAAAACGCGTCACTAAATCATCGGCATAATGGCGATAACCTAAGAGGTTTTGGCCACGCAGCAACATTTGCTGCGGCGTATTCGGCATGGCCTTTTTCAGCTCACGAATTCGATCCCAAGGATCTTCACCAAGATAACGAATACAGGCATCAAACGTCGCACCACCCCAAGATTCCAGTGACCAGAAACCGATCTTATCGAGTAACGGCGTTATAGGTAACATGTCATCAATGCGTAAGCGCGTCGCTAAAATGGATTGATGTGCGTCCCGCAAAACGACATCAGTTAAAAATAATGGCTTAGCCACTGCCGTCGTAGAATTAGATACAAAAGTCATACTGCTCCCCATTACTTAATCTGTGAACGATACTGCTTTACCGCCAATGAAATCGCAGCGACCACATTTGGGTCTAAAGGCTTAGCATCAGATTGCGATACCCTCTGCTGACTTTTAGCATGATTTTTAGCAAAACGTGCAGAGGCAGCATCGACTGCACACCAACGCGCAACCAAATGGATCCCAAGGATTAGTACACCTAAAAATAAATACACTAAGCCCATCCCCAAAAACATAATGCCAACGGCATCCAATAAAGATTGCGTTACATCCTCCATAGCTCCCCCTACCCCTTACTCTCTCAATCCCTACCCACAGTACGATTGCCCCAAACCATCGCTATCGCATCACAAGTTCAACATTCAATCGGTTGAGCGGTTTACAAACTATGGGTCTCTCGTAGACAGACCTATAGCGACCACCACACAAAGAATATTTGAATAAAAAATCACATTTAAAAGCTAATAAATCACGCAACAAGAAAATCAGCTTGAACTAAACCCAGTACAAACATAACCAATTGATAACAAAAACACCATGCACATGTAAATTGGTCTTACCAATATTAAATAAATCCAAAGGCGGCCAGTCATTAATCCTCATAAATCGGGCAATTAATTCAATATTCCATAATGAAATACCCACTATGCTGGATTTAAGTCGAAATGATGTCCTAGGCTAAAAAATGATTCCTAAATTGAAGACAACGGACATAGGAATAAACCAAGTGAAAAAATATGCAGATTTCACAATCCAAGTCACTGCTATTTGATTCTGAATGAATATAGAAAGGCATGTCGTTCTGAAGGAATTGATTGAAGAGGAATGGGGTCAATCTAACAAATTAAATCATCCATTTTGACAACTTAGATATCCCCTTGATACCAACACAAAGCGGTGCTTGAGGCTCAATACGGTTTGTTGTGGAGCGGCTATCTTGAAAGATAAGCCACAGTGCTACCCGATGTAGACCTTTGGCTCTTAGCTATTCGCAGGATTAATACCAATCGTATTTAATATCTGTTCATTCAGCGGGAATTCAACGCACTTTAAACAAGGCGAAGGCTTGAAGGCATAGTGGTGCTCTGTCGAAGGCCTTAAACGCAGTATAAAGCGCGTTGTCATGCCGTTAACAGTTAGCCGCCCTTCGGCATCCCACTCCGGTGTTGCATTGACTTAAAAGGGAATAACCATTTCTGCGTCAATGCGCCTTGGATTGAGATGACTGTGAGGCTGTGAACTGATTCGATATTTAATGTGATTGGTATAAGCAATAGAACAAGAACGAAATAAGGAAGCCTAGGATCTAAATAATGAGCTGGTGAGCTGGTGAGCTGGTGAGCTGGTGAGCTGGTGAGCTGGTGAGCTGGTGAGCTGGTGAGCTGGTGAGCTGGTGAGCTGGTGAGCTGGTGAGCTGGTGAGCTGGTGAGCTGGTGAGCTGGTGAGTAAAAATAGTGGGGAAACATGCAAGTTGGAAGAAAAATATATCAATTTCTGCAAATTGCAGACGT
>NZ_VXCT01000067.1:0-27559 GCF_052850535.1 Shewanella sp. 1180_01
GTAGGCCAAGAGGACTTATTACATATCTCTGCAGCTTATCGCCTGTAACTCACATTGGGGCAGAACAGACTTTCATCAGTCTGTTCTGTTATAGACGGGGAATTTAGATCAAAAAGTCTTCGATTGAACGGCCATTTTCAATTTGTTTTTTGAAAATAGTTGGCATTCTACCTTGCCCTGTCCAAGTGACAGTTTCGCCCTCAACTACGATTGAATATTTAGCTGGACGTGGTGCTCTTGTGCTTTTTACTTTAGCAGTAACACCGCCAAGATCATCAAGTGATAAACCAGCTGACTCAATCATCTTCTGAAGTTCTGCAATTTTAGCGATACGCTCAGCATTTGCTTCGGCTTCAGCATTCGCTTCTTCTTCTCTTTCAGCAACGATCTTGCCTAACTTTTCGTATACATCTTTTAGTTCAGCAACAGATAACTCTTTAACAGAAGCTTTTAAGCGACGAGCATGAGTTAAGATCTCTAAGAATTCAGACATTGTATTTCCCTGATAAGTTTGTATCGCAACAATATAGCTGATTTTCAATTTGTAATGAATACACAAAGAGATTCAATTTAATAGAAGTTAAAGTGCAATTTTCGCGAGTTATAGCGCTTAATCGACGTATTTTGCGCATTATCGTGACAAACTGTCAAATTTAGTCACCACAGGATTACTAAAAGTAAACAAGTAAATTAAGATTGCTAATGCCCAGCGCTTTTATTCATCAAGTAGCTTTCGTATGCGCTCCTTGATTAAATCCACCAGTTGACTGGAGCCTTTCGCTTTTGCGTCGCGAAGATCTTCAGCTAAAACCATCACTTCATCAGGGGCAAAATAGCCAAAATCAACAGAGCGTTGATTCAATTTACACAACCCAATAGTGAAATGCCCTTTTTTAGTTTTATCAACGTACCAGCGGTCACTAAAAATATCGATATGATCGGTGTAATCATCGAAGTGCGGATGGACTAATAAAAACGCTCCTGACGAAGATGGATATCTCTTTATGTTTCCACTTTTAGGTGGTTTTATAATGTCATGATTCCATTTAATTTCATTACAATCTGCACAAGCAACGCATAAGTTTTTAGGGTGAAACATGTAATCCTTATACTTATCTTTTGGTGCAATGTGCTCAACTTGGCAATTTGACGCAGATCGAACACTGACGTCTTTTTTGCAATAAGCGCATTTCGCTTTCTGCTCTGTTCTGTAGTGTTTACGGATATACACTCTTAAAGCTTCTAAGGGTTCTTTTTTTTCCTCCTTGGTCCAGTCATTGTGAGAGAAATTCTCATGTTTAATAATCTCCTTAATCAGTTTCTTCTGTTCTTGAGAAAAAATAACCCCCTTTTTAATATCAGCCATATTTACGATAAACCTCATTGAGCATTTCCACCAACTCTATAACTGGATCATTTTTATCTAGCGATGGTAGTTGGTCATTGAGCATTCTGAGTTTTTCTAATTCTTGAGTCTCAAATTTTTTTTCTGCTTTTACCTTAGAAAATATATAAATAGCTGTTTTTATGAGGTACTCGTTACTGCGACCCGGGTTGTGAAAAAGAGTGGCGAGGTGATAGTCGGAGGAACGTAAACTATGCTCAGAAGCGCTTTTAAGCTCTTGTTCAGTCATATCTAAGATTTCACAATTTTTAACAGCGATGTCTGAAACTATAAGTGGGGAGTGAGTTGCAATTACAAAGTGGCACCCTGAATATGCACTTAAGGATTTATTCAATATTTCTACAAATTTTTGCTGCCAAGAAGGATGTAAGCTGATTTCTGGCTCATCAATCAGGATCAGAGAATTGTCATCAATAGAGGAAATGATTCCAAGAAATAGCAAAAAAAGGCACTGCTCACCAGAGCTTCTTGAGGCTAGAGGTCGTACTTTGGCTGAGTCTGATAAGCCTAGATCATCAAAGTGTTGATCCTTTACTGTTTCAATGTCTGCAACACTTATTAAACCTGACATAAGTAAATCTGCTAGTTCCCGAGATGAATATATTATTTTTTTACTTGAATCTACAGAGTTTAGGAGAACACCTGAGTCACTAAAACATAGCAAAATCCTTGGCTCATCTATGATCGATTCTATTAGTAAGATTAGCTCATTCAAATCCTCTAATTCATAGTGTTCATAGGCATTTCGTAGTGCTATTTGTGTTTCAGGGGTAGTGTCATTGTCCCCATTAATAATTTTATTTAATTCATCTCGTGATAATATAGGCTCCAGAGTCACTTTCAGAACATCACCAAACCCAAAGCTTAATAAAAACTCTCTAAGAGACCTTATCTTACGACTATCATATGTATCCCTAGCAAGAAGTTGGTTTAAAGCTGTTGAGGCTATGCGTGTAGAAGGTAGACGATTAGGAATGTAAGGCTTAGAACCAATGTAGGCATAATACCCACCTTGGACAAAGTCATTCTTAAGTTTCCAGTTTTCGGAAAACTTCTCGAATTGGCTAGTTGATGCACAAATGAGTTTTTGAGGTATTGGGTACCCAAAAGCTCTCTCAACCATATCCCATCTATAGTCATTCTTATAAAAATCTCTACGTATTACTTGTAAGTCAGCAGATTTCGACCTTATCAGCTCACCGTATAGCATTTGATAGTAGTTGCATATATCCAACAAAAGCTGAGTTTTACCACATCCGTTGTTTCCAATGACAAGTGTAAAAGCGTTATTCGCTGAGCTTTCGCCTTCAAATAGTGAAATACCTCTAATTTTTCTTGCCCTAAACGCCATTAACTTTTCCTAACTAAAATAACTATAGATATTTTAATATACCATAGAGAATCCTCACTATTAGTCTAGTGACTCAGTAGCATTACTAAAATTTTGTCAATAAAGCGTGATGCAGTAGGGCAAGCTTGGTGGTGCGAAACACGTTTTGGGGCAAAAGCACGTTAACTCGAGGTTAGCTCAAATAGAGAGTTTTGTGGCGAGAATCAGACTTGCCTAGACTGACTCACATACATGTACTTTAAAACTTTACTCATCCTTAAATCGCAATAACACCGAAGAATTACGAATAGTTGCGCTTTATTAAGCTTTGTACTTGACAGAACTACTGACTTTAAAAGCATGCATACACCGTCTTCCTGAGGTTTCAGCACCATGACAGGTAATATTTTTTTCTATTTTTTCTTTCTTGCCGCTTATCGCTTCACGTAAAATATTACCCATTGAAAAACCTCCACCTTCACATGATGGATTGGTGCAATCAATGTATTCACCGCTGGGGCGCCCTAGTGTGAGATGATGTGTCACCTGTTCCTTCATCCAGATTAGGCTCTCTAACTCTGTAACATGAATAGACATCTCCTGAATTTCAGGATATGCGTCCTTGAAATCACTTTTTGAGCCGAAAACGAAGTTTGTTTCGTTAAAAATATCAGAAGGCTTCTTCGACATACGCATTCTCCTATATGGCTTAACGGCTTTGTTTCCTAAAAGCACAAATAACTACAGAGTACTTCCTGAACGCCAGTATGGCGCTTAAAACCCTTGTTTCATCGTCAGTCGTTTATCTGTAATCAGAATATTATTTTGATTTAAACCCGACAAACATTGGATTTCACTATTAGGAAACAAAGCCTGGCTTAACATTTAATAGGCATTTAGCTCATGAGGCGATTAAAACGCGCACCATTAATTCTCTTTTTGCATCCCCTGTATTGCGGGGTTGTACATTAGAGCACGCTCAACACTATCATGCCGAATAACCAAGGTCTCATTACCAAGCCAAAAGGCACAATGAGTTGGACTACAGATGATCTGCTTCACACGTATGGGGGTTGGGAGCAACTTTGAATGAAGCATGGCATACGCCCCAACCTTATCGTTGAACAGACCTATTTCTTTAACGGCCTGTTCTTTGCCAATTTTTCCAGATAAAACAGTAGCTAACACAAGAGAAAGCACCAATAAAAAGATACCAACACTGTATCCATAAATGATTGTGCTCTTATCTACGAGATTGTGCATTGCTTCTGAAGGGCTATTTTTTAGTTTTAACGAAGCTAATCGGGCAAGAATAATAGATTGCCAATGTTTAACCTTTGGATAAGAAGAGAGTACTGCTGTAACAATCACCGTAAAAACCAATGTGCAAACAGCTATTATCGCGTACAGCATTGGCTTGAAACTAAATATCATCAAAGCAAGGAATCCAGACACTAGAGATTTATCTGATGCGAGTGGGAACTGTGAATCATCAAGGCCAAACACCGCGAGATAACTCTGATGATACGTAATTCCCATAAAATACAATGCCGCAGAAATGACTGGCAATACGGTAAACAGTGTTTGTAGACGAGACTCATTCATAATGCAATTTCACTGAAATTTTAGAGTTAGTTTATTGATAACACTATAAAATGTTGCAAGCAAGTGAATCTAGCCTACATTCTATTTTGAAGAGAGTAGCGCGGTAATCATTTTGTGTTGCAAATTTACTAGCGGCCTCCACAAGAGGAACTTTGCATTAAGAAGAAGGAAAATAGGCGTATAACCACCACAGAATGAGTTATAACCGTAGATTAGCGAAGCGGAAACTACTAATAAAAACTCAAGAACAATCTAAATATCCGTGTCTGAAGCACAAACCAGAAAGATCCAAACATGCAACAGTGATGAGCTAATATTGATGAGCACATATGTAGACTGAAAATTATGTCGTTCTAGTCAATGAAAAGCCATGTCTAATCCCATTAAGACACTCCTTTTCGGTATGCTTTTCATTACCCGATAGTGAGGCCAAAACAATTCCTAGCTCATTAGCCAAATCACACAACTCAATATCCTTCTGAGGAATAGCACTTAAAACAGCATTGAGCTTAGTCATGAACAATTCAATATCAATCCGATTTGATTCTGAGGCTCGTTCAAGCAAGTAGGCTTCGAGAACAACGGGGTCCTTGAATGCCGCAGCTTTAACCGTTGCAAATGAAATGCCTTTAACTTTATTTTTCACAATTCACCACCTTGACTGTACTTACTATCTATTTGGGAAAAGTTAAAACTAAATCAACTCAACTAAGAACTTTCGACTGGGATATGGTATTTTCCTTTGCCTAATTACTGCTTTAACAGACTTAGCTTAACAGCATAGAAACACGATTAGTGCGGCAGCCTTAGACGAATAATGGAAGTACGATGAGCTATCTTCTGAGACGGGCCGCTCAAAATCTAGCTAAAAATCACCACGAATATTTTATGATTTTGTGATTTGCTCTATCAAATTAGACTTTTCTTCTTCTGTCATTTTTTCAAGTAAACATAGCAATTTAGCCGTGCTTTCCGACTCACAAAAAAAGTAAGCGACTGGCACACCTAATTCATCAGCGATAGCCTTTAAAGTCTGGTAGTCAGGTGTATGCTTGCCTTTTTCGTACTGATTCATACGCGCACTCGCAGTGCCCACTTCCATACCTAGCTGGATACCCAGCTGTTTTTGACTAATCCCCTTAGCAGTGCGAGCTTGTTTGAGCCTGAGAGGTAATGGATTGATAATTTTATCGGCCACAGCTTCAACATAATTTGTCCTTTGATAACTCAGATTGTCTTAGTTTTTTGACTTAAGGTATACTAAGGAATCCTTAGCTTTTTATCGTTAGTTGTCAAGCTCCACACCAATTACGCAATGCGGGGATATTCGCAGAACGAAATCAAAGTGAAATATTGGAATAACGTCATGGAGTGACACATTACATATTGAAAATAAAGACTATTGGTAAATATTCTGATGCCGAAAATAATCCGCATAAATGCAACATTACTCACCATTCTTATTGTTGATGAGAGGCAGCAACTCACTGTTACACAAATAAAAAGTCAGATGGTCAGAGTAAATCCTTCGATTTTGCCAAGAGAGTCAGAACAAATCGTGCGCCGTACTCTTTCAAAGCTCTCAAACATTGGTTTTTTAGAGAAAATAACTTCTGGGAAACGGACTGTTTTTGAAAAAACCTCTTTATTTGATATAACTCGCCTAATGCCGAGTAAACCACGTCTTACGAAAATAGAAGTATCACCAACTAAACTACCTGAAATAGAGCAACTCCAAGCTACACTCCATCAATATCAAGAAGGTTTTCACGGTTGTATTGGTGAGGTAGAAGAGCTTAAACGTCTCTACGAAGCACTTCCCTCCTCTAAGATTAATCTTTTCCCCCGTTACTTAGATGCTCGAAATCGGGGCTCTACACTTGCGGGAAAAATCAAAGCCATTGAAGCCTATTTAACTGACCTTAAAGGGCTTTCATAGTGAAATCGAAAGGGGTAATGTTGGCCGTTCACTGAGGGTTAGATTTAGAAAATCTTAGAGTACATCTTCAGACTAACTGGGAACGCCTGTAGCCTGTAGCCGAAAAATGGCTCATTTAGTCAATAGCTGAGCTAGTGTTTTGGGCGTCGAAAATTCACGCGCGACTAACATGTCTTCAGGACTCATAGCATTAGGATTATACCTAGAGAGCTTAACGACCTCAGAAATCAATATGTTATCTAGAGGCTGCATAAATGGGTTACTTGAGGGCCTATTTTCATTCTGAAAAATTAAATCGTAGGCATCACTAACATACTCAATATCGAGGTTTTTTGCATCTTTCCTTAATGCTATTTTTAACGACTCTATCAGTAAATGCTTTAGCAGCCTGTTTTCACCCTTGCATGCTGCAAACAGCGGAATTGCAAAATTCTTATCTTCTAGCTTTGGCGGAATATCAAAAGGCATAAATTTGGCCAAGCTCATTAAGTATTGGCGGAAAAACTTGCTATCTTTTTGCAAACTAAAATACTCAAGCTTCCTTCTTCGAACTAAACGAGATGACCATTGTGGCTCATCAGCGATTTGTTCAGCCCAAGGCATTCCAACAAGTACAATAGGTATCTTAGCTTCTTCGCTGATGTACTTTAAACCATTAGCTATGTCTTGCCGTTCCGATCCTGTTTTAAACTCAATTAACTCCTGAAACTCATTGATGATTAGCAGCTCAACTTGAGCCTTAGTTAAATTTTCAACTAACTTTTTCCTTAAATCTGTCGCATAACCACGCTTCCTTCTCTGGTAGCTACCAAAATGGTCTAAATCTGCAAGCATTTGAGTTAAGGTGGCATCTAAACCCTTACCACTTGATATCCTGCTCACAAGAACAGGCATTGATTCTCGTCCGTAATTTTGGCTGGCCAGAACACTTTTTTTATAGTGGTTAACTAGATGACTTTTACCTACACCAGTATCTCCAGTCAGTAACATGCACTGCTGATCCGATTGAAAATGCCTATTTAGTCTTAATTCATCAAAGTCATTAAAAATGTCTTTGACTAGAGGATGCATAACAAAACAATCACTGAATCTTTGTAACTGTTCAATTTGATGGGGCGATAACATTTTCACTCAAAAGCCTCTACATCATCATCCCAGTGTTCGAGAAGATTACTAATATTAGATTCTGAATTTTTAGGTAAAGAAGGGAGCAATTCTTCGCTTTCGAGGCGTATTGTCCCCTGACCTGTATTACTCACATCTGCAAGTTGAGCTTGCTTTTTAAGCCCTGAAATTTTCGCTTTTGTATTAGATATTTGAAACGCTTCTTGTTCTTGCTTTACTCGAGCATGAATTGCCATACGCGCTTTAGCTAACCCCAAATTATCTTTCCCTTCTCGAATAATTTCACGATTAATTTTCTTAATCACTTTATGCTCATGAAGGCTCAAACCGTGGGTATAATCACTATTATCAGTACAGGGGACTTTAAGATAACCGCCTAATTCCTCGAGGTAAACATGGATACTCGATAGATCATCAGGGTCGACTTTAATGATTTTTTTGATGGTTTCTTTGGTTTGTGGGTAATGCTTTCTGTAATCGGCCAAAGCAGTAGAGTCATACATTAACTCTTCAAATTTGAAACCATTTCTGGTTAATGTTCGCTCATCTGAAATACCCATCAGCACAGTAAACCGTTGTTCGTCCTCTGCACTCATCTTTAGTGGCGGGTAAATATCAAAGCCACGCTGCCACTGTTTTATAGGAATTCGTGTTTCACGTGAGTTTGAATCTTGATGATAAATATCAACAACCCAGCGATGGAATTCTTCAACAAAAGTAGAAAAGCGCATAATGGCGTCTTTTTCCGGTTTATAGTCTTCTTTTGCTAGAATATTCGAGAAGGTTTTACCTGGCATTTCGGCTAAAAAGCATTCGTTAATCATCCCGAAAAAACGTTCTACAAAAGGCTTTAACCAAGGTTTACGAACTGGGTTATATTGAATGTTTATTCCTGCCTCTTTACAGGCATGCTCTAAACTTTTCGACCAAAATTCAGCTCCATTATCCACAACTAGGTTTTCAAATTTACCATAGCAAGGCCACTCATTTTGAAGCTCTATATCAAGACCTTCAAGTGATTTAGGTTTTATTGCATGTACTATTGCCTTGGCAGCTGAAACATATGAAGGCGACCGATAGCTTAAGTGAAACCCCAAAACACAACCGCTGAAAACATCAACAATCAAAGTTAAATAAGGTCTGCCAATTGGGATAGATAATTCATCGTCAATCAGGATTAGATCTAGTGGAGTGTGATCGATTTCTACCCGTTCTAATATTCGCGTTGGGGGAATATAGGATGAGCAATATGCAAACCATTGATCTGCTTTAAATTTACCATGCCGCGCTACTGCAACAGGATAAGGAGGTAATGACTTTATTCTTTGGTTAAAGCTTTTATAAGAAATGATAGGAATTTGTCCATCAACAATGCTCTCATTTTCAATTGTGATGGCGTCTCTATAGTATTGATATGCTGTAGATACTCTAGGTCTTTTGGCATCTAGAAAACGAGTTAGTGCTTGCTCAAAAAAAACTTCATCCCCCTTAACTCGACTTGTTCTATTACCCATTTTGTGTCGCTTAACGACTAATGATGCAAGGTCACCATCACTTTCAATGTAGCTTTTACGCCAACGGACTAACGTTCGCCAGTTAGGCCGCTTGTCCATGGCCGTAGTAAAAAGAACATCAAGAATTGGATCTAGATTTTTTTGAGTCCACCCACCAGAAATTTTTTTGTCTATGAAGACAATGAGTTGATATTTGTTTAACGCATTGTCTCTTAAAAATTCAGGGAAGGTATCTAAGTCTCTTTTGACTAATGCTGTATCTTCTAACTTCACATATTGAATGGGGGTATCTGGTTTTTTAACTAATTCAGACTCACTAAATTCATCCTCAAAATCCATCATTCAATGCACCATACCGCTGGATTACAACCAAGATCATCCTGGCTTAAGTTCGCCTTCACCAATCCTTTATGCATAAGGGAATACAAGTGTGAACGGATTTCCCCTAATGCTAATGATTGCTTTGCAGCCACATCGTTAACACTAATTTTCCCTGTTTTTTTTATAAGATTGAGCAGTTCAACTTGAATGTCGCTCAAACCGTAAACTCCCGAATATCGATGCAAAATTTTAAGATTATTTAGAATCGGGTTTACACGGATTTGACGTTCAGTGACCAAGATAAGATCTGCACCTAAAGACTGAGCTGCCGCTTTCTTTGCTAGAAATTTAGCCCTAAAGATTGGATCGAATGTTTTGCTATAAGGTTTATATTCATGGAACTTTACTGTCCCATCAAAAAACTGAATTATCGCATCAGGAGTATAGGGCAATCTTTTGCCCTCAAAAGCGTAATAGAACCCTTCAGGCTGGCTACCAAACACCTCTATACAATCATTGTATTCATGATGAAAGCACGCATCAAACTCCAATGAACTTTCACACATTATCGTTTCGCTAACTTTTGCGCTAGCGAATTTAAATACGTTTTTGTTCGGTGATGGTTTGCGTAAGCTTCTTATGTACATGAGTTAAATTCGCACAAATAATGTACATTTAGTGTACTAAGATACAAATATTTGTCAAACTATGGGTTATTTGAAAGCCAAGATACTGATATTAAAGAAAATAGCTTCTGTATTGTAATTACAAAATCCATTTTTATGTCATTGAATGAGTTAAATTTGTCAAGCTATGGGTATATTCTGTCAATGTATGGGTTCAGCGACAACAACACACAATGTTCGCTTTAAGCACAAGCCTACCCTATTTCATCGCGGCTTTTACATAGACATCGAAACGGTTTTTCTTAGTTTCGATAACTGTATTAGGCTTAACCCCGTCCAAATCTTCGGCGTAGTCTGGGCGCTTAACGACGACACGTTTCGTTGCTAAAGCTAAAGCGGGGGCGAGTAAACCATCGGCATCTAAATCGGCACCGACTAAGGATTGGAATACCCGCATTTCCTTTTTAACGAGGGCCGATTTATCGCGGTGGGGATACATAGGGTCGAGGTACACCACATCCACCTCTTGTGCCAATTTAGATAGAGCTTCAAGGCTCGAACCATGGAACAGACGCATCCGCTCACGCATCCAATCACCGATTTCAGCATCTTGATAGGCGCGGCGCAGACCATCTTCAAGCAATGCCGCAACCACAGGATGACGCTCAACCATAGTCACAGTGCAACCAAGGCTTGCGAGCACAAACGCATCGCGTCCTAAACCCGCAGTGCCATCAACCACACTTGGCATTACCCCTTGCTTTAATCCCACGGCTTTAGCGATGGATTGGCCGCGACCACCACCGAACTTGCGTCTATGGGCGACGGCGCCAGTCACAAAGTCCACCACTATACCATCGAGCTTAGGCTCATCGCGTTTATGCAGTGATAAAGTATCTGATTCAAAACGCAATTCGAAGGTCGCATTCGCATCGTAGACGAGTTGCCAACGTGCACAAATATCCACAAGTGTTGGGTATTGCTGATTGAAAAAAATCGGGGTCACAGGCTGTCTTCTAACCAACGAAAATGATGGCCATTATGCCTAAAAATCTGGTTTATGAATATGCCAGTCAGCAAATCACATCAGCAAACTCATCACTGTCTTAGTCAATTTGTCGCAGTGCGCCCTTAACGATTCAAACAAGCATCACACTGTAATACACTGATTTATAAAGATAGTAATCTATTTGTATAACAATTTAGTGATTTATGTTATATGTTATATCCCCAGTCAACCTGCGTGACTTCCGTATGGGATAAGGACTCTTTTTGCTTCAATGGCTAAAAGGTTTTTTGTTTATTAGGGATCAAGACTTTTTAAATCCTGATAGAACAATATTAAAAACCAGCTTATTGCGGATTATTCTGCTCAGTGGCGCGATTTTGACCACTAGCATAGTGCTGCATAGCTCTTTAATTGCGTATGAGTTAAACCTCGCTTTTATTATCAGCATTACGGTCAGTTTTCTAACTGTGCTGTTTTTGGCTTTATGGTTTACCCGCAAATATTTACTCGCCAGTTCAATAAGCCTGCTGGCTATGGTCATTGCCGCCTGTATTTCTATACTCTTGTTTATTCCAGACTTTAACTTATCCCAGGCAGGGATTACCTTCTTATATACCTTGCCCTTAATGGCGCTTTTTCTATTTGGCAGAAAAGTAGCCGTTATTCTGATGTTTTTTAATGTATTGCCTTTTCTACTGCTACTGCGTAACCAAAATATTCCCCCGATTATTGATATTGATATCAGTCTGCCTGCGACCCACGCTTATCTGAATGGCTTGCTGTTTGTCTTTTTTAATATCTGTATTCCCTTGTCGGCGATGCGCCTACTAAAAACCCAGAAAGTCCATGCGCAGCAAATGATCCAGCATCAAAATGATCGGCAACGTACCTTAGATCAATATGCTGAAATCTTTGAAAATAATGGTACCGCGTCCTTCTTCTGTAATGAGGACGGCGTGATCCTCAACCTGAATAATGCGGCCAAAGAAATCGCCGGAGAGGTCACACTAAACCGCACTCGCCTATGTGACATTTTTGAACTTACCGAAGATACCAGCACAAATTTACTGGCGGCCGCGTTTCCGACCCATTTAAAGAACAATAACAGTATTAAATATCTGCTGCAGAAAGCCTCATTAGAGCACCATGACACTTTGTTGTTTCACTGCCACGATGTCACAGAACAGGCAAACCATGCGATTGAACTAAGCCGACTTAAAAAGCACCATATCAGCACACATTTCTATGATTTAGTGACCGGATTACCCAACGAGAATCACTGGTATAACCCAGCCCCAAGTACGATCCATTTGGATATGACAGTCGCCTTAGTCAAAATTGATAATCTGAGTCAAATCAATGCGGCATTCGGTATCAGCGTCGGGGATGCCATCCTAAAAGCCTTTGCGGCCGAACTCAAAAATCGCTTTGGGCATCACGCAAAAATATACCGGTTTAGGGGAGCCTCGTTTGCGCTTGAGTTTACCAGCCTGCCGCTGATCTCCCCCGAAAACCTCGCGCTACAATTACGCGAGCGTATTCCAACAAACCTGCAGCTCAAACAAGAACAACAGATTGAATATCACCTCGAGTGCCGAGTCGGTTGCAGCTCGGGTAATAAAGCCTCACCGCAGCAAGCCGCAGAGCAATGTTTAATTGCCATTAAACAAACCACCCAAGCTAGCCCAGTCATGGTGTATTACATTGGTTTGATTAATAATCTTCTCGAAGCCTCATCGCAGAAAGCTAAAATTCGCGACGCATTGAAACATAATCGTCTGGAAATGTGGCTACAGCCTAAAGTAAGGGCAGATGGCCACATTATTAGCTTTGAAGCGCTGGCAAGAATGTTCGATGAAGACGGCACTATGATTATGCCGAACACGTTTATCCCCATCATAGAGTCATCCCAATTACAGGCGATTTTTGCAATAAAAGTCTTCAGGCAATTACTACAACTGATCCGTTCTTGGCCGAAAAATGTGCCTCTGGTCAGGATAGCCTTCAACTTATCTGGGCAGGATATATTGTCGGATCGCTTCTTTAAGGTGTTGATCCAAACCTATATGAATCACCCCGAACTCATCCCATTATTAGAAATTGAAATCACTGAAACCTCAGTATTTTCAACCCATAAAGAAACGGGCCGACGCCTAAACACCTTAGCTCGCATGGGAGTTTCTATCGCCATTGACGATTTTGGTACTGGCCATGCGTCATTAAGCCAACTCATCGATATCAGTGCCGACACGATTAAAATCGACCGCTGCTTTGTCAGTCAAATGGGCATTAGTGAACGCCACACCCAAATTGTCAACGCCGCCATCCTGTTAGCCAAGAGCTTAAAACTCAACGTCATAGCCGAAGGCATCGAAACCGAAGCCCAGTTATTGCAACTCACGGCGCTAGGATGTGAACAATTTCAAGGCTATCTATTCGGTAAACCCGCACCAGCGAATCTATGGCTGAAAACCTTTCAAATGCAAACGCCCACACACTGGTTCGCCAATAAAAAGAGCGCCAACTAAGGCATTAAATTTACGCCTACAAGCATCGCAGGTATAATTGGCGTCAGGCATTTGCCTCTCTTTGCTTTGTTTGCAAATTACTAGGATCCCCCATGTTAAGTTACCGCCATGGTTATCACGCTGGCAATTATGCCGATGTGTTGAAACACGCCATCTTGCTTCAAACCTTGCAGCTGATGCACAAGAAAGACAAACCACTCGTGTATATCGATACCCATGCGGGTGCGGGTGGTTATGCTTTAAGCGATGAATTTGCACAAAAAACCGGTGAATACCTCGAAGGTGTAGCTAAGCTTTGGGATAAAACTGATCTGCCGCAGTCGCTGCAGGACTATGTCGCCGCCGTGCGTCATTTTAATGAAGAAAATCCTGACGAACTCAACTTCTACCCAGGTTCGCCCGCCATTATAGACATGGAATTGGGGCCTAAAGATCGCATGGTGCTGCACGAGCTGCACAGCACTGATTATGTGTTGCTGGACGATTATTTCTGCGAAGACAGGCAAGTAAAAGTGATCAAAGGCGATGGCTTAAAAGGCCTTATCGCCGCAGTGCCACCCTTAGAGCGCCGCGCTCTGGTGCTCGTCGATCCTAGCTACGAGATGAAAACCGACTATCAAGATGTAGCCGAAACCCTGATCAAAGCGCATAAACGTTTTGCCACGGGCGTGTTTATGCTTTGGTATCCCGTGGTAAATCGCGCTCAGACCGAAGGCATGTTATCGCGTCTCGCCAGCAGTGGTATTAAACGTCAGCTAAGAATCGAGCAGGCGATTAAACCCGATTCGGATGAATTTGGCATGACTGCAGCAGGATTATGGATCATCAATCCTCCATGGCAGTTAGATGAAATCGCAACCGAATTAATGGATTACTTAGGTAAGACACTCGGACAAGCGGACGGTAACATCACAGTAAAATGGGAAGTCGGCGAATAACCTTCTACTCAAATGGCGGCGATGATCTCAGGTTTTCGCCGCTTGATTTTAGTTCACAAAGTCTACAGCTAAACGCCCTTCTGCTCGCGATAACGCTTCAATAGAATTTTCACCCGCTCAACATAGGCTTGGGTTTCAGGATAGGGCGGAATGCCATTGTACTGCACCACAGTTGTCGGCCCCGCATTGTAGGCCGCGCAGGCTAAGGCCACATCCCCGTTAAACTGTTTTAGCATTTGCGCCAGATACTTACTGCCACCTAAGATATTTTCTTCGGGTAAAAACGCATTTGCCACACCCATTTCTTTGGCCGTTTCAGGCATTAATTGCATCAATCCCATCGCGCCAGTACGCGACAATGCACGCGCATTAAAGGCTGATTCTGCGTGGATCACGGCGCGGATTAAGGCGGGGTCAAGTTGATGTTTATGGGCCGCACGGGTGATCAGGGCATCATAATTGGCGGTAAATAATCGGATGCCATTCCAATCTATGGTTGAATCGGGGCGGCAGGCAAAACAGTCATACAACAAAATTTGATACGGGTTATTGGCAGGGGCTTTATCGGTAAATACAGTGACGCCATTGGCTTGTTGGTATTGATAAATTTTGAGTTTTTCTAAGCCTTCACGGCTGACGATGCCGCTCTCTGAATATCTGGCAACGATACGCGGCTTAGGCTTTGCGCTTGTCTCTTCTGCTTTTACGCTCGCCATCAGACTCGATATCAACCATAAGCACAGACCCAACACGGCAAGGCGGTGAGGCGATAACAAGGCCGCAGCCATCGATGGGCGAGTCGGTACTATGCGAGTGGGCAACATCAAAGTCCCGTGTGCTGATTAAGTTTAAGTACTTCAATAATAGCAAAGAGTTGCTTCATCTCTCGGTTTATCTGACTAAATTCTGCTGAAAAGGTCGCGCCATTAAAAATGGACTGCATTTGAAAACGCGTTCTGCGATTTGGTAGGAACATAATCAACTTATTGCGAAAGAAAGCGCATTGAATATTTCCGCCAAAATGCTTAGCAAGTTCCTGTAAGCGCTCCATAAATGCCGTATTGAGCAAATAGCGAGACTCCACTTGATCCGTTGAAAACACGTCGAACTCTTTTTCAAATTGTGGATCTTCAAGTTTGACTCGTACTAGTCCAGCATGGCTGTCGGACAAGAAATTCGCTAAACCACCGCGATCCCTCAGCACCACAGTGTGGCCGATAAACGCTTTATGGCTACTAAGCTCAACCACTAAGCCACTAAACTGGGTTTCGGTGCGGGTAACGGTTCTGCGCCTATGGGTGCTGGCATTCAGTTCTTCGACTTGCACATTCTTGGTCAAGGTGAGCTCATTAATCGTCAACTCAACGCCTTTATAGCGGCCTTGAATATAGTCGCCGAAACTGACTTTATCGTATTGCGGCAACACTTTAGCCGCAACGAGTCGATTCATATCGAGGCGCATTTCACGGCTATAAACAAAATCATCACCGAAATATTTAAACATCAGTGGATAAATATCCCGCTGAACCAAATGTTTAAAATCTCGAGTCGGTGCAAAGCTCCACCAGCTCAAGCCAACTAAGGCAAGCAAAGGTAAAGGCGGGAAATACGCGCGACCACTGTAGTAGCCAATAACGGTGAGCAAGCTCAGCCCAAGCACTATCATTAAACTCAAATATAAACGTTTACGCGCCGCCTTAAGACAGGCCACACGCTTATTTTCATATTTACGACTAATGGGGGCGAGGTGTTCTTCGTAATACGCTTCGAGTTGAGGAAGTTCATCCAAATCCGCAGACAAACCAACATGACCCCGATAAGTCTGAATCGGGCTACCTAAAATGAAGGTTAAAATATTCATATTGATATCATAGTATTGCAGGGTGATAGCTCACCCTGCACAGCTAGGCTTACAAGTATTCGGCCGCATCTATGGGCGCTTTTGCCGCTTCGCTCACTTCATAAAAAGGCATGACTTTAATACTCGCCATTGAAGCGATAATCGAGCCAGGGAAGATTTCAACAGCAGTATTAAGCTCTGACACTGCCGAATTATAGAAACGTCTCGCAGCGGAGATATGCGCTTCGACTTCGTTATAGGTCTGCATCGCCTGCAGCATAGTGTTGTCGGACTTGAGCTCAGGATAGTTCTCCACATTCACCATCAAGGCGCCCATTTTGTCGTTCAACTGCTCAGCCTGAACTAAATGTTCTTTAACGGCACTCGGATCTGCCTTGTTATAATTACGACTAAGCTGAGTACGTAATTCGGTGATTTCAGTGAGCAACGACTTTTCATGATCCATAAATCGTTTAGCGATTTTTAGAATATTGGGCACAAGATCGGCACGCTTAGTAAGTTGTACATCAATACCCGACAGGGCCTCGAGTGCGGTATTGCGCTTTTTGACTAAGCTGACGTACCAAAGATAGGTCACGATAAAAATCAGCGTTAATCCCAATAACAATTTTTCCATCTTCCATCCTTAGGTTTCTTATTCTTGTTAACAGGATACAGCTAATCATAAATGAGTGGAAATTTCACCTATGGCACAGGTTAAGACGATGAAATTATTCTCTGGTCAGAGCTGGCAATGGTGAAAGTGGTGATCTGGAGCTTCAACCACCAGCAAAACTCGCCTCTTTAGGCGGTAAACTGTGATCCGGCACATTAAAAAGCGCAATTAAAATATAAATTTAACGATATTCAGCTCCGATACAGCAAACAAGGTCTATAGTGTATTGGCACAACATTAGAGCATCCAATTTTGCTCGTGAATACTGGACTCCTCGAGAGTCCATTTTTTTATCCCCATTTTGCCCTCATCACTTCTACACAGCCAATCGCAACATTTAAGTTTCAATTAAAACTTAACAATCATACTTTCCGGCTAATTTTTTAACTTTTACCTTAGCTTTCCCCCAGAATACTTGCTGCCAGAGTCATCCCCTCAGCCACCTTATTCGCAGTCGGCCGTCGGCTATGCCTCGCGTCTGTTCTAGGGTCAAAGATAGTGCGCTGCGCAAAGGTCGACATAAAGGAAGAACGATGAGTTTCAATTCCGGCGATATCCCCCCAAAAAAGGCCTCGGAGCCAGATCCACAACATGGCGATATCAGCGCCAGTGGTTGGTTTGTGCGTTTTCTCAATATTGTTGAACGCTTAGGTAATCTTCTCCCCCACCCAATCACCCTATTCGCGCTGTTCTGTGTCGCTGTGGTCGTCATTTCAGGTATCGCGGGTTACTTTGGCCTGACCGTTGTTGACCCAAGACCTATTGGTTCCCACGGCCGCAGTGCCGATGGTTTAATCCATGTGGTAAGCCTAATGAACGCCGAAGGCTTGCGGATGATAGTCTCGCATCTGGTGACTAACTTTACTGGCTTTACGCCGCTTGGCACTGTGCTCGTCGCACTACTCGGCGTCGGGATTGCAGAACGTTCCGGCTTATTATCCGCCGCCATGCGCGCCCTAGTCATGGGCGCCTCAAAGCGATTGGTTACTGTGACCATAGTCTTTGCCGGCATTATGTCCAACACGGCCGCCGAGCTTGGCTATGTGGTGCTTATCCCTATGGCGGCGATGATTTTCCACTCCCTTGGTCGCCATCCTCTGGCCGGTTTAGCCGCCGCCTTTGCGGGGGTTTCAGGAGGCTATAGCGCAAACTTGTTACTGGGTACTGTCGATCCCTTATTATCGGGCATAACCGAAGCTGCGGCGCGCATGATAGATCCTGAGTACAACGTCGGCCCAGAAGTGAACTGGTACTTCATGTTTGTCTCCACCTTTGTGATCACTTTCCTTGGCGCCTTTGTTACCGAGAAAATCGTCGAGCCTAAGTTAGGCAAATACCAAGGTGATGATGCGGATGAAACCGTATTACAGTCGATGGAGAGCGTTAGTGCGATTGAAAAGCGTGGCTTAAAATGGGCGGGGTTATCTATGTTAGTGCTCGCCGTTATCCTAGCGCTTTCAGTCGTACCAGAAGGCGCGCCGCTGCGTCATCCAGAAACTGGCCTTATCTCAGGTTCGCCATTCCTCAAGGGCATAGTCGCCTTCATCTTTATCTGTTTTGCCATACCGGGCTTTATTTACGGCAAAATAGTGGGCAGCATCAAAAATGATAAAGATGTCATCAATGCCATGTCCCACAGCATGAGCACTATGGGCATGTACATCGTCCTCGTCTTCTTCGCCGCGCAGTTTGTCGCCTTCTTCAACTGGAGTAATTTAGGTGCGGTACTCGCAGTGTTAGGGGCCGATGGGCTGCAATCCATAGGCTTGACTGGCCCTATTGTGTTCCTGTTCTTTATTATGCTTTGCGGCTTTATCAACTTGATGCTCGGCAGCGCCTCGGCGCAATGGGCCATTACCGCTCCTATTTTCGTGCCTATGCTGATGCTGGTCGGTTATGCGCCCGAAACAATTCAAGCGGCTTACCGTATTGGGGACTCAGTGACGAACTTAGTCACGCCTATGATGAGCTACTTTGGTTTGATATTAGCGGTCGCCTGTCGTTACCAGAAAAACCTCGGTATAGGCACGCTGATCGCCACTATGCTGCCGTACACCCTGGTGTTTTTCGTGGGTTGGACAGCGTTCTTCTTCCTGTGGGTATTTGGTTTTGGTCTGCCAGTCGGGCCAGGCGCAGCGACTTACTACACGCCTTAACCTCAATAAAAAGGGCGTCGATGATGAAGTCGACGCCCTTGCTTTATCGGGTTGATCCACTAAAACCCGTAGATTTAGTCGTATAACCATTCCATCAACAGACTGCAAATGAGCAAAAACATGCCTAGATTAAACATATAGGTCTGCAGTGTGGATTTTTCTGGCGTGTCCTTAGCTTGCGACACTATTTGGCTCACTGACATAAAAAATAACTGCGGGGTTAACCCCATGCCGACAAATAACACGGCGGCACCGACGCAGCGGGTTAACTCGGGCACAGCAAGCGCCGGCAAGTAAAACGCATATACACCATAGGCCAAAAACGCCAGCGCTATGCTATGGCATATCATTCCCACGATAAGTTGCTTAGTTGCAAGATTACCCCACGAAAACACCATGTCACCCCTACACTCAGCTTAACCAGAACTATTGATGCTATTGAACGCGCAGTTTATCTCGCTTACGATGAATCTGCACCCACGCAAACCAACCAAATAAAATACCGCCAATAGGATAAATATAGAGCGCTCTTTGCAGTTCCGCCCAGAATGGATCGCCCGAGATAAAATAATGGATTAAGGCAACCACGAGGGACGTCATCATACCCCAATAAAGTACGCCAAAGACTAAAATAAAGTACCACTTACCCTTTGCAAGTAGTGCATCTAGTTTTTGCAATTCCAATGCTGCATCATCCATGTTTTGTCCTCTTAACGGCCTAAGCGCAATATGCCAGAACTCGCGCACAGTGCCTATCCATCTTTATAACTAACAGCATTAAAATAACAAAAAGCCCCGCAATTGCAGGGCTTTAGTTTAGAAACGACTGAGCTTATTCAGCTGGGCTTGGCTTCTCTTCCTTACCTTTCTTTTCACGCTTACTGAAGATACGCTCCACTATCACGAAGAATAATGGTACGAAGAAGATACCTAGGAAAGTCGAGCTCATCATACCGCCAAGTACCGCAGTACCGATGGCGTTTTGGCTACCAGAACCCACACCCGAGCTAATGGCTAACGGCACAACACCTAAACCAAAGGCAAGAGACGTCATCAGAATAGGACGCAAACGTACACGTACCGCATGCAGGGTCGCCTCGACTAAGCCAGAACCTTTCTCGTAGAACTCTTTCGCGAATTCCACAATCAAGATGGCATTCTTAGTTGCCAAACCCACTGTGGTTAACAGTCCTACTTGGAAGAATACGTCGTTTGGCAAGCCGCGACCGTTCATTGCAATCAAGACACCGATGATCCCGAGTGGCACAACAAGCACAACGGCAAACGGCACCGACCAGCTCTCATAGAGTGCAGCCAGTACGAGGAACACCACTAAGATCGACAAGGCATACAGCGCAGGCGCTTGGTTACCCGATAGACGCTCTTCGTACGATAAACCGTTCCACTCAACACCAAAACCAGGAGGAAGCTGCTTAGCAAGGTCTTCCATGATTTCCATCGCCGCACCGGTACTAAACCCAGGAGCCGTAGCACCCTGAATGTTCATCGACGGTAAGCCGTTAAAGCGCTCTAGACGTGGAGAACCGAATTCCCATGTACCCGTCGCAAAGGCTGAGAATGGAACCATGTCGCCCTTGTTGTTACGCACATACCAAGTGTCTAAATCTCCTGGTTGCATACGATACTGGGCATCACCTTGCACATACACTTTCTTCACGCGGCCGCGGTCAATAAAGTCGTTCACATAAGACCCCCCCCAAGCCGTGGCAAGCACACTGTTCACATTAGTGATTTCAATGCCTAACGCGCTTAACTTAGCGTGATCTACATGTAATTGATAAATCGGCGCATCTTCTTGACCGTTAGGACGCACGCCCACCAGATTTGGATTCTGTGCCGCCATACCCAGCAGTTGGTTACGTGCCGCCACTAACTTTTCGTGACCTTGGCCGTTCTTATCCTGCAAGTACATGTCGAAACCGTTCGCCGTACCCAACTCGATAACCGCAGGCGGCACGAAGGCGAAGACTAAGGCATCTTTCATCTGGCCGAACACACCCATGGCACGACCCGCAATAGACTTAACGTCCATGCCTGGCGCTTCACGCTCAGACCAATCCTTCAAGCCAACGAAGGCGATACCCATGTTTTGCCCTTGACCAGCAAAACTGAAGCCTGCCACGCTAAATACCGATCTCACGCCTTCTTCAGCCATAAAGTGATCAGAAACTTTCTCCAATACTTTTAGAGTGCTTTCTTGGGTTGAGTTAGTCGGCAAAATCGCTTGGGTAAACAAAATACCTTGGTCTTCGTCTGGCAAGAAGGCGGTAGGCATACGGATGAAGATCCAACCCACTGCAATAACCAGCACAACGTAAATCGTCATTACTCTGAAGCTGCGCTTGATGATCCCAGCTACGCTCGACTCATAACGATTAGTCAGCTTGTCGAAAGTACGGTTAAACCAACCGAAGAAGCCTGTCTCTATGTGACCATGGCCCTTCTTGACTGGCTTGAGCATAGTCGCACACAGTGCTGGCGTTAAAATCAACGCCACCAGTACAGACAGCGCCATCGCAGAGACGATAGTGATCGAGAACTGACGGTAGATCACACCCGTTGAACCAGACATAAATGCCATAGGTACAAACACAGCGGATAGGGTCAGACCAATACCGACTAAGGCACCGGTAATTTGGTCCATCGACTTACGCGTCGCTTCGAGTGGACTTAAGCCCTCTTCGGACATCACCCGCTCGACGTTTTCCACCACCACAATCGCATCGTCCACCAGCAAACCGATGGCGAGCACCATAGCGAACATGGTTAGGGTGTTAATCGAGAACCCTGCCATCGATAGAATCGCAAAGGTACCCAGCAATACCACAGGTACCGCAATGGTCGGGATCAAGGTTGCACGGAAGTTTTGCAGGAAGAGGTACATGATGACGAACACAAGTACGATAGCTTCTAGCAAGGTATGCACCACACCTTCGATAGATTGCTCTACGAAAGGTGTTGTATCGTATGGATAAACGACTTCTAACCCCTGCGGGAAGAAAGGCTTCATCTCAGCAATTTTTTCACGAACCGCTGATGCGGTATCCAGAGCGTTAGCACCCGTTGCCAGCTTGATCGCTAACCCTGTTGCAGGTTGACCATTATACAGTGACACCACGGCATAACTTTCAGAACCTAACTCAACTCGCGCCACATCACCGAGGAAGACATTTGCACCTGAAATATCCGATTTAAGGATAATCTTGCGAAACTCTTCCGCCGTTTGTAAGCGGCTTTGAGCCGATACAGTCGCGTTCAGCTCTTGGCCAGCCACAGATGGCGCGCCACCTAACTGTCCAGCGGAGACTTGAGCGTTTTGAGAACGAATAGCCGCAATAACATCTAAGCTGGTTAAGTTATATTGAGTCAGCTTCAACGGATCTAGCCATATACGCATAGCATATTGAGCACCGAACAGCTGAATTTCACCTACACCCGGAACACGGCTCATAGGATCTTGAATGTTCGCACCCACGTAGTCGGCGATATCGCCTTTATCTAACGAACCGTCGGTCGATACGAAGCCTAATACCATTAAGAAGCCTGAACTCGACTTGTTAACGTTAACCCCTTGCGACTGCACTTCTTGCGGTAACAGGGTCATAGCGCCCTGTAACTTGTTCTGAACTTGAACCTGTGCAATATCCGGATCGGCTTCGGCGTTGAAGGTTAAGGTAATAGACGCATTACCAAAACTGTCACTGGTTGAGGAGATATAACGGAGGTTATCGATACCCGTCATACGTTGCTCAATCACCTGAGTTACAGAATCTTCAACGATCTTAGCGGAAGCACCAGGATAGTTAGCACTGATCACCACGGTCGGTGGTGCAATGTTAGGATATTGAGACACTGGCAGCGAGCGGATCGAGAGGATCCCCGCCAGCATAATAATCAAGGCGATCACCCACGCAAAGATGGGGCGATCAATAAAAAAACGTGCCATAGCTATGCCCTATTGTGCTTGCGTTTCAGAAATAACTTTGGTGGTTACTGGAGCGCCTGGACGAATTTTCTGTAATCCTTCCACAATTAATTTATCGCCCACAGCTAAACCAGAAGTGACTCGCCATTGGTTGTTAATCACTTCAGCGGTCGTTACAGTTTTCGATTCAACGACGCCTTGGTCATTTACAACCATAGCCACTGCTTGACCCTTAGAGTTACGCGTAATCGCTTTTTGCGGAACCAAGATAGCCTGTGGATCAGTACCCGCATTCAACATAGCGCGAACATACATACCAGGTAACAAGATACCTTCAGGGTTCGGGAACTCGGCGCGCAGAATGACTGAACCAGTGTTTGGGTCCACACTCACTTCAGCGAACTGCAACTTACCTGGATGGCTGTATTGAGTGCCATCTTCGAGCAACAACTGCACATCAGCATTTTCTGAAGCTTGTAGCTTACCTTGCTGCAACTTAGCCTTAAGACGTAACAACTGCGCACTCGATTGCGCGATATCCACATTGATTGGATCAAGTTGTTGAATCGTCGCCAGCGTTTGGCTTTGGTTCGCTGTCACTAACGCACCCGCAGTCACACTCGATTTACCGATACGACCAGAGATAGGCGCTAATACTTCAGTGTATTGCAGGTTGATTTTAGCGGTGTTAATCGCAGCTTCTGCCACGGTGACATTCGCTAATGCTTCTTTATATGCCGCTTCAGCTTCATCAAATTCTTGCTTACTGATGGCATTGGTTTTCACCAGTTGCTGATAACGTGCAGCCTTAGCTTTTGCTGAGGCTAAACCCGCATTGGCTCTGGCTAAATCGGCATTGGCACTCACTAACGCGGCTTTATAAGTTGCAGAGTCAATTTGATACAAGGATTCACCCTGTTTCACATTGCCACCTTCAACAAAACTACGCTTAGTGATAATACCGCTCACCTGTGGACGAACTTCGGCCTCGAGGAAAGCTTTACTGCGTCCGGGTAATTCCACCTGAATCACTTGTGGCTGGGCAACAACATTAAGGATTCCCACTTCCATACTACGTGGGCCAGCGCCCGCCTGAGCTTTCTCTTCTTGAGGGCTGCAAGCTGCCATCCATAACGCCACGCTTATAACTGAGGCAAGTTTAATTGTCTGCCGCATGAGAACTCCTTCAAATATTAACTGCCCACATACCAGTACACTTATTGCGCTGACACGAGCCGTAATTGTAACTAAAATCAAATCCGTTATTTATCTCATAGCCTATATGAATCAACAAGGAAGATAACGAAACTAAATTGTAAACTAATGAAAATTTTCACTCATTCGGCATTACTATATTCATCGAATTGTTATTCGATTTAAAAAGCCTGTTAACTTTGAGTAACATTGTTAGAGGGATATGCCGTAAAACACCCAATAAGCCTACTCCATATTGAATATGTTGCAAATCTGTTCATATTCTAAACTTGCCGCAGGCCAAGGCCCACAGCTCAATAGCGTTAGCTTAACCGCCACTTGTTGCAATAATTTGTACATAGAGACAAAAACGCAGCGCTGTTGTTTTTACTCAGGCCACTCTCAGCATCAAGTCGCTAAAAACGACCTATCAAGACTGACAATACCGAAAGAGAGTAAACAAGGAATTGGCTTCAGACTGCCTGCGCGTAAAAAACATCATTTAGCGGATTAATGTGCAGTTTGTTACCTCAAACATATGGCCGAAATACGGCGCCAATGGTTTGAGTCAAACCCACAACAATAAAATTAACCGTCTCAAATCATACTGAGCGGGTTATTTTAGTGGTTAGCCATAGGCGGAGCAAACCCGAAATCCAGTTTAATACCCCATTAAATGAAACTCAGACTCCCACAATTAACACTTCTTTAATGACGAATATTGCTTACAAAGCTAAAAATTCTTCGCTTAAAAACGCATTTGTTCATATTCATTCACATATTTTCGTGATTGGTTCATTCCAAGCATCACGGCTATTCACAAGTTATTCTTACGATAATGGTGCGCTAACAACTCCCAATAATTTGAAATAATTTTGAGATGATGATTATGAAGACTCGCACTAAATTTCTGCTCAGTGGGGCGTTACTTTCCCTTGCTATGACTGCTCAAGCGGCCGATGACAACCAGCTCTTTGGCGGTACGATTAATGCCAATGTTAACTTTGCCTCCGATTATGTGTTCCGCGGTGAATCTGAAACCTTAGACGGCGATATCCCCGTAGTGCAAGGCACCTTAAGCTGGAATCACGATGAAGGTTGGTATGCTGGGGTATTTAGCTCCAACATCAAGTTTGCCGATCCTAATTTAGAGATCGTTACCGCGCCTTTTATCGGCAAAGCCGGTGAATTTGGCGACTCAGGATTTACCTATGATGTGATGCTGTTTTCATACCTCTACCCAGGTGCATCCTATTCAAACTACACAGAACTCTGGCTCAAAGTGGGTAAACAGTTTGGCCGCGCCAATTTACAATTAGAAGTCACACCCACAGTCGATGACTGGTTTGGTGTCGATGGCTGGCACGGCGTGAACTACGCCTTGCACCCAAGCTACAACTTCAATAATGGCGTAAAAATCTCAGGCTCTGTCGGTTATCAAGACTTGAGCGGTGAAGGTGCCGAAGGTTGGGGACACTGGAACTTAGGTCTAAGCAAAGTATTCTACGGGTTGAATTTTGATGTCCGTTACCACGGCAGCACAGTGGATACCGACCATAAAGTCTATGGCACTCAGACTGAAATCTTCGACGACAGATTTGTCGTGGGCATCAGCAAAAGTTTCTAAGTGTAGTTCGTCGCGTTACCCGCTCATCCGCTGCTTCCCTGCGGCACTCCAGTGGCTTGATGAATAGAGCCTTGACCAGCCACCGCGGCTGGTCTTTTTTATTTTGCACTTACATATGCTAAATCTAAATATTCTAAATTCGATTATCCCCCACGCTACAAGCCAAAATACGGCTGATGTCGGCCAAACAACGCCCTGATTCCTGTTGCCACTGATTAAATACAGCTTGCACTTGTTTAAGCGCTGTCTGCGACGTAAAACCCGCATCGACTAACTTGTGTGCTTTAAAATAACCTTGCACATCATCGGTTAACAAGAAGGTATCTTTGCCAATGCCGCGCAGAAAATAAGGACCTGTGTTGCCGCCCAGTCGGGTACCGCGTTTCTTTAACAGTGCCCATAAACCGATAATATCCTGCGTCGGCCAAGCGGCGATCAGCTGCGCCAAGCTGCCATGTTCGCGAGCAACATCGTGGATCATTAAAGCATTATCATAAATGGCTTGAGTCTTTTTCAGATGGCGGATCAGTGTAGCATCACTCGCCCGCGCTTGAATTTGCTCAGGGGATAACATCAACACTTTATGCGGTTCAAATCCAAAGAATGACTTCTCATATTCTGGCCATTTATTAACAACCACCCGCCACACAAAACCACTTTGAAACACCTGACGGCTCATCGCTGACAATAATTCAGCATCACGATACTGGCGAATTTCATCATCGGACAGGCAACCAGACAACAAGGCTTCGAGTCCCGCAGCCCCGCCTTTGCGCTCACTGGCTCTGGCATAAATAGATGAAAAACGCTCTAACTGGCTCATATTATTACCTTTAAAATGATTAAATCCCGACACTTTTAATATGTCGTTAATAATACCGATTTTTATCCTTGATGGATCATTTGGCTTTGCCGCTAAAAATTGTGTTTATCCCTGCATTTTTTAGAAAAACTCTTACAGCAAGCACCTTAATTACGACTAAAGTTAAGGCGTAAAGTCAGTAAAATTCAGGGTTTGGAGTTAGTGCCTATGGAGCTTTTTTATCACCCCTTATCTCGCTATTCACAAAAGGTGCTGATCGCACTTTATGAAAAGCAGGCCAATTTCTACCCCAGAATCATAGATCTGCGCGACCCTTTTTCACGCAAGGAATTTCACCAAACCTATCCGCAGGCGAGAGTTCCCCTGCTAAAAACCCACGATGAGCTGCTTGTTCCCGAATCCAGCATTATTATTGAATACTTAGATAGGCATTTTAATAACAGTACCCAGCTGCTGCCCCAAGAACCGCAACGCAACTTACAGGTGCGTTTGTTCGATCGCATCATAGACAATGATATTAATAACCCATTATTTCAATTAGAAAAGTTGAAGCATACCGAGGACAGTAACGAGTTCGAAATCAAACAATTAGAAAAACAACTACTGGTACAATTTCAACACTTAGACACGCAACTCACGCAACACCATTGGGTTTGCGGCGACAGTTTTACCTTAGCCGACTGCGCCCTAATCCCTTGTTTAAGTTATAGCTTTCAACACTTAAATCTATTGGATTTGGATGAAATCGTGCGCTATTGGCAACAGGCACAATTGCGCGGCGCTTGGATGTTAGTACAAGAAGAGGTGTTGCTGGCTGAAATGGAGGAAACGGCGGGAATAAGAGGCATACCTTAGCGGGGTAAGTCATGCCTCAACAAGATCACATATTGCGTTCTTTCTTCAACTGCAAAAATGCTTTCCACTTCACGACTTCGGGCGGCAACTCGGGTGCAGCAT
>NZ_VXCT01000068.1:0-26527 GCF_052850535.1 Shewanella sp. 1180_01
TGTCTCAATAGAATTGCAAGGGAAGCTAACAATAAATCAGGCGCATAATGCGCCTGATTGACTTTTAAGAGCTTTAATATTAGTGCGTTGGTGTAAGTCTTTTGATGAAAAGAATTACTGGGCAGGGGCCCATTCCTGCCATTCGTTTTCGGCTTTGTGTTGCAATCTTAATACTGTTCCTGCTGCTAAACGATTAACCTCTTGAGTCGTGTCCTTAGTCGCGACATTAATACCGCCAGCGAGTAAGGTTTCCAGCGAGCCCGCTTCGATTTGCGCACCTGAAAAGAGGCCAACATCGACTTTAATTCCAGAAGCATCCCAGAACTGACTGCTTTGATTTACTAAGTGACTGTACTGCGGCTCAATATGGGCTTGCATCAGCACGCTATTGCCCTGTGTCGACAGGTGATAACCATCGATTTGACCGACTTTGATACCACGGAAGAAGATAGGTGTGCCGACTTTCATCGAGCCTAAGTTGTTATCTTCTAAGACGAATTTAAGCGCATCTTCGTCAACGTTGGCATAACTGCTGGCAGCGAGGTTGGCAACAAACTGGGTCGCTTTTTGACTGCTTGTACCCGGCAGTACACCGATATAAGGGCCAGTGATCAAGGTTTCTGGCGCTTTAATTCCCGCCAGAGAAATTTGCGCATCCACTAGATGATATTCACAGTCGCTGCGGCTGAAATGTTCGGCGTATTCGCCGTAGAGATAGGCCGTTGCAGTGAGTGTATTGAGATCGGCATTGAGCTTCACCTGCGACACTTCACCCACTTGATGACCTTGATAACGAATCGCTGCCTTGGCCGCCAGTTTGCTTGAGGCGGGTAGGGTGAGGCGAATCGCCTGCGCCTGCGTTAATGCCAACTGCTTGCTCTCATAGAGTTTTAAGTTAGCTGCATTGCTGGCTTTGTCATTGCTATCAAGCAATCCCAGACTGATGCTGCCCTTTAATGCTCCTTGAAGCGGTGCGACCGCAACATCAATGCCCGCAAGACTGGCGCTAATATCCACGGCGCTGTTACGCCAGAACACATTCGGCTTTTTCAGCAAGGGCTGGAATTGTTTGTCGATAGCGAGCTTGATAGCAAAGTCTTCGGTCTTACTTTGCCAATTCACTGAGTCAACTGTGCCAATTTGCATCTTTTTATAGTAAATCGGTGAGCCTTGGCTGACATCGGCGCCATCTTGACTGATTAAGGTTAGATGAACTTGTTGCTGACGATCATAAAAGGCTGTCGCGGCATCCACTGAGCTAAACAAGGTGAGGGCGCTGTTGGCGGCGAGTGGTGTATCACTGTGGCCTTGGATCAAGCTAACCGCACCTTGAGTGAGCGTCGTAAAATCCCTTGCTTTGACTGACACGCCCTCTAGTGATGCTTTTACTGTTAATGCCGACTCAGGGACAAAATAGCTGTCGCTGCGAATTAGGCCAGCAAACTCAGGTTGTAACTCGAGTTGGTATTCCACCGCTGATAAATCTTTGGTTAACTTAACCGCAAGCACTGAGCCAATGGGGATTTGCTTGAAGCGAACTTCGGCGCCCGCTGAAATGCCCATGTTTTCGGCTGAGGTTAAGGTCAAGAAACGCTTCTTCGATTGCAGTAAATCAGGCGCTTTGGCTTGTAAGGCAAAACTGCTTGGCATCGCCGTTTTTGTATTAATGCCCGGCAGGAAGTTGATCACGCTGCCCGTTAGTAAACGCTCTGGATTTTTTATGCCTGAAAGGGAAATATCGGCACCTTCAAGCCAAAACACCCCGTCGTTAGTTAACAGTGAACCGTATTGAGGTTCAAACTTCGCCACAGCTATTACGCCATTGGCGGTGAGTTGTTTGCTTAAAATGCTGCCGATATTGATGCCGCGATAAACAATGCGAGTGCCTTTGTCGACACCGTTAGCATCAGCCATGGTCAGGTTTATTTCTATGCCGCCAAGGGCTGTGGTTTCTGAATCATAAAGCGAAAAAATGTCACCGTTTTTGGCAATATCCGCTTTATCGTCAGAGCTGAAACTCACGCCGCCAGCCAGAATGGATGCCAAACTCTCAGAGCTGACTTTAACCCCAGTCAGTGATGCATCAATTTTTACGCCGGAGACATTCCAAAAGTGAGAGTTTTTCTTCACTAATCGCGCGTATTGCTCTTGAATAAAAGCGCTGATGATGACTCTTTGATTGCCATCTAAACGGTAGCTGACCACACTGCCCACGGGAATTTGGCGGAAAAATATTGGCGAGCCAACATCCAACGAACCGAGTTTGTCTGAGGTCAGTTCGACCATCACACCTTCTGAGCCGATTTGCATCGGCGGCGGTTGGCGCTCAGCCTCGAAGAAAGTTGATGCATTACCTTTGCCCGGTTGAATCGCAATGTAGTTACCTGAGAACAGTGCATCTAAGCCTTCAACGCCTGTGATGCTGGCCTTAGGGGTAACAAGCCAGAAGAGGGTCTCCTTATTTAAGAAAGGCTTAGCACGGTAGTCCATCATGACTTTAACGTTTACGCCCTTGAGATCTTCATCTATTCCTATGTCTTTGACTTTACCGACAGTCAAGCCTTGGTATTTGACTAAGGTTTTACCTACGTCAATCCCAGTTGCGCTCGGAAAGTGAATTTGAATTTCAACGCCCGATTCTTTAATACTCTTAATGCCCAGCCACGCACCCAATGCCAACGCGACAATAGGCAGCAGCCAAATGGGCGAAAAGAGTTTTTTCTTTACAACTTTCGGCGATTCAATTTGTGTCATCTTGAGGTTCCAATCGATCCCAGAGTAAACGAGTGTCTAACACTTTTGCGGCTAACTGAGTTAACAGAATAACCAAGGCAAATGCGGTCGCTGCAGGCGCGGGTTTAGCGTCGAGTAGTTGTCCCATATTCACTAATGCCACTGTGATTGAGATGACAAATAAATCGAGCATTGACCAACGACCAATCCATTCGATGATGTGAAAACCCACCATCAATTTCTTTTTTGAAATCGGAATATCAAAGCTGATCGCACACAGATAAATGGATAAGCCGATGATTTTAATCCATGGCACTAAAATACTGGCGGTAAAAACTATCACGGCAATGGGCAACATATCTGAATGCACTAGATGCAAAATGCCCGAAAAAATCGTGTCGTGCCGCACTTGCCCTTGGTTGGTCAGCATAGTGATAGGGTAAATATTCGCTGGCACCAGCAAGATGGCTGCGGTAATCAACAAAGCCCAACTTTTTTGCAGGCTAGAATAGTCCCTGACCTGCAACTCAGCTTCACAGCGTTGGCAGTGGGTGAGGTCACTACTATTGAGCTGGCGGCAGACCTTACACAGACACAGGCCGATATCTTTACCTTGTTGCTTCATATCAGCGATGACCTTCCAATAACGTCCACATGTGCTCTAAGTCGTACTCTCGTTGCAGAAACAAAGTCACGAGAAACAACATAGTGAAGCAAAATGTGCCCATACCAAAATAAATATCCGAAAAATCAGAAAGCTGGAACGATGAAACCAAAAAGCTGATCACATAAATTTCTAGCATAGTGAGCTGCGACAATACGCCATGAAACTTCAATAATTGCTTTAATGAGTTACGCCAAAAAAGATGACTCAGTCCCCATTTCACAATCAAAATCTGCGTCAGTATCGATAACAGTAATAAGCCTGGGCCAATCACAGCGGCGGCAAGCACGGCTAAACCAACGACCCAATAACCTTGGTCAAATACCGCAAATGCGCCCTGAAAAACCGTGGTGGTGCGAATGCTGCCGAAAAAGTGAATTTCGAGTACGGGTAAAAAATTGGCAGGAAAATAAAATACTAGTGCCGAGATACATAGGGCGAGCATGCCATTTACAGAGCAGTAAGGAGTGTCATAAAGTGCAGTGCTGCAACGGGGACAAAGGGCTCTGACACCGCTTGGCAAGGCACGTTTGCGGACTGCTAAATCGCAGGAACGGCAAAGGATTACTGAATTTTCTGCTGCGTTTTCATGCATATAAAAATATATATTAGCCTAAATAGGAGTAATAACAGCGAGATCGGTGCAAAGTGTAGTGCTAATCAGCCGTTCTGCACAGTCTAGCGCTTTATAATCTTGGCAACGAAAGTACGCTAATAATATCAGATTAATCAGAACACTTGCATCACAAGTTCAATCTATGTCACTCTAGTTACTGTATATAAAAACAGTGCGAGGGCAGTCATGGCAGTAATAACACAGTTTGTCGTGGTCAGAGAAGGGGTTGAAAAGATGACATTCACATCTAAGAAGGAGGCTGATGCCTACGATAAGATGCTCGATATCGCCGATAACCTTATCCCCTTCATTCAAAAAGCTGATTTAGGTATAGATGAAAGCGTGGGCGAAAAGCTCGCATTCTATTTTGCTAACAATAAAGATGAGCTGACGAACTTGCTTAAAGGTGTCGTTCAGGTTAATAGTACGCCAACGAATCCACCTGCTGCGAAAAAAGCGGCTAAAAAGACCGAAGCAGCAGAATAAAATTGTTAGGAAATGTAATGAAATCGAAATTTTATGAGTCACTTAACCGTCAAGCCTTGGCCTTGTTGGAAGGGGAAGACGACCTTGTTGCGGCAATGGCGAATTTTTCAGCCTTACTCAATGATAATTTAACTGAGCTGAACTGGGTGGGATTCTACGTTATGCGTGGCGAACAACTCGTATTAGGCCCATTTCAAGGTAAAGTGGCTTGTACACGTATTCCGTTAGGAAAAGGCGTGTGTGGTACGGCGGCATTCACCAATCAAACCCAGCGAGTGGCCGATGTTCATCAATTTGATGGCCATATTGCCTGTGATTCTGCCAGTAATTCTGAAATCGTTGTGCCAGTTTGTGCTCAAGGTAACGTGGTTGCCGTGCTCGATATTGACAGCCCAATCTTCGATCGTTTCGACGAAGAAGACCAAAAGGGGCTGGAATTACTGGTTAAAAGTTTTGAAAACTGCCTATTTGATTAATTTGCGTACAATAACGCATAATTCATAGTCGCAATCGGTGGCGTGCGCCTTATAATATGCGCCTGCACGCATTAAGCTGGTTTGATTGGCATGCAATGAATAAGCTTAGTGTTTTGAGCTGTAAAAATTTGTTAAGGTATATTTTTTTAACTTTAGTAAACGCGGCTAGGATGCTAATTTGTACGTTGACTCAATATTGAGTTTAACGAAGATAAACGACACGTAAGAAGTTGATATATATCACCTCGAATCGATGTCCCTTTTTGACTGTGGAAGTAATGATGGAATCAACAGAAAAGTTGACCGACACCAATGCAATTTTGGCGTATTTGTATGAAACATTTCCTTTGTGCTTTATTGCTGAAGGTGAAACTAAGCCATTAAAAATCGGATTGTTTCAAGATTTGGCTGAAAGGTTGGCTGATGATTCTAAAGTCAGTAAAACTCAGCTCAGAGTTGCCTTAAGACGTTACACCAGCAGCTGGCGCTATTTGAAGTGCGTTAAAGCGGGCGCACAACGCGTTAATCTGGATGGCGAACCTTGCGGCGAGTTAGAGCAAGAGCACATTGACCATGCTCAAGCCATGTTGAAAGAGAGTCAGGATAAAGCGAAAGCGAAACGTGCAGCACTCGCACCTAAGCCTGCGGCGAAGAAAGCACCTAAAAAGGTGGCTGTTCCTCAACGTGCTAAAACTGAGCGTCCTGCTAAGCCTGCGCCTAAAGCAGCGCCAGTCGTAAATTATGTCCAAGCACAATTGACTGATTTAACGAAAAAACAACGCGTCAATGTTAAGTTAGGTATGACACCCGTAGCCGGTGTGATTACTGATATTAACAAGGAAGATATTCATGTTCAGCTTGATAGTGGCCTAACGATTAAAGTTAGAGCAGAACATATCCTGCTGTAATCATTTTTTAAAACGGAGTAACTTGTTGATGCGAAAACTCACTTTGGCTACCTCGATCGCCACTGTTTTTGTCGGATTCTCGGCTTGGGCCGTACCACCCACGATTCAAATCAGCGAGTTACCCACTCTCAAGCAGGAAGCGCAACATAAGGTCGCGAGCAAAAGGGTAACGGACTTATACACTCGTTCGCACTATCATAGATTTAATCTTGATGATGCCTTTTCTACGCAAATTTTTGACCGTTACCTGCAGCAGTTAGACTATCGCCGCAATGTGTTAACCCAAGCGGATGTCGATAGCTTTAAACCTTATGCTACCCAATTCGATGACATGCTCAGTTCTGGTGAACTTGAGCCTGCCTATAAAATGTTTGATATCGTCCAAAAGCGTCGTTATGAAGGCTTTGTCTATGCTTTATCCCTTCTGGACAAAGAGATGGATTTCTCCGCCCCTGGCGATGCCTATGAGTATGACCGTGACGATGCGGCATGGCCAAAAGATCAAGCCGAGATCAATGAGTTATGGCGTCAACGTGTTAAATACGATGCGCTAAATCTGAAACTCACAGGTAAAAAATGGCCTGAGATTGTTGAGATCCTGCAAAAGCGTTACAACAACGCCATCAAACGTTTGACTCAAACCAACAGTGAAGACGTGTTCCAAGGCGTGATGAATGCCTTCTCACGCAGCATTGAGCCGCATACGAGTTACCTGTCACCACGCAATGCTGAACGTTTCCAAATGGAAATGAATTTAAGCCTTGAAGGGATTGGTGCTCAACTGCAACTTGAAGACGATTACACTGTTATTAAAAGCTTAATTGCTGGTGGCCCTGCGGCTGGCAGCGAAAAACTGTCGCCGGAAGACAAGATTGTCGGCGTCGGTCAAGAAGGCGGTGAAATTGTTGATGTGATCGGCTGGCGTTTAGATGACGTGGTTGATCTGATCAAAGGGCCTAAGGGCAGTAAAGTCGTACTGCAAATTTTACCGAAGAAAGGCGGTTCGAATGCTAAGCCATTCGACGTTACCTTAGTACGCGATAAAATTCGTCTTGAGGACAGAGCGGCAACCTCTAAGGTGATTGAACCTAAAGACGGCGAGTACGCTAATCGCAAAGTCGGTGTGATCCATATTCCTGGTTTCTACATGAATCTGTCACAGGACGTTGAAAAAGAGCTAGTGAAGTTAAACGAAGCCAAAGTTGAAGGCATAGTCATCGACCTTAGGGGTAACGGTGGTGGTGCATTAACAGAAGCCGTGTTGCTGACGGGACTCTTTATCGATATGGGCCCTGTGGTGCAAATTCGTGATGCCGATGGCCGTGTGTCTGCGCACCGTGATAACGATGGCAAAACCAGTTATGCGGGCCCGTTGACTGTGATGGTTGACCGTTACAGTGCTTCAGCCTCTGAGATTTTTGCTGCTGCGCTACAAGATTATGACCGCGCGCTAATTGTCGGTGAATCTAGCTTTGGTAAAGGTACAGTGCAGCAGCATAAGAGCTTAGGCCGTATCTACGACATGTATGAAAAGCCAATTGGTCATGTGCAATACACGATTCAAAAGTTCTATCGGATCAATGGCGGCAGCACTCAGCTTAAAGGTGTGACACCAAACATTGCTTACCCAAGTGCGTTAGAGCCAGGTGAGTACGGTGAAGCTGAAGAGAAAAATGCCTTGCCTTGGGATAAAGTGCCAATGGCACAATATGGCACGCTCAATGATGTGACGCCTGAGTTAGTGACTAGCCTTGAGGCCAAGCACCTTAACCGCATCAAAAGCAGTGTAGAGTTTGCTTATATCAATCAAGATATTGCCGACTTTAAAAAGCACCACAAAGAGAAGACAGTTTCTCTGGTTGAAAGTGAGCGCATTGCCTCCCGCGAAGCCGATGAGAAGAAAGTCCTCGATAGAACGAACGAGCGCCGAGTCGCCAATGGTTTAGCACCGGTTAAATCAATGGAAGACATTAAGGACGAAGCCGAATTGCCAGACGCATTTTTAGATGAAACGGCTTATATCACTTTAGATATGGCTGATGCGCAAAAGCTGGCTAAAACTAGTGCTAAGTAGGCGCTAGTCGAGTCGATTTATCCAATATCAAAACGCGCTTATGGCGCGTTTTTTCTTATTTAGATCAGCGTTAAAGGGATCGAAATGACACAAGCTCAAGCAAAATACTTAAAAGATTATCAAGCGCCACTCTTCACGATAGACACGATTGACTTAGCTTTTAATCTGGCGGGCAATGCGACTCAGGTGCAGGCGATAAGTCGGGTAAAACGCGCTTCTAAGCATACCCAAGCCCTAGTGTTGGATGGTGAAGACTTAACTGTGATCTCGTTGACGGTTGACGGCGAGGCAGTGCCTTACCATGTTAGCGCGGGTCAATTAGTCTTAGAAACGGCGCTTGATGAGTTTGAGCTGAACATCGTCACTAAGCTCGATCCCGAGGCCAATTCGAGCCTTGAAGGCCTGTATATGTCCGATGGTGCCTACTGCACGCAATGTGAGGCTGAGGGCTTTAGACGGATCACTTATTTCCTCGACCGTCCCGATGTATTAGCCAAATATACTGTGCGCATCGAAGCCGATAGAGCCGCATTCCCGTTTTTACTGAGTAACGGTAATTTGATTGATCAAGGCGAATTGGAGGGCGGTCGCCATTATGTTTGCTGGCAAGATCCGTTTCCAAAACCGGCTTACTTGTTTGCCTTAGTCGCTGGCGATTTTGATCTGTTGCAAGATGAGTTCATTACCCGCAGTCGCCGTAAAGTGATCCTGCAAGTGTTCGTCGATAAAGGTAATTTACATAAAGCACACCATGCGATGGCATCGCTGAAAAAATCCATGGCATGGGATGAGAGTCGTTTTGACCTCGAGTACGATTTAGATATTTACATGATAGTTGCCGTCGACTTTTTCAATATGGGAGCGATGGAAAACAAAGGCTTAAATATCTTCAACACTAAATATGTGCTTGCAGATACGTTAACGGCTACCGACGAGGATTATCACGGTATTGAATCGGTGGTAGGCCATGAGTATTTCCATAATTGGACCGGAAACCGCGTGACGTGCCGTGATTGGTTCCAGCTAAGTTTAAAAGAAGGCTTAACGGTTTTTCGCGATCAAGAATTCAGCTCCGATTTAGGCTCACGCGCTGTGAATCGAATTCACGCAATCAAAGTGATCAAGAATCAGCAATTTGCCGAAGATTCTGGCCCAATGTCCCATCCCATTCGTCCAGAATCTGTGATTGAGATGAATAATTTCTATACAGTCACTGTGTATAACAAGGGCGCTGAAGTGATCCGCATGATGCACACTTTGCTCGGCGAAGAAAAGTTTCAAGCGGGGATGAAACTGTATTTTAATCGCCACGATGGCCAAGCGGTCACCTGCGATGATTTTGTGGCGGCAATGGAAGATGCCAGTGGCGTGGATTTAACCCAATTCCGTTTATGGTATAGCCAAGCGGGCACGCCGATTGTGACTGCGATGGACAGTTTCGATGCGCTAACGGGCATTTACCAATTAACCCTTAAACAAAGTTTAGCGAACTGTGCATCCCCCTTGCATATCCCGTTCAGCATCGAACTCTTAGATGCCAAGGGCCACTCTTTAGTGAATGAAGTTCTTGACTTTACTCAGGCTGAACAAGTGTTTAGTTTTGAGGGATTAAGTCATAAACCGGTGGCTTCGTTACTACAAAACTTCTCCGCGCCCGTTAAATTGCAATATCGATTCAATGTGGATCAACTGGTTCACTTGATGCGTTTTGCCAGCAGCGAAGTGGCGCGATGGGAAGCCTCAGTGACCTTAGTGAGCCAAGCGATTTGGCAGAATGTTGCGAGTTTACAGCAGCAACAAGCCATGACACTCGATCCCCGCGTGCGCGATAGTTTTAAAGGCGTGTTGTTAGACACTGAACTTGACCCAGCATTGATTGCCGAAATCTTAGCCATACCTACGGCATCTGCTTTGATTGAGCAAACTGACAGCGTTGATCTCGATGCGTTAGCCTTAGCCCGTGAATTTGTGTTAACAGAGCTTGCTTCACACTCTGAAGATGAATTGATCGCGCTCTATCGCTCTTTGGTATCAGTCGATATCACGCAGGCAAGAGCGCTTAAAAATCAGTGTTTAACTTGGTTAGCACGGGTGTCGGATGAGGCAGAAGCGTTAGTCATTTCTCAGTTTGATATAGCCAGCAATATGACAGATTCCCTCGGCGCACTGACTGCGGCGAATGTGGGCGATTTGCCTTGTCGCGATGAGCTGATGACCGCATTTGAGCTGCGTTGGCAGGACACGCCATTGGTAATGGATAAATGGTTTATGTTGCAAGCGACTCGTAATGCGCAAGATGTGATTGAACGTCTGCGTCAATTACAGCAGCACAAGTGTTTTAGTATGAGTAATCCAAACCGAGTGCGCGCGTTAGTGGGCAGTTTTGCGGCGGGTAATATTTACCAATTCCACCGTCAAGACGGTAAGGGTTATGCTTTCTTAACCGAATGCTTAATTACCCTTAATAAGCTCAATCCGCAGGTTGCGGCACGCATGGTGACGCCATTGATCCAGTTCCATAAATTCGACTTAGGCCGTCAAACCTTAATAAAAGCCTGTTTAGGGCAACTTTTGGCTTTACCTGACTTATCTAAGGATATGTACGAAAAAGTCTCTAAGGCATTGGCAAAATAGCGGTTTGTAGGAGGAGGGCGGCAATCGATGCCGCCCTGATATTATGGAATTGTATTTCAAACTAACGATCAGCTATCGAGATTTCTTACCTTACTATCAAGGGCTTGCTGATAAAATTGAGGTCCGCGAAACGCAAGGACGTATTTTGTGGATTAATGGCCGTCATTTCAGACGTTTTTTAACCGTAAATGGCATTCAAGGCTATTTCAAATTGGTTTTAGATGAGAAGGGACAATTTGTTTCATTAAATCGAGTCTAACCTGAATTTGTTTATTTGCGCTTAGAGTAATTACTTTAAACGGTCGACTGATCATCAAGCTCGGTTTGTGATATTTAGTTTTTAAATATGTTAATGAATTATATGATTTTTTGATATCTTTTCCCGCTTCATTTCTATCCCGCTTTTCTCTAATTTAAATCCCACCTTTTCAACTGCTGGCACAAATGTGTCTACATGCCTAATTCTTTAGAAAATTTTCTCTAACTGCGCCTTGCCCAAGGGGATTAATTGCTGTAACAATGATGTTACCTGTGAGCTAACAAGATGTTGGTTGTAATTCCTAAAACAAAGAATCCAGCAGGGTACGGAGAGCTAAAATGAAAATTGTTAAAAATAGTTTTAACAAATCGGCGCTTGCTTTGGGGGTGGCGTCGGCATTGAGTTTGTTAATGATCCCAAGCGTTAATGCAATATCTTTTGATTGGGGAGAGGTTGAGGGCACATTCGACTCAACTTGGACTGCTGGTGCGAGCTGGCGTGTTGGGGCGCGCGATTGGGAAGGTCAAATTGGTAAGGTGAATCAACCCCAATTCGATTGGTCTAATTACAGCGCATTTGGTAATACAAAATATACTTCAGCTGAGATTTGGGCCCAGCCCGGGTCGTATTCCAGCAACAATGACTTAAGTAACTTACTTTATTCTCAAGGCGATACTACGTCTGAGATCGTCAAAGGTTTGCATGAATTATCGTTGAAATACAAAAACTACGGTTTGTTCGCCCGCGGTATGTATTTTTATGATCGTAAACTGAACGATGGCAATTATGACTACAACGATCCGATCACGGGTAAAGAATTTGACCCTTGCGAAGATAGCCGCGCTTCAGAAGTACAATGTAAAGATATCCGTTTATTAGATGCGTTTGTCTATGCCAACTTCGATTTGAATGATGGTGCAAATCCATTATCTATTCGTGTTGGTAATCAAGTGGTGTCATGGGGTGAAAGTACGCTGATTGCCCATGGGATCAGTGAAATCAACGCCGTGGATTTGAACATTCTCAACGCACCTGGTGCTGAGTTAAAAGAAGCGTTCAGACCGCAAGGTATGGTGTGGGCATCCCTTGGCCTGACAGATTCGTTAACGGTTGAAGCATTTTATCAATATGATTGGCAACCTATTTGGGTTCCAACTCCGGGCTCCATTTTTGCGACTAACGATTTTGCCGGTTTTGGTGGTTATGCTCAAAACGCTCAGCTTGGGTTTAACGCTAACCCTGACATCAACTTAGATTTTGTGATGCAAGAATATGAGCGTTTAGCGGGCATGATCGCCAGCGGCCAATCTATTCCGACACAGCAATTGGTTTCTATGGCTTTAGCCTATCCAACGAAAGTGACGCTAGTGCAGGATGAAGAAGAACCAAGCAATGATGGCCAATACGGTATCAAGCTGGGTTATTACGCGCCTGAACTAGGTGAAACCGAATTTGGTTTCTATTTCATGAATTACCATAGCCGTCGTCCACTTATCAGTGGTACTGCTGCCGACTTTAGCACAGGTGCATTGTTATCTGATTTGGCGACGGTAGGCCAAAACTCGGGCAACATCAACCGTGAACTGCTGCTTAGTCTGAAGAGCTTCTCTAAGGCGCAAATCGTCTATCCAGAGGATATTAAACTCTACGGTTTCAGCTTCAACACTTTGATTGGTGATACGTCTGTCGCGGGTGAGATTGCCCATCGTCAAGATGAGCCACTGCAGATTGATGACGTTGAATTGCTGTTCGCCGGTATGCCACAGCAGTTAGCCAATGCGGGGCTTCGTCCCGATCTTGATGGTATTTCACAGATTAAAGACGTTCAACCGGGTGAAACCGTGGATGGCTTTATTCGCGTGGATACCACACAGGCGCAGATGACTTTCACCCATCTATTTGGCCCAACCTTAGGTTTAGATAACTTAACTATGTTGGCCGAAGTGGGTGGTGTGTGGATCCACGATATGCCAGGTTTCGATGAGCTACGTCTCAATGGTCCCGGTACGTCACGTTCTGGCGGCAATCCAGATATGCCTGGCATCATTCAAGCCTTGCATAATGGCCCTGAAACTAACCCGTTCCCAACTGACTTTGCTTGGGGCTACCGTTTAGTGGCAAAAGCAGATTTCAACAACGTCTTTGCTGGGGTCAATATGTCGCCACGGGTCATTTTCTCCCATGACGTTGACGGTATTACTCCGGATCCTATGTTCCTGTTCACGGAAGGACGCAAGTCTGTCGCGCTAGGCGTTAACTTCGACTATCAAAACCGTTGGGGTGCAGATATCTCCTATAACAATTTCTTTGGCGGTGTCGGTACGACGAATGCGATGGCAGATCGTGATTATGTTTCATTCAATATCAAGTATTCGATCTAAAAGGACTCAAACAATGAAGAAACTGACGATATTGGCGAGTGCAGTGATGTTCGCACTCGTAGCGCCAGTCGCTATGGCTAAGGTATCAGAGGCTGACGCGGCTAAACTTGGCAATGAGCTCACCCCTTTAGGTGCTGAAAAGGCGGGTAATGCTGACGGTTCTATTCCTGCTTGGGATGGTGGTATCACTAAGCCTGTGGCGGGTTATACCAAAGGGATGCATCACCCAGATCCTTTCCCTGAGGATAAGATTGAATTCACCATTACCAATGCTAACAAAGCGCAATATAAAGACTTTTTAACGCCGGGTCAGATGAAGTTGTTCGAACTTTATCCTGATACTTACAAGATGAATGTATATAAGACTCGCCGTAGCGCATCTGTGCCGCAGTTTGTCTATGATGCAACCAAAGCTAACGCGACACGTGCAGAATTGATTGCACAGGGCAATGGTATTTCTGGCGCTGCTATTGGTATTCCATTCCCGATCCCAGCAAATGGTTTAGAAGCGATTTGGAACCACATTTTGCGTTTCCGCGGGGTTGATATTGAGACTTCCCGTAGCCAAGCTGCACCAACGGCCGATGGTAGCTATAGCTTAGTGGAAACCTCAGAGGAAATTCGCTTCGAATATTCTCGTCCAGAAATGACCTTAGATCTGCTTAAAGCCAGCAATACGCTGTTCTACTTTAAGCAAGTGGTGACTCAGCCAGCCCGTTTAGCGGGTACTGCGTTATTGGTAAAAGAGACCATGGATCAAGAGGCGTTGCCACGCCAAGCTTGGACCTATAACACAGGACAACGTCGTGTTCGTAAAGCGCCAAACGTCGCTTTCGATACACCGGGTACAGTGTCTGACGGTCTGCGTACGACGGATGATTTCGACATGTTTAACGGCTCTCCAGTGCGTTACAACTGGGAACTGGTTGGCAAGAAAGAAATTTACATCCCGTACAACGATTACAAACTGCACTCAGACAAGCTGAAATATGACCAAATCTTAAAACCTGGGCATGTTAATCCTGAGTATGTTCGTTGGGAAAAACACCGCGTATGGCAAGTGAAGGCGACGTTGAAAGACGGTATGCGCCACATTTACAAAGTGCGCGATATGTACCTTGACGAAGATTCATGGCAAGTGTCGATAGCCGATCTCTACGATAACCGTGATCAGCTGTATCGTGTGGCTGTTGCACATGGCTTGAACTACTACGAAGTGCCAACTCAATGGGACACGCTGGAAGTCTTCCATGATTTGCAATCCCGTCGTTATCTCGCCATGGGTTTAGACAACCAAAGTGGTATGTATAACTTCGATGCCAAACTGACTGAAGCTAACTTTACCCCCGATGCGTTGCGTCGCGAAGGTATCCGTTAATACGCCACAAATAAAGGGGCGCTCTGCGCCCCTCATTAGTTTAAGGAAGTTTGTATGTCGTTTCGCATCCTTCAGTGTGTTGCTGCATTAAGTTTCGGTGGCGCTTTTTTCCCTTCTACGTTATCTGCAACGCCCTCTGATCCGATTTTTTCTCAAATTCAACCGCTTGCGGCTTCATCCTTGATTTTAGATATTGCCAACGTGGGCAAAGGCTTAGTGGCTGTGGGTGAACGCGGTCATGTCCTGGTGTATGACGGCAGTTGGCATCAAGTGGCGACGCCCGTGAGCTCGCAGTTGACCAAAGTGTTTTTCCTTAATGACAAACTCGGCTGGGCCGTGGGCCATGATGCGACCATTTTACATACTCAGGATGGTGGCCAAACTTGGCAGCAGCAGATGCATTCGCCCGAGATTGAAAAGCCATTCCTTGATGTGGTCTTTTTAGATGAAAACAAGGGGTTCGCCATTGGGGCTTACGGCTTGTTTTATCGCACTAATGATGGTGGCGCCCATTGGAGCGACGAGTTCCATGAAGAGCTATTAGCCGAAGAAGATGTGTCCTATTTAGCGGAGTTGAAAGGCAGCGATCAATCAGCCTATGTGAGCGCACGCGCTTCATTATTGCCGCACTTTAATCGTATTTTAACCTTGACTGACGGACGTTTATTACTGGTCGGCGAGTTAGGCCTAGTGGCCGTTTCAAGCGATCAAGGCCAAACGTTTGCGCGTACCAGTTTTGATTACGATGGCTCTATGTTTAATGCCATTGAAACGAGAGATGCCGTGTATGTGATGGGCCTTCGCGGTCATATATTCAAAGCTGACGTGAGTTTAAGCCAGTGGAATGAAATCGAACTTCCAGTGCAATCTTCAATCAATGGGGCGATGTCAGTATCGGACGATGCGGTTTATCTCGTGGGAAATGCAGGGATAGTGATTAAGCTGAATGGGGATGATACCAGCAGTATTGTCACTCGTCGCCAAGGGGAAAACTTAGTCTCTATTGCGAAGGATAATCAAGGGAATATGTGGTTATCCGGCAGCCAAGGGCTGTTTATTCTTAAGCCATAAAATTTTAAAACTACAATAACAGGGCCGAGAAGATGTTAGAAAAACTGGTCAACGGATTTGAGTCATTTTTATTCCGCAATCGTGCGTGGGTCGTCGGCATTTTTGTGTTTTTGACGTTGTTTTTAGGCTTTCAAGCCAGTCAACTCAAAATGGATGCTGCCTTCATCAAAAACATTCCACTGCATCACAGTTATATGCAGACCTACCTGAAACACCAAAAAGATTTTGGTGGCGCCAACAGCATCATGGTGGCGGTGGAAGACACCAGCGGCAATATTTTTAATGCGAACTATTTTGATACCTTAAAAAACGTGCACGATCAGCTGTTTTTTATACCTGGGGTTGATCGCGCGCAGGTGAAATCGATTTTTTCGCCTTCCACTCGGTTTACAGAAGTCGTTGAAGATGGTTTTGCTGGCGGGCCCGTTATTCCTGCGGATTTTTCGACCTCAGTATCTGGGCTCGAAACCGTGCGCGATAATATTGAAAAAGCGGGCATTGTCGGTCGATTAATTGCCAATGATTACAGCGCGGCCATGGTGTCGGCGCAGTTAATGGATTTTGATCCACAAACCGGCAAACCCTTAGATACCATTGCTTTTGCGGCGCAGCTCGAAAAAGAACTCAGGGGCAAGTTTGAAACTGACAAGGTTAAAATTCACATCATAGGTTTCGCCAAAATGGCGGGGGATGTGGCCGATGGTGCTAAGGGCGTATTGCTGTTCTTTGTGATCGCGATTTTGATCACCGCCGTCATGGTTTACCTCTTCTCTAAATCGATCATTCTGACCGTTTTACCCCTAGTCTGCAGTTTAACCGCTGTGGTCTGGCAGCTCGGTTTATTGACTGTGATAGGTTTTGGTCTTGATCCCATGTCAATTCTGGTGCCGTTTTTGGTATTCGCCATCGGGGTCAGCCACGGGGTGCAAATGATCAACGCGGTAAGGCGCCGCGTTATGGACGGACAAACCACCAAAGCGGCGGCGGCTTCGGCATTTCGCAGTTTATTAGTGCCAGGTGGCGTCGCATTACTGTCTGATACTGTTGGTTTTATTACCCTGTTATCGATTGATATCGGGATTATTCGCGAGCTCGCGATTTCGGCATCACTCGGTGTGGGCGTGATCATTTTCACTAACCTTATCCTGTTGCCTTTGGTGATTTCTTTTACTGAAATCAAAGTCAATAAAAACGCAGAGCCGACGGCTGAAGAAGTCCGCACTGAAGCGATTTGGCGTTTCTTAGCACGTTTTGCGACGCCTAAATACGCTGTAGTGGTGATTATTGCCACTGTGGTGTTGTATTTTGCCGGTCTGCAACAAGCCAATCAGATGAAGATTGGTGATTTACAGGGCGGGGCGCCAGCGTTACACCAAGATTCGCGCTATAACCTCGATACCTTCTTCATCACAGATCATTTCTCCATCACTACCGACGTGATGACTGTGATTGTTGAGGCAGCACCAGAAGCCTGTACTTACCACGATGTGCTGACTCAAATTGATGAGTTTGAATGGTTAGTGCGTAATACGCCTGGGGTCGAGTCGACTGTGAGTCTGGCATCAGTTGCTAAAAAAGTGAACGCAGGCTTTAACGAAGGTAATCCAAGGTGGGAAGTGCTGCCGCGCACGACCGCGAGTTTAGTGCAGGCCATTGGCCAAATTCCGACGACCTCTGGTTTGTTAAATGGCGATTGTTCTGTCATGCCTGTGTATCTGTTTATGAAAGATCACAAGGCAGAAACCATAGAAACTGTGGTCGCTAAGGTGAAAGCCGTCGCTGCGAAGATGGATAACGACAAGCCGCAGTTTAAACTGGCATCGGGTCCTGTAGGCGTGATGGCTGCGACCAACGAAGCGGTAGCTGAAGCGCAATTACCTATGATGTTATACGTCTATGGTGCCGTGTTTGTACTCTGTTTAATCAGCTTTAAATCCTTAAAAGCGACTGTGGCGGTAATTATCCCGCTGTATGTAGTGTCGACATTGGCGCAAGCCTTGATGACGCAACTGGATATTGGCTTAGCAGTCAGTACCTTACCTGTTATTGCGCTGGGTGTCGGTATCGGTGTGGATTACGGTATTTATATCCTCTCGACCATGTCGTCTAAGCTCTCGAACGGTATGCCAGTGCAACAGGCATACTATGAGGCGTTGGTCGAACGGGGCAGTGCGGTGATCTTTACTGGCCTCACATTGGCGATTGGTGTCAGTACTTGGTTCTTCTCGGCACTTAAATTCCAAATGGACATGGGAATATTGTTAACATTCATGTTTGTGGTAAATATGCTCGGTGCCATAATTATCCTTCCTGCATTGGCCGCCGTTTTCTGGCGCCAACCTAAGTAGGGTCTACGAATGGGGAGCTTAGCTCCCCATTTGTTTTTGAATACTTAGTCTGCTTTATCGATTGTTTGGTCATTTGTCATTCATTGTTTACGCGAATACTGGATTTCAAGAGGATGTACCACTAAAATTTTCCTCGAAATACAGCGGTTTTAGTAATAAACTTCGCGCGATGATCCAGATCACATTAATTTATCTGAGATCGTTAAGCCGAAGCATCCAAATAATGAAAAAAGCGCTGCCATAGACGCTTAAGGAAACAGCAACATGGCCTTGAAAGATGCAATGCCTTCAGTACTACTTGAAAATGTAGTCAGTTTAATTCACGCTAAAGTCCCTAATTCACAAGCCAAGCAAGTTGAACAGTTCGCCACCTGCCTTTATGCCCACATGTCGAAAGACGATCTCAATGCGCGTAATGACAGTGATTTATACGGTGCGGTTCTCAGTTTATGGAACGCCCTGAACAAAACGCCAAAAGGTAACACTCACCTACGAGTGTTCAACCCTAGCCAGGCCAAACACGGCTGGCAATCTACCCACTCGATCATTGAAGTTATCCAACCTGACATGCCATTCTTGGTAGATTCAGTTGGTATGGCATTGAATCGTATGGGTATTACTGCTCACATGATGTTACACACTCCGCTGGCCATTGAGCGTTCAGATAGCGGTGTGACTAATGTCACTTATCTTAATCAGAGCCCAGAAAGTACTGAACATGTCGCCGTATTCTTGATTGAAATTGACCGCCAAAGCAGCACTGTCGATATCAAAGCATTAGAGCGCGAAATTCAGTCTGTGCTTGCCGATGTTGCTTCATCAGTCAATGACTGGGAAGCCATGTCTGCCAAGTTGGGGGAGATGATCAAGGAATTGCCAAAACGTCCGTTCCCTGGCGATAAGCAAGAGTTAGAAGAAGCCATTAACTTCCTGACTTACTTGAATAATCATCACTTTACGCTGTTAGGTTACCGCCAATACGATTTGAATCGTGTCGAAGGTGATGTTGAGTTAGTGCCTAATATCGCCTCTAGTTTAGGTTTGATGAACAAGCACACTAAAGCGCAACCTGAGCAAGGTTTGTTGCTATCTAGCTTCTCCGATAGCGCCCGCAAAGAAGCCTTAGATCACAGCTTGTTGATCCTCACTAAGAGCAGTGCCAAGAGCCGCGTACATCGCCCAGCTTATGTCGATTATATCGGCATCAAGCGTTTCGATAAGAAAGGCAATGTGGTTGGTGAAGATAGATTTATCGGTTTATATGCGTCAAACCTGTATAACCGCAGCCCACGTGAAATCCCACTGCTGAACGAAAAAGTCCAGCGTGTGTTAGATCGTTCAGGCTTAACCCCACGTTCACACGACTATAAAGCCCTGCTAAACATTCTTGAGAATTTACCTCGTGACGAGCTAATTCAAGCCAATGTTGATGATTTATCGCACATGGCCCATGGCGTGTTAGAAATGCAAGACAGAGACAAGCTGAAACTCTTTGTGCGCAAAGATGGCTTTGGCCGTTTCTTATCCTGTTTAGTGTACGTTTCTAAGGATCGTTACAACACTAAACTCCGCCAAGATACTCAACGTATTCTGGCCCAGCATTTTAACAGCAAAGAAGATGTAGAGTTTACGACTTATTTCTCCGAGTCGACGCTAGCCCGCACTCACTACATAGTCAAAGTTGATAACAATAATATGGATGTAGATGTGGCTGCCATAGAGAACAACTTAATAGAAGCGGCTCGTTCGTGGGAAGATAAGTTAAGCACTGCGCTTAACAGTGCACTCGGTGAAGAAGCCGGCACTCATCTGACAAAGCGTTATTTCAATGCGTTTGAGCAAAGCTATAAAGAAGATGTATTGCCAAGCTCTGCCGTCGTTGACATGCAACAGCTCGAAGCACTGGATGACGAACACAAGCTCGGCATGTTGTTCTATCAACCGCAGGAAGCTGCGCTGAACGACAATAAAGTGCGTTTAAAGCTATTCCATAAAGATGAGCCAATTCATCTTTCTGATGTGCTGCCAATGCTGGAAAACTTTGGTCTGCGCGTGATCAACGAGCGCCCCTATGAAGTCACGACCTCAGACGGTTCTACCTTCTGGATCTTAGACTTCTTGATGACAGTTAAAGTCGTCAACACAGACAACATCGCTGATAGCCAAGACAGATTCCAAACTGCACTGTCACAAGTGTGGCAAAAGAAGTTAGAAGATGACGGTTTCAACCGCATTATTCTGGCGTCAGGCTTAACGGGCCGTGAAGTCTCGGTACTGCGCGCGTATGCCAAATACATGCGTCAAATCGATGCGACGTTCAGTCAGTCTTATATCGAAGAAACCTTCGGTCGTTACCCACAAATCGCTGATTTGTTGGTGAAGATGTTCATCCGTAAATTTAACCCTAAACTGAAAACCCGTACTCTGGGCAAGTTTATGGAACAGATCAATTTACGTTTAGACGAAGTGTCTAGCTTAGATGATGACCGTATTATTCGTCGTTATTTAGACTTGATTAACGCCACTCTGCGTACCAACTTCTACCAACAGGATGCTAAAGGCGAATCTAAGAGTTATATCTCGTTTAAATTCATGCCTTCACTGATCCCTGAGATGCCACGCCCACTGCCGAAATTCGAGATCTTCGTTTATTCGCCACGGGTTGAAGGTGTGCATTTACGTTACGGTAAAGTGGCCCGTGGTGGTCTGCGTTGGTCAGATCGTCGTGAAGACTTCCGTACCGAAGTATTAGGTCTGGTAAAAGCACAGCAAGTGAAAAACACTGTGATCGTGCCTGTGGGTGCTAAAGGTGGCTTTGTTTGTAAACAATTGCCAACCGAAGGCGGCCGTGAAGCCTTCTTCACCGAAGGTCAAGAATGCTACCGCATCTTTATCCGTGCTTTGCTCGATATTACCGATAACATTTTGAACGGTGAAATCGTCCATCCATTGGATGTGGTTCGTCACGATGAAGATGACCCGTATTTAGTGGTAGCAGCCGATAAAGGCACAGCGACATTCTCTGATATCGCGAACTCGATTTCTCTTGAATACAACTTCTGGCTCGGTGATGCATTCGCATCAGGTGGCAGTAACGGTTATGACCATAAGAAAATGGGTATCACGGCCAAAGGCGGCTGGGAATCTGTTAAGCGTCATTTCCGCGAAGTCGGTATTGATTGCCAAACCACAGACTTTACCTGTTTAGGTATAGGTGACATGGCGGGCGACGTATTCGGTAACGGTATGTTGTTGTCTAAGCACACGAAACTGGTTGCAGCCTTTAACCACATGCATATCTTTATCGATCCAAATCCGGATACGGCATTAAGTTATGATGAACGGGCGCGTTTATTCGCTCTGCCACGTTCAAGCTGGGAAGATTACAACAGCAAGTTGATTTCTAAAGGTGGCGGTATTTTCCTACGTTCATCTAAATCCATTCCATTATCGGCAGAAATTAAGCAAATGTTGGCCACAGAGAAAACCTCTATGACCCCAACTGAGCTGATGAAAGAACTGCTGAAAATGCCAGTTGATTTGATCTGGAACGGCGGTATCGGTACCTATGTGAAATCTGCACGCGAAACCCACGCTGAAGTCGGCGATCGCGCCAACGATGCATTGCGTGTCAACGGTGGCGAACTGCGCGCTAAGATAGTCGGCGAGGGCGGTAACTTAGGTTGTACTCAGTTAGGTCGTATCGAATATGCGTCTAACGGCGGCCGTATCAACACTGACTTCGTGGATAACGTTGGTGGTGTGGACTGTTCAGATAACGAAGTGAACATCAAGATTTTGCTGAACGCTATGGTAACTGAAGGTGAACTGACGTTGAAACAACGTAACCGTTTACTGGAAGAAATGACTGAAGAAGTCGGCCACATCGTACTGCAAGACTGTAAAGATCAAACCCGTACTATCTCTGTGACTCAAGTGCGTGGTGCTGAGCAGTTAAAAGAGCAGATCCGCTTTATCCAGTATCTGGAAAAAGAAGGCAAGTTAGACAGAGCCTTAGAGTTCTTACCGTCTGACGACGAATTGGCTGAGCGTTTAGCCAGTGGTCGTGCGTTAACACGTCCTGAGCTATCAGTACTGGTTGCCTATGCGAAGATGGTGCTGAAAGAGCAATTAGTGACCCCAGAAATCACTGAAGATACGTTGTTAAGCCAATTGCTTATCGCCTATTTCCCGAAAAAACTTCAGGAAAAATACAGCGACAAAATGGCAACCCATCCACTGCGTGGCGAAATCATTGCGACCTCACTCGCCAATGAACTCGTTAACGACATGGGCTTGAATTTTGTTCAACGTATGCAAGATGAGACAGGTGCCTCAGTTGCTGACGCGGCAATTTGCTACACTATGGCCCGCGAAGTATTTGGTTTAGCTGAATTAACTAAATCGATCACTGACTTAAACGGCATAGTTCCTGCTGTGGTTCAAGGTGAAATGCTGCATCAGTTACGCCGCAATATGCGTCGTGCTAGCCGCTGGTTCCTCCGTCACCGTAACCGCACTGGTAGCATCGAACAGACTGTTGCCTTCTTCAAACCCGTATTTGAACAAATTAAAGACAATGTTCATTTATATCTGGTCGAAGAAGAAGCTAAGGGTATCCAATCTGAGATCAATGCCTTGGTCAAAGAAAACGTACCACAAGCTGTGGCAACCGTTGTGGCTAACATGAGCACCTTGTTCTCTGCCCTAGACATTGCCCAAATTGCCCAAACAGAAGATAAGTCAGTTGCGCTAGTGGCTGAAACTTACTTCAAACTCGGCGCCCGCGTTGAGCTGCACTGGTTCTTAGAACAGATCAGCGCTCAACCTGTGGCTAACCATTGGCAAGCACTGGCTCGTGCCGCCTTTAGGGAAGAGTTGGATTGGCAACAACGTGCATTAAGTTCAGTGGTACTAAGAACCTGCAGTGCAACCTGTGATGCCGAAAGCGTGATTTCTCAGTGGATTGAGATCAATCAAGGCTTATTGGAAAGATGGTTCCACATGCTAGCTGACTTCAAAACGTCGCAAAGCCATGAGTTTGCTAAGTTCTCCGTCGCCCTACGTGAACTTAACCTTCTGATCCTTCACTGCGAAGGCCAAAAGTAAACTTATTATAACAATCAGAAGCCCTGGCGATCGCCGGGGCTTTTTTTAGGTCGAGGAAAGTACATGTTTTATAAAATCGCACAGAAAGTCATGTTTCAGATGGATCCTGAGCGAGCTCACCATCTTGCTATAGGCAGTCTAAAAATGACCGCCAATAGCCCGTTAACGTGTCTATACGGACAAACGATTGCACCGGCTCCCGTGAGCATTATGGGACTGACTTTTCCTAACCCAGTGGGACTCGCTGCGGGTATGGACAAGGACGGCGAATCGATTGATGCCTTTCATGCGATGGGATTTGGTCATGTTGAAGTGGGCACTGTGACCCCAAGGCCACAACCTGGTAATGATTTACCCCGTCTATTTAGATTAAAGCCTGCCAAAGGCATTATTAATCGCATGGGGTTTAATAATAAAGGTGTCGATAATCTGGTCAAAAATTTGATCGCTAAAAAGACCGACATTATGGTTGGCGTCAATATTGGTAAAAATAAAGACACCCCAGTAGAACAAGGTAAAGACGATTATTTGATCTGTATGGATAAAGTTTATCTCCATGCGGCTTATATTGCGGTGAATATTTCATCACCCAATACCCCAGGATTGCGATCGCTACAATATGGCGATCTATTAGATGAATTATTAAGCGCAATTAAAACTAAGCAACTTGAGCTGGCCGAAAAGCATAAAAAATACGTGCCCATCGCGCTTAAAATTGCCCCAGATTTAACCATCGAAGAAATTGAAAATATCGCGCAAGCTTTGATTAAAAACAAATTTGATGGCGCAATTGCGACCAACACCACCTTAACGCGTGATGGTGTTAGCGGTCTTGCCAACGCCAATGAAAGCGGCGGCTTAAGCGGTAAACCGTTGACAGAACTGTCAACTAAAGTGATCAAGCAGTTAGCTATGTGCTTGAAAGGGCAGATCCCGATCATCGGTGTGGGCGGCATCAATAGTGCCGAAGATGCCTTGGCTAAATTTGATGCGGGCGCCGTTATGGTGCAGATTTATTCGGGTTTTATTTATCAAGGTCCGAAGTTAATTAAAGAAATAGTGAATGCATACCGCTTAAAATAATGATCTTAAGATCAATATAACGATCTAAAATAAGATCTTATTCTTTAACAGCGATCTAAAAGGATCCCTAGATCGCTGTTAAGATCCTATATTAGTTCGACTAAGTAACTGTTAAATAATTTGTATTTTATTATTTTTATTTTGATATTGGATAAAATATCTACTATTATGTCCCAGTGTTCAAATATTGGGTCACCGTTATGTTATTAATGCCACAAAAAGATTGGCAATGGAAATATAACGATTCGTATGGTGTTTTAGGCGTATCGTTAGGTTCCGAGATAGAATTTCTGACGTCTTATAAAGCAAAATTACTCATTCCAGATGCCTTATCAAGCATGGAATTTAATATTGCGCACGCCAAATTCTATATGAACTTACTCGATAGATTACCTAAAACCCTGTCTTTGTCCGATGCTGCAATTGTTCAAATTGCCCTCAATGCCACTGCAGCCCATTTTATGCTGACACCGCAAATGCCTAAATCATGGTTTTTTGATACCAGTGATGTCTGTGTTTATAGCGATGTGGGTAAAGTCTTTGAGCTTAAATGCCAAAAGCAAAGAGTGCTCGCCCTCGTGGTTGAAAATACCCTACAGTCCGCGCTAGTGATGTTATTGTCACCTGAATGTGTTTTGTCGGGCGCGAAAACTATGGTGCAGTTTGAAACCATTAAAGTGATGCATAATCGCTTACACCCACTGCGCGCGCAGCGCCACGTGGTTGCGGCATAATGTAGTTGCATATAAATAGTTATTGTTGGTTTTTAATATCTACCATTAGGCATCAATTACTATTGTTTTTGATATACACCAGTAGCTGATTATTTGCTCAAATCCCTATGGCGCAGATGTGCTATCGAGAGTATTTTTCCCAAGAAAATCTTTTTCTATATCCATATTAATTTTCAACTCCTTGCTGTTAAATGCCACTGAATGTTAACTCGTGAGTCTTGCTACTCTTAATTCGGATTTTCTTTTTGTATAAAGCACTCTTTATCATCCCAAGTAGGTTTGCCATGGCGTTCTCTCGACGACTCGCAGCCAGTCCGTCCTTGGATGCTCGACCGCCCCATCCATGGGGCGGACGGTCGTCTCGCCAACCACCATGGCGTACCTTTCTGCATTTGCGTAGTCTGTTGATTTGAAAGATTAGAGATTACATTTAATGGTGATTTACTTTGATTTTTTAGTGTTGTATGTGGAGCGCTAAAAGCCAAAAGAGTTATGGGTGTCAGGACTTTTGATAACTTATTTTTTTGACAGCTTGAGATAATAGGTTTGAAAAACGTGTATGTCATTTTTGCTGATGGCATATCTAAACAAAAGCTGGTAAGTTCCTTTTATTACAGATAGTTAACCATGAGTGTTTTTACTGGTCTAATGAGGTAAACGCGCATGTGCACTATACAAAGATTAGGTTTTTACGAGGAAAATAATGAGTCATCAGTATTACTCACAAAGAAACGGTAGTAACCCAAATCTTGATGGGTTGCCATTATCGGACACGATCGACTTATTTTTACGTGTCTACAATCAACTTGAATCTGAGGGTTATTTTACTCAAGCATTTGGTTTTTGGTGTATCGATGACGACCATGTGGAGGGCTTGGTAAAAGACGTTGAACTTGAAATGCTCTTGAGCATTCGAAAAAAGAACTTATGGCCAATCTCTCAGTATGCCCTATCTTATACAGAAGATGACTTTCTAGATGTTATCGAATTTCTCTACCAGCATGTATCTAAACCCATCGATGGAACAATGCATTCTTATGGTGGTTGCGGAATGCACTGGGAAACTTTCAATAAGAAAGATGGCCAAGCTGTATTCATCGAAAAAATTAATACTGTGTTAGGTCATTATAAGAATAAATATGAATTAGATACTGGTGGGCAAGTTTTGAGCAAGCCAGAAAAAGGGTTTGAACAAATCTTCAAAGCTGATGTTCCGTCTGATGATCATAACATTGTTGATAGAATAAACGTCGCAACTACTCAATTTAGGCGTCATGGTTCAACTATTGATGACAGGCGGCAAGCTGTAAGAGATCTCGCTGATGTACTTGAGTACTTAAAGCCTAAAGTTAAGCAGTTGCTATCAAATAAAGATGAGCAAGATCTATTTAACATTGCCAACAACTTTGGTGTAAGACACCACAATGACAAGCAAAAAACATCTTATGACTCAGCTATCTGGCTTAGTTGGATGTTTTACTTCTACTTATCGACAATACATGTTGTTTTAAGAAAAATTGGGTATGACAACAAACCCAAAACCTAACAATCCCATATAACATTTAATGAGACA
>NZ_VXCT01000069.1:0-26282 GCF_052850535.1 Shewanella sp. 1180_01
AATCGTCGCGGCCGTCCCGTCCAACAGCATCCCTGCTTAACAGCCCAGCTCAGCATATATGCTTCTCGTTCATGAGCTCATCGCTGTGCGATAATTAACCCGCCAACATAAAGACGAAAGCCTCTACAGTAATGTAGAGGCTTTTTTCGTTTCGACATTTAGACAATATCACTTTTGCCAAAACGATTGCGGGTTTGCTTTATCTTTATAGACAGTTACATCCTCGATATCACTATCAATTCATTGCATCCTGTTAGGCTCATTAAAGCTGAAAGCCCAAATCTGAAATTTGAAAAAAAGTAATACGTTGCCTCAATGGTCACTTATAGCGATGTTAAGCTTCCTCACTAAAGAGGTTTTCTTCCAGTCTACACCCCCCTTATAGCGTCGCGCAGGCACATATTTCAGCGTTTTGAGCCGACTATTGATAAATAACCGCTATGCACTCGCAATGATGGGAATTGGTATTATGCGGTTTTGACGTATACACTTTTTTACATTCCCCATCGAGCGTCTGCTTTTAGGTTGAAACTATCAATGGAATTGCGTGACTTATTGAGGTTATTGCCGCTATTGATGTGTATGCCATTACTGGCTCATGCCGACCGTTTAGCGATGGCGAATGCCAAGCTTGCTAGCCAAGACACTAGCGTTAGCATGACTCAGACAGTCCGTTATTGCGTTGATCCTGACTGGTTACCCTATGAAGGAATCCGAGAGGGTAAACATCTGGGTATTTCGTCAGACTATATTGATTATATCGAATCGCATTCCTCCCTTAAGTTTCAGCTGGTGCCGACTTCCTCTTGGACCGAGACCTTAACCTTTTTGCAAAGCGGGCAGTGTGATTTAACCCCTATGCTGAATAAAACCTTGATACGATAGACGTATCTGCACTTCAGTGATGTCTATTTCCGCTCGCCTAATGTATTGGTGTCACTTAAAGATCAGCCTTTTTTACAAGGATTTGAGAATATTGGGGCGCGTAGTTTAGCCGTGCCTAAAGGTTATCGTTTAGCCGAATATATCCAGCATTATTATCCTCAAATTGAGACGCTTACCGTGGCCAGTGAGCCAGCAGGATTGCAGTCGGTGCTGGATAAACGTGCCGATCTGTTTGTGGGAACGATGTTTTCGGTTAACTCCTACATCCAACAGACGGGATTTAATCGTTTGAAAATAGCCGGTTGGGGGGGACCAGAAGATGAGTTGCGGATGGGGGTTGCCTATGGTCAAGAGTCCTTGTTACCTGTGATAAATAAGGCCTTAAATGCTGTGAGTGAGCAGGAGCGGATCACGATTTACCAGAAGTGGAATAATGTGACTGTCATAGATGAGACTAACTATTCGCTTGTTTATCAAGTTATCTGCGCGACGTGTTTGTTATTGCTAATGTTGGGGGCAAGAACTTACTTTATCAGCCAATATAACCGTAGACTCACCGATAAGAATCAGCAGCTCGAAACTTTACGACAGCAGCTTGAGGCTTCAAATGCCGAACTCGAGTTTTTATCTACCCATGATCCCCTGACCAAGTTGTATAACCGACATTACTTTAATCGCCTGTTTATTAATAACGAGCAGCATGATCAATCTGCTAAAGCAGGCATGTGCTTGGTGATGATTGATATCGATTACTTTAAAGAGATTAATGACACGCTAGGGCATAACGTCGGGGATCGGATCCTTGAGCAAGTGTCGCAGGTGCTACAGCACTGTGTGCGTGAATCTGATGTGGTTGCCCGTTGGGGCGGCGAAGAGTTTGTGATTCTCTGTCAGCAGTCATCTTTACCCTTAGTTGAAAGCTTGTGTGTGCGGATAGCAGAGAGGATCAAACATTATCAATTTACTGACAATGTGCAGTTAACTTGCAGTTTTGGCGTCGCTAAGCTTGCCGATAACGAACCTATGATGTTGTGCTTTGAACGTGCCGATCGCGCGCTTTATCGCGCTAAAGCACAAGGGCGTAATCAAATGTGCACCGACAAGTAAGTATTTACGCAAGCGTGATTTGCCGTTATCTGAGCAAATGGCTTCCACTCAGTTGAATCAATGATGTCATCTTTATTTTAAAGAAAGGATTAGCATTATTGCGCCAGCAGTAATGCATGTCGGTTAATGTTCGATGTTTGTACTGACGATATGATAGAAATCCCTTGAAAATCGCCTTATCCCATTAGAATGCGGTTTATTTAACGATTTTTATTGATTGGGTGAAAAATAAGCTAAAGTGTTTTACTCATTTGTTTTAGTTAGTCTTTATGACCATTTTCTTAAATTATTACGCGACTTTATCGTGAAAAAGTAGTCTAGCCATTTGCGCCGAGAAGGGTTCCAATTTACAATATGCGCCTAAAATAATCTGATGTGCGGTGTGTCGGTGTTTGTCGCATACTCCGTCTACTTCTTAAACTACTCATTAAAGTTGAATCATGACCGAATTATCCAAATACAGAAACATTGGTATCTTCGCTCACGTTGACGCGGGTAAAACCACGACCACCGAGCGTATCCTTAAGCTAACCGGTAAAATCCATAAAATCGGTGAAGTTCACGATGGTGAATCTACCACTGACTTCATGGTACAGGAAGCTGAGCGCGGTATTACTATTCAGTCTGCTGCTGTAAGTTGCTTCTGGAAAGATCACCGTTTCAACGTTATCGACACCCCAGGACACGTTGACTTCACAGTTGAAGTTTATCGTTCTCTGAAAGTGCTTGATGGCGGTATCGGTGTATTCTGTGGTTCAGGCGGTGTTGAGCCTCAATCAGAAACTAACTGGCGCTATGCGAACGAATCTGAAGTTGCTCGTATCATCTTCGTAAACAAGTTAGACCGTATGGGTGCTGACTTCTTACGTGTTGTTAAGCAAACTAAAGACGTATTAGCTGCAACTCCACTGGTTATGGTTTTACCAATCGGTGTTGAAGATGAATTCACCGGTGTTGTTGACCTGTTAACTCGTAAAGCATACGTATGGGATGATTCTGGTCTGCCAGAAAACTTCGAAGTGTTAGACGTGCCTGCTGACATGGTTGACATGGTTGAAGAATACCGTGAGATGCTGATCGAAACTGCTGTTGAGCAAGACGATGCAGTGATGGAAGCGTACATGGAAGGCGAAGAGCCATCTATGGAAGACATCAAGCGTTGTATCCGTATTGGTACTCGTAAACTTGCATTCTTCCCAACATACTGTGGTTCTGCGTTCAAGAACAAAGGTATGCAACTGGTTCTTGATGCTGTTGTTGATTATTTACCAGCACCAGACGAAGTTGATCCACAACCACTGACTGACGAAGAAGGCAACGAAACTGGCGAATTCGCTATCGTTTCTGCTGATGAGCCATTGAAAGCGTTAGCGTTCAAAATCATGGATGACCGTTTCGGCGCCCTGACTTTCGTACGTATCTACTCTGGCCGTCTGAAGAAGGGTGATACCATCCTGAACAGCGCGACTGGCAAAACTGAACGTATCGGCCGTATGTGCGAAATGTACGCTGACGACCGTATCGAAATTGAATCAGCTCAAGCTGGCGACATTATCGCTATCGTGGGTATGAAGAACGTTCAAACTGGTCACACTCTGTGTGATGTTAAACACCCAGTTACCTTAGAAGCTATGGTGTTCCCAGAGCCAGTTATCTCTATCGCAGTAGCGCCAAAAGATAAAGGCGGTTCTGAGAAAATGGGTATAGCTATCGGTAAGATGATCGCTGAAGATCCATCATTCCGTGTAGAAACTGACGAAGATTCAGGTGAAACCATCCTTAAAGGTATGGGCGAACTTCACTTAGATATCAAAGTAGACATTCTGAAGCGTACTTATGGCGTTGAATTGATCGTAGGTGAGCCACAAGTTGCTTACCGTGAAACCATTACTCAAATGGTTGAAGATCAATACACTCACAAGAAACAATCTGGTGGTTCTGGTCAATTCGGTAAGATCGAATATATCATCCGCCCAGGTGAGCCAAACACTGGTTTCGTGTTCAAATCTTCAGTAGTTGGTGGTAGTGTTCCGAAAGAATTCTGGCCAGCAGTTGAGAAAGGTTTCGCGAGCATGATGAACACAGGTACTATCGCTGGCTTCCCAGTGTTAGACGTTGAGTTCGAATTAACTGACGGTGCATTCCACGCAGTTGACTCATCAGCAATCGCGTTCGAAATCGCTGCAAAAGGCGCTTTCCGTCAGTCTATCGCTAAAGCTAAACCACAACTTCTTGAGCCAATCATGAAAGTTGACGTGTTCAGCCCAGATGACAACGTGGGTGACGTGATCGGTGACTTAAACCGTCGTCGTGGCATGATCAAAGACCAAGTTGCTGGTGTAACAGGTGTTCGTGTTAAAGCTGACGTACCGTTATCAGAAATGTTCGGTTATATCGGTACTTTACGTACAATGACTTCTGGTCGTGGTCAGTTCTCTATGGAGTTCTCACACTACAGCCAATGTCCAGCTAGCGTAGCTGAGAAAGTTGTTGCTCAAGTTAAAGAACGTAAAGCTGCTGAAGCTAAGAAGTAATTCTTAACTTAACGAAGCTAATATTTTATTAGCTTTGTTAGCTAATAAAAACCGCTGTCGGCCTCTAGGCTAGCAGCGGTTTTTTTTATGGGTGAGATCTAACGGTCATCACTAGTTACGGCTGACGAAGCTCCGGATCTCTTTGTTTAAAGTCCGTACCCCTTTGTTTAACTTAATGTCAGTTCTTGCTTTATCTTCTCAGCGTTCAGTCTTTTGTTTACTCAATTCGAGCAAGGCCTTGGCCGCGGGTGTTAAAGGTAAACTTTGACGCCAAATGAGCGCCAGATCCCATGTCATTGCGGGTTGCATAGGTTTAAAGACCAGTTTGCTGTTGCTTAGTCTATTGCAAATCGGCTCAGGTAAAATAGCGACGCCCATATCGGCTTCGACCATGGCGGCGAGAAAATCCCACTGGCCGCTGCGAAAGGCAATGTTGAGCTGAACACCTGCTTTGCGGCTGAGCCGATTGATCAACTTAGCGAGGGAGAAGTCTTCGTTATAGAGGATAAAAGGATAGGGTTGGAAGTCCTGCCAGTTCAAGTGGTCTTTTTCGGCTAAGGGATGCCCCTCAGGCAGGCATGCGAGTAAAGGGTACTTAGTCAGGGGTTGGTTGACGAGTTCAGTCTCATGGGTTGTGGGTAGCGCGGTAAAGGCAATATCGAGACTGTTATTGAGCAGGGCTTGCTCGCAGCCGAATCCGCCGTATTCATACATGTGTAGCTCAACCCCTGGATAACGTTTACGGTAGCTAGTGAGCAAACCTATGATAAGGCTGCTCATCATAGGGCACACACCCAGTCGTAATCGTCCCGATTTGAGACCGCTGAGGTTACTCATGTCCTCCTGCAATCTATGCCATTGGCCGAGGATTTCCCGTGCACTGTGCTCAAATAGCTGCCCCGCCTGAGTGAGCTCAACCTTTTGGTTATTTCGGATCAGCAAGGTTTCCCCTAGGCTCTCCTCGAGTCTTTGGATGATTTTGCTCAGTGTCGGCTGAGTGATAAAACATTTCTGCGCGGCGCGGGTAAAGTTTTCAGTTTCCACTAGGGTCAGAAAACACTGTAAGGTCTTGATTGGTATGTTCATGCTCAAATGGAATCCATATTATGGAATTTATTCATTTTACTAATGATGGCCTAAGTATTACTTTGACCTTGTTAACAAAACAGGGGAATACCGATGAAATCAAGTTCAAGTCTGTGGGTAGGTGCTTTGTGGCAGGCGGCTATGCCTGTGGCAAAAGATGTGCAAAAAACAAAAGCGGCGCAAGTAACTAAAACGGCTCCAGCGGGTGATTTGCATAAAGCAAAACAACAAGTAAACCCAGCCTAGGCTGGGTTTTTCTTGTCTGCGTTTTAGATTCTGCTCATATTTTCATTTCCCTCGATTCTCACTTTGCCTTTTTAACTTCTGCTCAATCCTTCCTCGGCGAAAGTACTGTTCAACAACGGATGCTGAGCCAGCGATAGACGTTTAGTCTTATGTTTACTTGAATACTCATTACTGGCTCTAAGCCAACTCATTAGGATTGGATGCTTAAATAGCAAAAAGCCACCCTCATAAATTCGGGTGGCTTGGCTTTGCAGGGGAAGGTGATTTACTTGTCGGAGAACTGATTCTCCACGAGTGCTTGTTTGTTTTCGGCTTGAGCGACGTGGCATTGAGTACAGAAATAGTTATGCCCGTTAACTGTGCCTTTATCGTCAATCACATGGGACTTAGCGACAGGCGTGGCTTTCATGCGTTTTGCCTTGTCCAAACTATGGCAGCTTAGACAGCCATTTTTATCTAAGGTGATCTTGTAATCGTCTTTATGTGGGATGAGCGGTGGTTGCTCGCTAAAGCTGCGCTCAATGGCGGTGCCGCGACTGGGATAAATCGCCATCGCATCAGCTGGGCGAATGTCGGTGATCGCCATGTTTCCTGCGAGGGATTGAATATTAACTGGTGCTACGTTGGTGTAGGCAGGCTGATCGGAACAACCCGCTATGCCGATAAGTAACGCTGTTAAGGTGAGTATTTTTCTCATTGGTTATTCTCCGCCTTGAAGACCTTCACTGGGCATTTTTTAAAGTCAGTTTCTTTTGACAGGGGGTCGGTCGCATCCAATATCAGTTTGTTGACTAACTGTCGCGCATCGAAGAAAGGCATAAATACCACGCCGCGTGGCGGTTTGTTACGGCCTTTGGTCTCGACACGGGTTTTTACTTTACCGCGTGGTGATGCGACTATGACTTCATCGCCGCGTTGTACGCCGCGGGCTTTGGCATCTTCTGGGTGCATAAAAATCTGCGCGTCGGGAAAAGCGCGGTAAAGTTCGGGTACGCGCGCTGTCATCGAGCCTGTGTGCCAGTGCTCTAACACGCGGCCGGTCGACATCCACAAATCGTACTCTTCATTCGGCTCTTCGGCGGCGGGCTCGTAAGGTAGGGCGAAGATCACCGCTTTACCATCGGGTTTGCCATAGAATTTAAAGCCTTCACCCGCTTTGACATAAGGATCGCTTCCCTCAACGAAACGGCGCAGGGTTTCTTTGCCATCAACGACTGGCCAGCGCAGGCCACGGGTTTCGTGGTAACGGTCAAAGTCGGCTAGATCATGGCCGTGGCCACGGCCGAATGTGGCATATTCTTCAAAAATGCCTTTTTGCAGATAGAAACCAAAGTGCTCGCTCTCATCGTTGAGATCTGCTTTGCAATCCGATGCGGGGAACTTGTCGATCACGCCGTTGGCGAATAGCACTTCATATAAGGTTTTATCCGCATATTCTGGTTGCTTAGCTATCAACTCAGCTGGCCAGACTTCGGAGACTTTGAATCGTTTCGAAAACTCGACTAATTGCCACAGATCTGAGGTCGCGCCTTCGGGGGCTTTAACCTGTTGGTGCCACATATGAGTACGGCGCTCGGCGTTGCCGTAAGCGCCTTCTTTTTCGACCCACATAGCGGTTGGCAAAATTAAATCCGCCGCCATGGCCGTGATGGTTGGATAGGGATCTGAAACCACTATAAAGTTTTCTGGATTGCGGAAACCCGGATAAATTTCATCGTTGATGTTGGGACCCGCCTGCATGTTGTTGGTGCACATGGTCCAGTAGCAGTTGAGCTTGCCATCTTTGAGCATACGGCTCTGGAGTACGGCATGGTAGCCAGGTTTGGCGGGAATAGTCCCTTCAGGCACTTGCCATAGTTTTTCGGTAATGGCGCGGTGCTTGTCGTTGGTCACTTCCATATCGGCAGGTAAACGATGGGCGAACGTCCCCACTTCACGGGCAGTCCCGCAAGCTGAAGGTTGACCTGTTAATGAGAATGGACTGTTACCCGGTGTAGCAATTTTGCCCGTGAGTAAGTGGATGTTGTAGAGCATGTTGTTTGCCCACACGCCGCGAACGTGTTGGTTAATGCCCATGGTCCACAGACTCATCACTTTAACCTTAGGATCGGCATAGGCCTTGGCTAGTGTTTCTAATTTCTCGGGCTCCACACCACTCATCTTAGCTGCGTATTCCAGCGTATAAGTGCTGACAAACTTGGCGTACTCATCAAAGCTAATCGGTGTCGATTTACCATTGCCTGGATTTTTAGCTTTTTTCTCTAATGGATGGTCTGGACGCAGGCCATAGCCGATATCGTCAACGCCTAAGGCAAACTTAGTGTGTTTAGTGACAAAGTCAGTATTAACCGCGTTATTTTGAATAATGTAATTGGCAATAAAGTTGAGGATCACTAAGTCCGATTGCGGGCGGAACACCATAGGATTATCGGCTAAATCGAAGCTGCGATTTTCAAAGGTCGACAGCACATGCACGCGACAAGTTGGACTGCTTAAACGTCTATCGGATAAACGTGCCCATAGAATTGGGTGCATCTCGGCCATGTTCGCGCCCCAAAGCACAAACTGATCGGCGGCTTCTAAATCGTCATAACACCCCATGGGCTCATCGATACCGAAGGTGCGCATAAAGCCGCCAACTGCAGAGGCCATGCAGTGGCGCGCATTAGGGTCGATATTGTTCGTTAGAAAACCTGCTTTATGGAGTTTAGAGGCGGCGTAGCCTTCCCAAATAGTCCATTGGCCGGAGCCAAACATACCCACTGACGCCGGACCTTTGGTGGCTAGACTGTGTTTCCATTTCGCGGCCATAGTATCGAAGGCCACATCCCAGCTGACTGGGGTGAACTCACCTTCTTTATGGTATTTACCGTCTTTCATCCGCAGCAATGGCGTTGTTAATCTGTCCTTGCCGTACATGATTTTTGATAGGAAATAACCTTTAATACAGTTAAGGCCACGGTTGACTGGACTCTCAGGATCGCCCTTAGTGGCGACCACTTTACCCGCTTGGGTGCCGACTAATACACTACACCCCACACCGCAGAAGCGGCAAGGGGCTTTATCCCATTTGATATTGTCTGGCTGTTCGGCGGCTTTAACCATTTTAATGGGAAGCGTGACGCCAACGGCTGTTGCGGCGGCAACCGCTGCGTTGGCCTTGAGAAACTCGCGGCGGCTTATGCTCATAATCTTTCCTCACTCTCTTGTTCTAAAGGTGCGACTTGGTGGTAAATCAAACTGGCAGATAACACGCCGGACAGGGCATTGATGGCTTCAATATTGTCGAGTATCGCCCTTTGGCTACTCCCTTCGAGGGTGACAACCAATTTCCCTTCGGGCGTAACCGCATGAATATCGGCGCCCATTAATGAGCGGATACTGGCTTCAACCTGCTGTAAGACTTTAGGTGCGGCATGCACCACAAGGCTGGTGACGTGGTATTCCTGACTCATAAGGGCTGACCTGTAGTGGTGTTAACTCGCTTGCTTAATATTAAAAAGGAGAGCAACCGAGTGCTGATACTGGCGAGTCTAGACCTGATAAAAAATGTGGGTATACCTCACAAGAGGTATTGCAAGCGATAGTCGATCCGGATCAAAGTTTTGCGAGTGATCTAACTCTCAGTTTGAAATTTAAGCGGTGAGTTTATTGCTTAGTCGGGATGATAGAACGCGAATGAGGTAATGACGGTATTGTTAAATAATAGCCTATATGAGATGGGCTTTTAAGATGCAACTATACCGTCTAAGCGGAACTCAATAGCCCGTCAGTTCCATATAACCTGTACCAGTATGGCTGCCAGAGAGTTGCACTGGGCCTTCCCAGTAGGGCGTCGATAATGGCATGGCGCTATTAGGATTGAGCGGGGTGATAGTGAGATCGATATTCTCGCTGGGGATCTTAACTTGCCAGCTGACGGGATAGTCGCCATTGACTGTATGCTGCCATTTAAGTGGTGTCATCTTAATGTCATTGGGATTGTCAGTGGAATTGATATTGCGCCCTGTGCCATCGGCAAACATTCTTCTGGCGCTATAAAATGCCGAGATAGGGGTATTTTCTGCTGGAGACTGATCTCGTAATTGAAACAACATCAGCGTCGAGCCATCGTTTAATCTGAGCGCAAACCAATCCCAACCCTGTTGCGTTTTCGTGAGAAATTGCGAGCTCCACTCCCTGTCGAGCCAGCCTTGGCCTGCGACTCGCTCCACTTTGCCATTGCGGTTGATTTCACCTGAGATTTCGATAAAGGGTTGGCTGTAATAGTAAGAGGCAACTTGGCCATCGCGGCTTTTAAGGCTATAGCCGTTAGTGCCTTGGAATTGCAGTGGTGCTTGGCTGTTAAGCTGAAGTCGGTAGCTAAAATCAGGATTCTCCACCGTTAATGTGGCGGGAAAGAGTGCATTGGTTTCGCTCTGCCAGCGCCAGTTATCGAGGCGGATTTGATAGGGATCTAATTTCACCTCGGCAAACTCGCTATGACGGCGTGACCATTTTTCGTGGGCGAGGTGAGCATTACTCGAGGTTAATGCGCTATGAGCTAAATAAAGCTGCTGAGTCGCCCAAGTGAATTCACTTTTAGGAACCACATCTGTTGCTTGCGGTGCTATTGATTGCTGATCAGTGGGTTTTAGGGCGACTCTAAACTGCGTCCACTGGGCACCGAGTTGCTCACCTGTTTCTGTGGTTAAATTGGCGGTCAGATACCACCATTCTTGGCGAAAACTGTTATGTGCCATGTGATCCCGCGGAAATTCAAATCTATAGCCGGGAACGACAGGGGTAAAGGCCAAATCATCTTGATTAGCAGAGGTTGTGCCTACCACATTGGCCATGGATTTGGATTGAGTGCTTTGAGCCTGTGGCATTTTATCGCAGCCGTCGATAAGCATTAACCCAACCACTGCCCATGCAATACTGAGTGTTTTCATCATAGGGTCTCCTGCTGCAGACTGGCGACCAGTGGTTTGCGAGTTTGCCAATACAGCGGCAAGAGCACGGCTAAGGTGCAGGTGGTTAAGGCAATCAGTATTGCTTTGCCATAGGCTTGCCAATCCCAAATCATTTTTATCGTCCAGCCAAAGGCTTGCAAGGTGATCTTGTTGATGAGCAGGTAACCTAGCAGTGCACCCGTTGGCATAGCGAGCAGGCAAGTGATCAGCACCACAATCAGCATCTGCATAAACACCATACCGCGCAGCGCATTACGACTCACACCTAAGGAATACAGCCGTGCCAGTGGCGCTTGCCGTGCCTGAGTTAACATTAAACAGGCACTAAAAAGGCCAATCGCGGCGACAATCAGCGTCAAACTATTCAGCACTAAGGTAATTGAAAAAGTCCGCTTAAACATGGCGATAGCTTGGGTTTTAATCTTAGTTTGACTATAGATTTGCGCTTGCGATAAGCCTAACTCGGCAGCCAGTTGGATTTGTAGTTCATTGAGCTGTGCTTCACTGATCTTACTGCCTTGCTCTTTACCGTAAAAATTCGCTGCCAGACTGATTGGCAGTACAGGTAATTGTGCCTTTTGCCAAAGTGGCTGGCTGATAATCACCTCGTTGCGGGTATTACCGTGGTCATAATAAATGCCGCCGATAATGGCTTGGCTGTTACCAGTTTTCTTAAGCGCATCCAATGAAACGCTATCGCCAAGCTGCAATTGGTATTTAATGGCTAAGGGCTCGCTCACTAAGATCACGGAGGCATTAAAGTAGGACTGCCACAGAGTCGGTAGGCTTTCTTTTAGTGCACTGGTGTGGCGAATCGAATATTCATCACGGCTAAGTAGGCTAATTGGAATCGTCAACTCGCTCGGATTATCCGTCGATACAGGGAGTGAAAGCTGGGCTTCAATTTGCCATTGCTGATAAAGACCACTGACTCTAAGATCGTGCATCAGTTGGGTTTGAATCGTGTCGATACGCTGGCTAGGTGGGCGGATATAGAGATCGGCATGCAAGCGGGTTTCTAGCCAAGTCCGCAGGGTTTGCTCAAAGCTACCCACTAGGGTGTTCATCGACACATTGGCACTGAGCGCCAGCAAGATTGCCATCATAGCAAGGGAAAGCGGTGCGATAAGCTCGCGGGTTTCGGCGAGCAGATATTGCCATAATCCGGCGCGCGCCAAGGGCATTAACGCACTGACGCCCCAGTGTAATAATTGCGGCAACAACAAGGGGATCGCGATAGCGACGATACCGAGCAACACTAAGCTGATGTTATAGCTTTGACTGAAGGGAAACAGCAGCGCCGCTACGGTCAGTAAACCACAGGCTAAGACAAATTGAATACTATGGGTTTTGCGGTGTGCCTGCATCTGCTGATAACGATTCGCTCCTTGTGCCAGTGCTTGGCGCGTAAGATCTAAATACAAGGGCAAGCAAGCGGCGAACGCAGCGCCTAAGGTGAGGGCAATCGCCTCGATAAGCCAAGTCCATTGCCAAATACCGGGGAGTAAGTGGGCGCCATACATTTGCTCTAAGGTCATGGCGACCATAGGTTGCAGCCAGTGGCTGAGTTGCAAGCCACTGATAAAGCCCAAACTTGAGCCTATGACAACCAACAAAATTAATTCTAACATCAGCGCCGTCATCAAGGCGCGGCGCTCGATTCCCTGTTGTAATAACTGCACTAACAGTTTTTGCCGTTTCATTAGGCTGTAGCGCACACCGTTGTAGGCGATAAAGAGGCCGACAACGAAGGCTAACATACTCATGGCATTGAGATTAAGGTGAAAACTGCGCGTCAGCGCTATCAGTGCTTGGCCTTGATCTTGCTGGCTAAAACTGGCCTTTTGCGGCGTAATCCCTAAAGCGTCGAGTTGGGATTTTAGTTGAGGTAAGTTTTCTCGCTCGCTGAACATGGCGATATAGCTTAATCGGCCTTGCATGTTCAGTAATTGCTGGGCGAGGGAAATATCGGCCAAGATGGCGCTACCGAGGCCAAAACTGTCATCAATTGCAATAACGTCTAAGGTGCTATTTTCTAAAGCAAGTTTACCGTCGGGCGCTACTTTAGTAGCTAGGCTGCGGCTGATTATCACTGTGGGTGCGCCATTCAGCAGATCGGCAAGCGGTAAGGCATTCATCTGCGGCGAGGTGGTTGATTGCGTTTCACTCGAGGCGTTACTTCTCGATTTTTGTAGCGTTAATGCGGCAATCAGATCGCTGCCTTCCAGTTGCCAAAACTGACCATTCTTACCGGAGATTTTGCCATTCACGACGGCGAGACTCTGACTCAATCCGGCTCGTCTCAAGGCGAAATAGACAGATTCATCTAAGGTGTTTTGTCCTAGGGGCGGCGTGAGTAGTACATCGGCGCGTTGACTCAAAAGCTCAGTCGCATCGCTATAGCTGCACACGGCATTATCGTTGGTCGCTTTAACCCCAATAAGTAGCGTCACGGCCAAGGCGATACCGAGCAGAATGGCTCCTGCTTGTATGGGCGCATGGCGATAATGGGCGATAAACACCTTTAGGCTGAGCCACGTCAGCCTCAGCCAAGTTTGCTTAAGTTCAGTTTGCTTAAGTCCAGTCTGTTTAAGTCCTGTTTGCTTAAGCTTTGTGGGAGTCGCCTTAGTGAGCGGTTTATTGTTCATAGATAGCGACTGCACCTTGGGATAAGTGCCAACGTTTTTGCATAAAGGCGGCGCACTCTTCGCTGTGGGTGACCATCAAGATACTGGTTTGGCTTTCCCGTGCCAGTTCACACAGTAATGCCATGACTTGTTTACCCGATACATCATCTAAGTTACCTGTGGGTTCGTCGGCCAGCAGTAATGTCGGTTTATGGGCTAAGGCGCGGGCGATGGCTACGCGCTGTTGTTGACCGCCGGACAGGGCTTCAACTTGGCGGTGAAGTAATGGCATCAGTCCAAGTTTTTCAACCAGATAGTCACACCAGGCTGACCACGGCTGCGCCGTTAAACTTAAGGAGAAGGCGATGTTGTCTTTCACGTTGAGTGGCGTGAGTAAGTTAAATTGCTGAAACACGACACCTAAGGAATTGCGCCTGAAACGGCTCCAATCTTTGTCTTGCCAAGTTGAGGTGGACGCTTGTTCTAGCAAGATTTCGCCCGAGTCTGGCATTTCAAAACCGGCGATCAGGTTGAGTAAGGTGCTCTTGCCGCTGCCGCTGGGACCTGTAAGCGCCACGGTTTCGCCTCTATGGATCTGCAGGTCAACCGCTTGCAGCACTTGATGATATTGCTCGCCATCGCGAAAGCACTTGCTGATTTGGTTAAGCTTGGCGACTGGGTGAAGCTTGTCGACAGGATTTGGTTTAGCGACGTCGGCCATTGAGCAACTCCTTTATATCCATTGGCGGCTTATGTGGTAAGCAGTGTTTCAAGCTGTGGCTCCAACATATCCTGGCTGCAATTTAGCATTGCAATCCCGTGTTCAAGATAAAGCATTTTCTATTCAGATAGATACTGATTTTTCCAGTAATGGGATCATAAACGGGATCACAAAACATAAATCGTCACTTGCCGTAAAAATAGTCAATTGAATTAAATCCTCGACGAACTGTGAGCAAACGGCTTGAGCTGACGCCGCGTTTGTTGCATTCTGTGCGTCCTGTTAGTTTGGGAGTTAATCTCAATCTAACAATCCGTTCGGATGAAGGTAGCAGGAGAGTGGGGAATTGACCCCACACCGACGAGGCAACTTTGGTTTTATTGAAGCGACGGTTTTATCGAATCTTCCCATAAAAACAAAGCACTCTTTCAGGTGCCGATAGGCGTGGACTGTTACTGGACGAGCCTCTGGAGAGACTGCCAATTGCACTTAATTTAAAGTGTGATCAGGTGGCGCCGAAGGCGAAAGTGTCGTGGTGTTATTGAACCGCGACGCGAAACGCTCAGGCAAAAGGACAGAGGAGAGGATGACTGCACTGTCCCTGTCGTTTGTCGTCGTGGGCTTTTTTTACCCTTTGCTTGAGATAGCGCACTTTTGCATCTATTAAAAGCACTCGTTTGAGTCATCGCTTGCTGCGCATTTCGCGTTCAGCTGGTGTGAATCTCGGTCGAGCACAGGCTAGAAATAGTTTGCAATAGCGTCCGACTGCGGCGCGTCACAGCCATTTCTTTTCCTCCTCCGTTTATTAATTTTGTTGTTTAATATTCGAGGAATATCATGAGTTTTCAAGCTTTTCTTGCCAGCATCAATGGCATCGTCTGGGGCCCAATCACCCTTTGTTTGCTGGTGGGCACGGGGATTTATCTCACTGCGCGCCTCAAGCTTATCCAAGTTTTTCGTCTGCCTATGGCGCTGGGATTATTATTCAAACCGGCAAAAGGTCATGGGGATTTATCTTCCTTCGCGGCGCTCTGTACTGCGTTGTCCGCCACCATAGGCACGGGCAATATTGTCGGTGTGGCGACGGCCATCAAAATGGGCGGTCCTGGGGCGTTATTTTGGATGTGGCTGGCGGCATTTTTTGGCATGGCGACTAAATATGCCGAGTGTATGCTCGCGGTAAAATATCGCACGACCGATGCGCGCGGGCAGATTGCGGGTGGCCCAATGTACTATATCGAGCGTGGCCTTGGTCTGCCTTGGATGGCGAAATTATTCGCTATCTTCGGGGTTGGAGTGGCCTTTTTCGGCATAGGTACTTTTGCACAAGTTAACGCCATCAGCGATGCGCTGACGATTGCCTTTGAGGTGCCGACTTGGTTGACGGCGACCGTGCTGACAGTGCTCGTTGCCGCCGTTACTTTAGGTGGGGTTAAGCGCATTTCGAATGTGGCGCAAAAGCTAGTGCCTGCCATGTCGATTGGTTATGTGCTGGCCTGCGTGTGGATTTTAGTGGGATTTTCTGAGCAAATTTTACCCGCCTTAGGTTTAGTGATTGAATCGGCCTTTACGCCACTCTCGGCAGCGGGAGGTTTTTTAGGGGCGACAGTGGCGCAGGCGATTCAAATCGGTATTGCTCGCGGCGTGTTTTCCAATGAATCAGGTCTTGGTAGCGCGCCGATTGCCGCGGCTGCCGCTAAGACCAATGAACCCGTTGAGCAAGGTTTAGTCAGTATGACGGGCACCTTCTTCGATACCATCATTATTTGCACTATGACGGGCTTAGTGCTGATCATCACTGGTGTGTGGAGTGGTGAAACTGCGGGCGCGGCGATGACGAGCGCGGCGTTTGCCCTCGGCGGCTCAGCGGTTGTGGGTCAGTATCTGGTGACCATTGCGCTGGTGTGTTTTGCCTTCACGACGATTCTAGGCTGGCATTATTACGGCGAGCGCTGTTGGTACTACTTAGTCGGCGAGCGCGGTTTACGCTTGTATCAAGTAGTGTTTTTGGTGTTGATCGCGGGCGGCGCTTTTATCAAGCTCGATGTGATTTGGTTGCTGGCCGATACGGTTAATGGCTTGATGGCGATTCCAAACTTGATTGCCATTGTGGGCTTGAGGCATATCATCATCGCCGAAACCCAAAGCTATTTTGCCCGTATCTTGCCAAATCAAACCTTAGAGACTGCTTCTTAGAGACGGCTTATTAGTGTTTTTAAAACAATAAATTACTTCACATTATTTTAACTTTAACGTTGTCGCCACTGGATTCTTCGTTTACTTTATATGCACTATTTAAAAAATAGTGCATATAAAATCGAGGACTTTAGGGCGACGCCATGGACAAAAGTAAACTTCGTACTTTTCGCAGCAGAATCTTATCCCACATAGCCTTGCCTCTCATTCTAATCATGGCGAGCGTTTATGCTGTCAATGCTTGGTTTAGTTATCTCTCCTCGGAGAAGCGGCTCTACCATAGCCTTACGCAAGAGGCGAGTCACTCGGCTTCGCGTCTGCAATTGTTACTCGAGCACGCACAAGCCAATACCCAAGGCCTTGCTGATTTTATTGGGTTTTTGTCAAGCAAAGAAGATATGAATGACGCTGAGAGCGTTAAAAGTGTCTTGATGAATCGACTCAAACGTAATCCTGATTTCTTTGGCTCCGCAGTCGCGTTTAAACCCAACACCTTCCCCAATCGCAAACTCTTTTCTCCCTATGTTTACCGCGACACCAGTGGTAGCGACGATCTCCATTATCTCGATATTGGCGCCGAGGGTTACGATTATACCGATGGCACTTGGGACTGGTGGAACAATGCCATCAATCAAGCGGCGGGCTACTGGTCAAAGGCGTACTTTGATGAGGGGGCGGGCAATATTCTGATGGTGACTTATTCGGCTCCTTTTGGTGAGGCGGAGCATTATTTTGGTGTCGCGACGGTTGACTTAGCGCTAGATGGCTTGCCAAAGCAATTAGGAATTGCCCCTAATCGGCTGGTGGTTTTAGACGATCAAGGGCGACTTATTTATCATGTCGATAGGGAAAAAGTGTTGGCCACCACTTCAACACAGTGGCTCGATAAAAATAAATACAGGAATGCTGACTTTTGGGCCTTACAAGCGAAAGGACTTGATGGTCAGGCAAGGTTTGTTGACGATAAGGATGTGGTTTACCTCGCGAGTATTGCAACCGTTCCGCAGCTAAAATGGCGCGTCATAGTGCTAGCGCCAGAGCAAGAATTATTCAGCTCACTGCTCGATGATATGGCATCCATAATACTCAATTTGAGTTTGCTAACCCTCTTATTATTGTTGACTTGCTATCTGGCCGCTAAGCGACTGACTCGGCCCTTAGAGCTACTCGAGTCGGGTATCTTGTCCTTTGGGCAGGGTAAAACCCAGCAGCTCATTGTGCCTAAAGGCGCCGTGAGTGAGATTGTGACGCTGAGCAATACTTTCAATCAAATGGCGGAATTACTCGCCGAACGTGAGCAAGCTATTCTTGATTCCCGTGGCAATCGCTTTGCTCGTTTGATTGATGGTATGAGCGATAAGTCTTTCTATTGTTCCCTCGATCCTGATGGCCAACTAGCGCAGGTGAGCGAGGGTGTGACTAAGGTGCTGGGGATCTCCCCTGATCTGCTCAAGCGCAAATACCAAAGACTGTTTTCGGCCAATCCTCTCAATGAGAAAAACTGGCAATACACTGATTTTGCTTTAAAAGGCCAAAATGTTCCTTCGCATCAAGTGGAAATGCTGGATGATCAAGGGCATTTAAGAAGGCTCGATGTGTTTATGCAGCCATTAATGTCTGACACCGGTGAGTTAATGTCGGTGGAGATGTTATTTACCGATGTCACAGAGCAGTTCTCAGCGGCTGTCTGGTCAAATGCGGTACTGGAAGCCGCGCCCGAGGCCATGTTGATTGTCGATGAACTAGGACAAATCGTGTTCACTAACAGTCGGTGTCTGCAGCTCTTTGGATACGAAACGGGGGCTATGCTGGGGTTGCAGGTTGAGGCGTTATTGCCGCAAGAATTGGGAGAAAGGCATGTACTTGAACGGCAAACATTCCTGCGTGAAGGCCGTGATAGAAGTATGGCAAATGCCCGTCATGTGCGGGCGTTAAAAGCCGATGGTAATGAATTTATTGCGGAAATAGCGCTGAGTATTCTTCTCACCGCCTTTGATGGACAGAGGCAAGTGGCGGCTTCAATACGCGATATGACACAAAAACTGGCCGTTGAGCAGAAGATCCGTGATAGCGAACAGCGTTTTCGTGGGCTAGTGACTAATATTCCCGGCGCCGTTTATCGGACTCGCATCGGGGATGTATGGTTCATGGAATATATCAGCGACAATATCGCCGAGATTACCGGTTACGCTGCAAATCAATTTATTGAGAATCGCCAACGCACATTCGCATCCTTGATTTTGGAAGAGGATCTTGCCTTATGCCATCGCCATATCGACCGAGCGCTGGCACAACAGGAAACCTTTGAGGTGGAATATCGTATTCGCCACCGCGATGGCAGTATTCGCTGGGTACATGAGAAAGGTAAGGCGAGTTATACCGAAGAGGGCATTCCACTCTGGTTTGACGGCAGTATCGACGATATTACCGAGAGTAAACTCGCGCTGGTACAGTTAGAGCAATCGCGTCAACAGATGACCAATATTACTGAGTCTATTCCTTGCACTGTGTATCAATTGCAGTGGCAATCGCCCACAGACCGAAGATTTACCTTCCTCTCTGGTGCGGCCATGAAGATGCTTGGGCTGCATCGCGATGATCTTATGAGTAATTTTGACATCATAGCCGAGCGGGTTTTTGATGAAGAAAGGCCCGATGTTGTGCGGGCCTTGTCGGGTCAGAGTGAAGACAGACTGCAATGGATACGTGAGTTTCGCTATCGCCACCCTAATGGCAGCATACGTTGGATGGAAGCGGGCGCGAGCGGTCATTTGGGTGAAGAGGGTGCCCTTACGTGGAATGGCTATGTGATGGACATTACCCAACGCAAAACCATAGAGCAAGAGTTAGCCCTCAGTGAGGCGCACTTTAAGGCGCTGTTCGATGGGGCGACCATTGGCATAGTCAATGTGGATATTAAAGGCGTTATTTTAGATTGTAATGACCAATTCTGTGCCGATATGGCGCTGTCACGTAACCATTTACGTAATACTGCTATTTTTGAGGTTCTCAGTGAGCAAGATCAACCCATAGCCAAGGCGCAATTTCAGGAGTTGGTTGAAGGTAAGATTGACCATTATCGCGGCGAGCGCAGTTTTATTCGTCCTTCCGGTGCGCCTTTGTGGATGACAGTCAATGTGTCGGCACTGCTTGATGCTCAAGGACAATTTGAATCGGCCGTGATCAGCATGGTCGATATGACAGAGCTTAAATTGCTCTCAGATGAACTGTTACTCGCCAAAGAGCAAGCCGATGCGGCCAGTAAAGCCAAAGGTGACTTTTTGGCGAATATGTCCCACGAAATCCGTACCCCAATGAATGCCATTATTGGCATGTCCCAGCTGTGCTTACAGACCGAATTAGATAAAAAACAGAAGAATTATGTAGAGAAGATTGAGCGGGCATCGCAGTCTTTGCTGTCGATTATCAACGACATTCTGGATTTCTCTAAGATTGAAGCGGGTAAGTTAGATATAGATTCAGTACCTTTTCAGCTCGATACTATGCTGGAAGACCTCAGCGATATGTTCTCTGAGAAAGCTGCCCACAAACAGATTGAATTATTGTTCGCCGTTGCGCCCAACGTGCCTCGCTATCTGTTAGGGGATTCGCTGCGATTAGGCCAAGTGTTGATTAACCTGATGAATAACGCCATTAAGTTCACCGAACGCGGTGAGGTTTTGCTGTCGCTAAGCTTAGTTGAGCAGCAAGATGATGATGTCGTGCTGCGTTTTAGCGTGCGTGACAGCGGCATAGGGTTAACTGAGCAGCAGCAAGCAAAATTGTTTAAATCTTTTACCCAAGCGGATACTTCAACCACCCGTAAATACGGTGGCACAGGTTTAGGTTTGGCTATTTGTAAGCAGCTCGTCGAACTGATGGGCGGGAAGATAGGGGTTGAAAGTCAGTTCGGTCATGGCAGCACTTTTTATTTCACAGTTAAGTTGCACATTTCCGATGGTCAGAAATTAGTCCTCGAACAAGAGCTTGAAGGCATGTCTGTGCTGGTGGTCGATGATAACGCGACCGCCAGAGATATTATGCGCACTACACTCGAAAGTATGGGCTTTAGGGTCGATACAGTGCGCTCGGGTGAAGAAGCGATAAGCCGCTGCCTACTGCAAGCCTATGAAGTGGCGTTAATCGATTGGAAAATGCCTAACATGGATGGGCTGGAAACCGCGCGTCAAATCCAATTGCAGGCTCAGTCGCAATCTCAATCACAACCTCAGTCTCATCCTCAGCCCAAGATTTTGATGGTCTCTGCCCATGCGGATCATGAGTTCCTCACTCAAATTGAGCAACTGGCTTTAGCTGGATACATCAGTAAACCCATCAGTGCCTCACGCTTACTCGACGGCATAATGAATGCGATTGGCCGCGAAGGCATATTGCCCGTGAGACGCCGCACCGAAGAGTTGGCTCCGCAGTTGTTAGTGCCACTGCAAGGAAAACGTATCCTATTAGTGGAAGATAACGAGATGAATCTCGAAGTCGCCAGCGAGTTTTTAGAGCAAGTGGGGATTATTTTATCCATAGCGACCAATGGTCAAATCGCCTTAGACAAACTGTCGCAGCAGCATTTCGATCTAGTATTAATGGACTGCCAAATGCCGGTGATGGATGGCTATCAAGCCACTCAGGCGATAAGAAAAAGACCTGAGCTGGCAAATTTGCCCGTCGTCGCCATGACAGCCAATGCGATGGCGGGTGATAGGGACATGTGCATCAGGGCAGGCATGAACGACCATATCGCCAAACCGATAGAAGTGAATGTTCTTTATCAAACCCTGTTGAAATACCTCGCACCCGCATCTGACACGGTTGCAGTAGATACCTTTACTCAATCGATATTGAGTAACACCAAGGGTGAGGCAGGCCATAGTGCAGAACAAACCGTATTGCTTAAGTGGCCTGAGCACCCTGAGCTGGATATCGATAGAGGTTTGCAACTGGTGCAACACTCGACGCGGCTTTATCAACGCATATTTGATCGTTTTGTGAGCAGTCAGCGTAATGTGGTGGAACAGGTTCGCAAAGCCATCGCGGCGAATCAAATCGAAGATTCGGTGCGTATTGCCCATACCCTTAAAGGCTTAGCGGGCAATTTAAGCTCGGCTAAATTGGTGGAGTTAGCGCGTTTACTTGAGTTGCATTTAACTGAAAATGCGCCTTGTGAAGATGAGTTAGTTCAAATTCAACCGCTAGTGGCTTCTATTTGCGATGCGATTGAATACGCCAAACCCGCAGCGGTGAATCAAGCCGAACCCCAAGCCGCTGATTTATTATCTGCTGAAGATTTAAGGGCGGCATTACAGGCCTTGCGGCAGAACTTAGATGATGCCGATGCCAGCGCAGTGGCAAAAATTGATGCCTTAAAGCCGCAGGTGAGCAGTGCCATGTGGCAAGCGTTAAGCCCTGCCTTGTCTATGATTAATCAGTACCAGTTTGATGAGGCGATCGACTTGATTGATGATGTCATTGCTCAGTTAGGTTAAAAAAGTAGCACACTGAATTCAAACGCATGACATGAAGTGGAGTTGTTAATGGAAAAGGCAACAATATTAGTCGTCGATGACACACCGGAGAATATCGATATTTTGATCGGTATTTTGGGTGATGACTATAAAGTCAAAGTGGCGATCGACGGGCCAAGGGCATTAGCCTTAGTGGCAAAGTCGCGGCCCGACTTAATTCTGCTTGATGTGATGATGCCGGGAATGAATGGCTATGAGGTATGCAAGCTGCTAAAGCAAGATCCGCTGACCAGTCATATTCCAATCATTTTTGTGACTGCTTTATCTGAATCCTCCGATGAAGCCCAAGGTTTTGCTTTGGGCGCAGTGGATTACATCACTAAGCCCGTGAGTGCGCCTGTGGTTAAGGCGCGAGTGAAAACCCATCTTGCGCTCTATGATCAAAAACGCCTACTCGAACAACAAGTTAAAATCCGTACCCACGAGTTAGAAGAAACCCGCTTTGAAATCATCCGCCGCCTCGGCCGCGCCGCCGAATATAAGGACAACGAGACAGGTTTACATGTGGTACGCATGAGCCACTACGCCCGAATATTGGCGATAAAGCTTGGTTTACCTAGCACTTTCTGCGACTTAATTTTTAACGCGGCGCCGATGCACGATATCGGTAAAATCGGCACCCCCGATGCTGTGCTGAAAAAGCCGGGTAAGCTTGATGCCGAGGAGTGGCGCATCATGCAGCAACATGCCGCTATCGGCGCCGAAATTATCGGTGAACACAGTGATCCGTTATTGCAGATGGCCCGTCGCATCGCCTTAACTCACCATGAGAAGTGGGATGGTTCAGGTTACCCTAATGGCTTGGTGGGAGAGGATATTCCCCTTGAAGGGCGGATCACTGCGATTGCCGATGTGTTCGATGCCTTGACTTCGCAAAGGCCCTATAAACAGGCTTGGACGATCGAAGCGACAATGGAATTATTCGACAATCAAGCGGGAAAACATTTTGATCCTAAGCTGGTGGCAATGTTTAAAGAAATCCTGCCTGAGGCGATCGCCATTCGAGATACTTACTTAGAAAGCTGATGCTCGAATGCTTGAGTATAAGATAAGCTAAAGGCGCCATTGGCGCCTTTATTCTGTTTAAATCTCTATACCGTGTTATTAAATCAAAGGGTTATGCTTCGTCTAATGAGTAGGGCAGGGCTTGAATCGTTAAGCTTGATTGCTCATCGTCGGCAAAACGCAGTTTAGTATCGTTGCTGGTATCGTTAGCAAGCACCGCAGTTAACAACACTTGCTTAGCGCGCTGTACAAACTCAATAATATGGCCGCCACGGCGGAAGCCATCTTCCATCGCGATTTCAAGACCAGACTCTAGGCTGATTTGCAGGTTAGTATGACCATGCAGAATATACAAGGCGCGTTTATTGCCGCCACGATATTTCATCCGCGCTATGGTTTCTTGCCCCATGTAACAGCCCTTGTTGAAGCTAATACCGTTAACCGCTTGTAGATTGCACATCTGCGGTACGTATTGGCTGGCATGGCTGGCGGCTAGATTGGGGTAACCCGCGGTAATTTCTAACGCTTGCCAAGCGCTGGCATCAAATACGCTTAGCTTTGATTTGGCCACTAAAGCTGCGGCAGCCTCTGGGGTTAACATTAAAATGAAACGGTCAGCGTCTTTTAAAATCGCGCCATGTTCAATGGGCGTGAATTCTTGATGAATGTCGCCAAAATGTTCGCTCACGAACAGGCTTGCTTGTTCACCGGCGACCCCTAGTAGAGTCCATTCAGCGGATGCATTGCTTAAGGTGGCTTTGCTAAACACGGCATATTTTTGTAACTGGGGTAAATCGACTTCGATGGTATCCTTTGGCATCAGCATAAAGAGCGCATCTTGGATGGCAAAGGTTCTGAAACTGGCCAGCATTTTACCTTTTGGATCGCAATGTGCGCCCCAGCGCCATTGATTATCGGCTAATGAGCTGATGTCAGTGGTCACTTGGCCATGGATGAAACTGCGGCCTTGTTCTCCAACCACTTTGATAAGGCCCATATGAGATAAGTTGGCAAGCATGAGTGGAGGCAAAGAAGCGTCCAGATCCCAATGGGGCGTAGAAACTGAAATAGTCATAGCGAGATCCTGAAAATGAAGGCGATGTGAGAGGCTAGATTGTAACGGAATTCCTGTTGGCTCAAAAGCATAAGGCGCACATATCTATGAATGATATGTGCGCCTCAGTCTTTGTTCTTTAGCCAAAACGCTTAATGCGGTTGGGCTTAACTATTAAACAGCACGCGGGTACGCAGTTAAAACAGCACGCGGGTACGCAGTGTGCCTTCAATGGCCTTTAACTCAACTAAGGCTTCTTCGGCTTGGTGAGTGTCGACTTCCATGACCACATAACCAATCTCAGCGGTGGTTTGCAGATATTGTGCGGCAATGTTGATGCCTTTTTCCGAGAAGGCTTGGTTGATCTTGATCAGCACGCCAGGACGGTTTTGGTGAATATGCAGTAAGCGTGAGGTGCCTTTATGCATAGGCAGCGAAACTTCAGGGAAGTTAACTGCAGATACGGTCGAGCCGTTGTCTGAGTATTTAGCGAGCTTGCCAGCGACTTCGATACCAATGTTTTCTTGGGCTTCAGCAGTACTACCACCCACATGCGGTGTCAGCAATACGTTATCAAGACCTCGAAGTGGGCTGATAAATTCATCGTCATTAGATTGCGGCTCAACTGGGAACACATCAATCGCCGCGCCCGCAAGGTGGCGCTCTTTGAGTGCGACCGTTAAGGCCTCGATATCGACTACAGTGCCGCGTGAGGCGTTGATAAAGATGCTGCCCTTTTTCATCGCCGCAAATTCAGCTGCGCCTATCATGTCTTTGGTTTGTGGGGTTTCAGGTACGTGTAAACTCACTACGTCAGCCTGCGCCAGCAATTGTTCCATTGAATGGATCTGCTGGGCGTTACCTAGCGGCAGCTTGTCTTCGATATCGAAGAACACCACGCGCATGCCCAGCGTTTCAGCCAGAATTCCAAGCTGAGTACCGATATGGCCGTAACCTATTACGCCTAAGGTTTTACCGCGCACTTCGTAGCTGCCAGCGGCGGTTTTCATCCAGCCACCACGGTGGGCGATGGCGTTACGCTCAGGGATACCGCGCATCAGCATAATGATTTCGCCAATCACGAGTTCGGCAACACTTCGCGTGTTGGAGAATGGTGCGTTAAATACTGGGATACCAAGGGATTCGGCGGTGGCAAGATCAACTTGGTTGGTTCCGATACAGAAGCAACCGACCGCGATCAACTTCTCGGCGCGTTTTAGCACCTCGGCAGTTAATTGGGTACGAGAACGAAGTCCCACGAAATGTGCATCTTTGATGGATTCAATTAATGCTTCATCGCCTAATGAGGCTTTATGGTATTCGATGTTGGTGTATCCCGCACGCTCAAGTACATCGACCGCAGATTGGTGGACGCCTTCCAACAGCAGGATCTTGATCTTATCCTTGTCCAGCGAATGTTTCGCCATGATATGGGTACCCTCTAATTAATAGAAATGTTTCTTATGATATGCTGACAACCTTCACCCACCAAAATAGCACTTTTTTTACTCAGTGTGGAGGGCTAGATGGCTAAAGTTAATATTCTAAATTAAGAACAATATCGCATAAGAGGAAGAAACATTGAATAACAAAATCGCGTGGTGTGCTATTTACCTCTTAGTGCTCGTGTGGTCGGTGATAAATCCCGCAGATCCTTTCACTTGGTGGCTCGAAGCGGTTCCCGCATTAGTGGCTGTGCCACTGCTATTTTTTACCCGCAAACGCTTCCCATTAACGCCGCTGGTGTATGTTTTAGTGTTAGCCCATTGCTGTGTGTTGTTTGTCGGCGCGCATTACACCTACGCCGAAGTGCCATTATTCGACACTATTGCCCATTGGATGGGCTCAGAACGTAATAATTACGACAAGTTAGGTCATTTTGCTCAAGGCTTTATCCCTGCCATGTTAGCGCGTGAAATTATGCTGCGTAATCAAGCGGTCAAACCCGGTGCTTGGTGTGCTTTTTTAGTCACGTGTTTTGTGCTCGCGTTTTCGGCGTTTTATGAACTCATCGAATGGTGGGTTGCCGTGGCAACAGGTGAAGGCGCTGAAGCCTTTTTGGGAACCCAAGGCTATGTGTGGGACACTCAATCAGATATGTTAATGGCATTAATTGGCGCAATTGTCGCACTCGTTTTATTGTCTCGTTTTCAAGATAAGCAAATAGCAGCACTTAAACTCAGACGCTAGTGGCCGTGAGTTGCTGATTGTTTCAGCTTGAGTCATAAGTTCATTCTTCCATAAAGCTTCTAACATGAGTGTGATGGCATTTAGCTGTCACACTTTCTTATTGCCTGTGTGTTATTTTTGTGTTGCAACTTTCGATGGG
>NZ_VXCT01000007.1:0-138213 GCF_052850535.1 Shewanella sp. 1180_01
CTATTCATACCATCTTTAATTGAAGGTCTAGCCGTTTCCCAATAATCAGGATCTTCTGGTTGATTACCTTTGGCCTTCCTTTTTCTACGTGTTTTAATAACTTCAATCTCAGCATTATATCCATCAGGCTTATATTGATATATAAACCTATTGACCTCACCACTACCTTCTACTATAGGGTCTAGAGAAGTCGAAAACCAAAAATCACTCACATTTTTACCATTAGGACAACCATATAATGCTTGAAGCGTAGATGACTTACCTGAGCCATTTGGCCCTACCAGCACTGTAAATGGGAAGTTAAAAGTAATTTCAGTATGCTGTTTAAGCTTTTTAAAATATGGAAATCGAATTTTATTTATATATCTTTTAAAACTTTTAACATTGCGTTTTTTTAATTCATTCAAAAAGTCTGACATCTAAATCTCTGTTCATTTATGTTTTAGCTGTTTAATATTTCTTCAACTTGCCTTTGCTTTAATCGCGATGGGTACACTGCATCCATCGCGATTAAAAACTCTGTGACATTCGAATACGCTTCGCTTTCATAGACTATTTTAGCAACTTCCTCTGCAAGTCTGCGTCCATGGATCAAGACTATCGGATACTTGTCTTCAATGACTTCTCGTTGAACCGAGTCAGAAAAATAACTGGTTGTGACATACACTCCGAGCCAACCACGCTTCAAACGTGCCACTGTACGAGCAATGTGATTACCACCCGTTGGCGTATTGAGTGACTCACATTTAGCTTGTCCTAACACAATCAACTCCACTTTGGAGAATCCACTACCCAAAGTCACCTTACCGATGAAATCAGCACCACCGTCACCCGAGCCTTGAGTCACCCAGCCTTTTTGATAAATGCCTAGCTCTCTGTCTAAAACACGCTCTGCAATCACCTCAGCGAGCGCCTCAAATCTATGCTTCTTGTTAGCGTAGTAATCATAAATTTGATTTAAAATTTTGTCTGACTCAGAACCCGGAATAGGCTTTTGATTTATCGCTTTCTCTAGCTTTAACTTAGATACTCGGCGTCGTAGTTTATTTAAAGCATTGCTACCTTCGCTCAGCCATTGTTGCCAACTTTTAGGAGCAGCTTGATTGGTCATCTCTAGAGAAAAAGCTTTTTTACGGCGGCTATTTATCCAATCCCATTCGAACTCTTCATGCTCTGCTGCTATACAAAAAACGGTAAAGTCATAGGCATAGTTGGTAAACGTACGCCCGAGTTTGTTATCCCATTGCGTTACTAGCTCTATGCTATTAATCACACCCAATCCTTGAAACTGGGGATAACCCTTAGCAACACCATTCATAACTACGCGTCTAAAAAATAAGATAGGTGGAGTAAGAGAGCGCTCTAGTAGGCAATGTGAATGCGCTAATCGAAAAGCTTCGAGTAGCGCTTTGTTACCTGGTGCAGTAGCAGGATCTTTACCAGGTTCTTTATTGTCACCAAAGTAGCGGATATGACCGTTATCAACGTCATAAAAATCTTCCCGGGGTGTTTCTATTGAACCTTTCTTATTTGGACTACTGGAAATGAGTATTGCCGGGCGGACGAGTTGGCCCAAGCTGGTTTTAATCTTGGCACTAGGGTTTATTCCCTTTTCAAGCTGCAGATTGTTGGCTTCGATTGATTTGGTTAGAAAATGGAAATTAAGGTAGCCATCTTCATACATGTTTTCTCCACATGCTGGCTTTTTATATCTCAGTACATCACCAATCTGAATTTCCATTATTCGTCACCAATCCTTATCTAAGCAGCTTGGTGCAATATAACATACTGATATTTAATTAGAAGAAATGTGGATACCAATTGTGAGTATGCGCTTATTCAACTGCTAATTTATAACCTCACACAAGTACCACACTGAAGGTAACGCGATACAAGGGCAGCAAAGCGGAAAATGGTATCGCTAAGCAGGCCTTCTGCGCCATGGATGGCGCGGTGGAGCCCTCATGGAAGAGTTTACGGCGTGCCTGCGGGCGATACCATTTTGTGGCCACTGTTGAGCCGAAAATCTAAGCACTCACTACTGCCCATTCGGCAATAAGCACCTCGTACTTCGGCCGCCGGCGTCGGCTTTTACTAAAAAGCGCTGTTCGACCATTTGCGCAAGATGACGGGTGGCGGTGGCGCGGCTCACCTTAGCGACTTTTTGATACTGGCTACTATTAATCCCTAGTTCAAAATCGCCATCTAACATCCGATTGAGCACTTTGGCTTGCTCCTGACTCAATAAGGATTGATCGACACTTTGCCAATACTGCGTTTTCGACAGCGTTCTACTCACATCTGCCATCGCATTGAGTAAGCAATCATTGAGGGTTTCAAAAAACAGACTAACCAAGGAGTAATATCGACATCGCCCCTTTGAGTGGACTCTAAAATATCATAGTAGGTTTGGCGACGGGCAAGAATACTGACCGACATAGCGTAAAAACGAATCGAGCGTTTCTCCGCTTGCGCCAAAGCTAAATCAGTCAATAAACGCGTGATGCGCCCATTATTATCATCAAGCGAATTCTATGCGCACTTTAATGCGCATAAAAATGATAAAAAACCCACTTTTATGCGCGTAAATGTGTAAAATAGGTTATAGTGTAGGCCGATTAACAATCTTAATAGGCAGGAAAAGACAATGCAGCGCATCTTACTCAACGCCTTAATTGCGTGGAAAAACCAACCTATGCGTAAGCCATTATTGATCGATGGCGCGAGGCAAACGGGTAAAACGTATCTGCTGCAAGAGTTGTTTGGTAATACGTTTACCAACGTCCTTCGTATCGACTTCCTTGAAAACCCAGCTTACAAACAAGCGTTCGATGGCTCATTGTCTCCTGACGAGCTGTTAATGAACATTGAGCTGTTGACCAACCAAACGTTCAACCCAGAAACCGATCTGCTGATCTTAGATGAAATTGGCGAATGTGAACGTGCCGTTACCTCACTAAAGTATTTTGCTGAAAAAGCACCTTCCTATTTTGTCGCGGCCAGCGGCTCGAACATTGGTTTGCTCAACACCTTTCCCGTTGGCAAGGTAGAGCAATACAATTTACGACCACTGACCTTCCAAGAATTTATTCACGCATCAAACGAACAAACGCTAATCAAAGCCTTTGAAGCCCAGGCAAGCACGGCGGCAGTACACACTAAATTGATGGAGAAACTGACGGACTACTTTTTTACAGGAGGTATGCCGGAAGCGGTTTCTGCTTGGTATCAGTTTAAAGAATCAAGCATTTTAGAGCGTGTTGAAAAAGTCTCTAAAATTCATGCCGATTTAGTTGAAGGTTATCGCCGCGATTTTGGTAAATACGCGGGCAAGGTCGATGCCACACTAATTGAATCGGTGTTCAATAGCATTCCAGCGCAGCTATCACTTGTGAGCGATGAGTCCGTTAAACGCTTTAAATTTAAACATGTGCATGAGCGTAAATCTCGTTATAGCGATTTTGAAACCGCAATCCATTGGCTTAACTGCTGCCGCTTAGCCTTGCCAAACTATCCTATTGAAGGGTTGCCGAAATCGCCTCTGGCGGCCTATAAAAAAGAAAATATGGTCAAGCTGTTTCTGTTTGATGTAGGCCTGCTCAATCATATGCTGGGTAGTAGTTATAAAGAGATCAAGCAACAAAACTATGAATACAAAGGGTATGTGGCAGAAAACTTTGTGCAGCAAGAACTCACCGCCATTGGCATTGACCCAAGTTATTCATGGAATGACGCCCGCGCCGAAATCGAATTTATTTTGGCAACGGATGAAGGGGATATCATCCCTGTCGAAGTAAAAAGTGGCAAACGCACAAGAGCTAAATCGCTACAGTCATATATAGAGAAATGCAATCCACATAAAACGATCAAGTTGACAGGAACTCAAGGCTCGTCGGCCCTTGAGCAAAAACATCTCGTTTTTCCGCTGTATTACACTGAGCATGTCGTTAAGAAACACTTATTAAGCTAAATGATCCGTCGCCAAGCAACTCAAACAGCTAGCTTCAACAACTTGAAGTTGCTTAGCCATTTATTTAGCGAATTAAGCTCATTGAAACAACCTACTTCCCACTCGGCAATAAGTACCTCGTACTTCGGCCGCCGGCGTCGGCTTTCACTAAAAAGCCTTGCTCGACCATTTGCGCAAGGTGACGGGTGGCGGTGGCACGGCTCACCTTAGCGACCTTTTGATACTGGCTACTATTAATCCCTAGTTCAAAATCGCCATCTAACATCCGATTGAGCACTTTGGCTTGCTCCTGACTCAATAAAGATGGGTCGACACTTTGCCAATACTGAGTTTTCGACAGCGTTCTGCTCACATCTGCCATCGCATTGAGTAAGCAGTCATTGAGGGTTTCAAAAAACCAGACTAACCAAGGAGTAATATCTACATCGCCCCTTTGAGTGGACTCTAAAATGTCATAGTAGACTTGGCGACGGGCAAGAATACTGACCGACATAGCGTAAAAACGAATCGAGCGCTTCTCCGCTTGCGCCAAAGCTAAATCAGTCAATAAACGCGTGATACGCCCATTACCATCATCAAGTGGATGCAGAGTAACAAACCAAAGATGTGTTATCGCCGCACGGATAAGCGGATCTAAAACCTGCGCTTGCCGTGAAGCATTAAACCATTCGATGAACTGCGAGAGTTCAGCATCCAATGCCGATCTAGAGGGTGCCTCAAAATGCACTGTTGGTTTATCAATGCGGCCAGAGACAACCTGCATAGGTGTATCGCCACGCAGCGTTCCACCAATAACAGGATTAAGTAATGTGTAACCCAGCGGAAATAACTGCTGATGCCAGCCCAATATCCGTTCGAGGGTTAATTCAGTCTCTAAATTTTTTAAGGCATCGAGCATAATGTCAGCTAAACCATCGGTTTGCGCTGTTGTCGGATACGGTTTATCTTCAGTCACGCCGAGTTTTTTAGCTAAGGATGAGCGCACTGAAGCAGCATTGAGCTTTTCACCTTCGATGGCACTGGAATGGATAATGTTAGCGAGTAAGGTGTCGAGTGCTGCATCTGACGTTAACAGGCTGTCGTCGTGACTTAGCATTTGCTTCCCAAGCAGCTGGCCCTGATTGAAATAGACCTGACGCAGCAAGGCATCAATGCTGCTGGTATTCCAATGAAACTTAGGCCAATCGGCTTGCTGCCAAATCCACATATCTTACCCCACGAGTCAAATAACAAGCCTATTCTACTCACATAATGAGGCGATTAACAAACATATTCGCCTCAAATTATGAGTCAAATAGTGCTAATAATCGCCTCATCAATACCAACATGGCTATGCAATGCAGGGAAATGAGCCTTGTTGGTAATCCGGGAACTCAGATCCTAAGCCTTATGGGCTTCCACTTTTATCGTACAGCGGCCATACAATACTGTGGCGCATTGCCGTTGTTCGTGACTTTTATGTATATACCCAAGCTACCTGAATATACGAGTTTCAGAGCGTCTAGGGTGATTCAATTCAAGGCGCATCAATGACAGAATGTCGGCCACCTTTTGAATTGATGCAACACGGAAGTGGAGTGCCCTAGGCGCTCCGTCTCGGCGGGTTTTAACGCACTTTATGCTGTGTTGGTTATTTTTAACTTAGCCCGCTAGGTCTGCAAATAACCGCCTTGCCTAAAGTGCGTTAAACTCCCGCTGAATCCTGCATCTTCAGGTTGTTTGGGTATACTACCGACAAAGCCTTCGTGCTGAGATATACTGTTGCCGCTGATTTGACACGCCAATGCGAAACGCCGATGTGAAAACTCATTGCTTACACCGCACCACTTGCACACACATTCTGAGCCCAATCTATGCCTGATAATGCCAACAATTCACCAGCTTCTGCTCACGCACAATGTTCTGCTAATGCACAACATATTGGCAATGCAGATCATGCAGCCGATACGCAGCACACTGGTCATTCACCGATTGCCACGCCAGCTGAGATGAATCCTGCAAAGTCGAATAAGCTCGGTGGTGAACAGACAAGTGTAGAAAAACAGAAGGTTTTTATCATAGGTTTGCCGCGTACGGGCACTACAAGTGTGAGTGTGGCGTTGTTGGAGCAAGGGCTTAAAGTGGCGCACATGGCCTTTACTAAACAGGCGTTTATGCTGGCCGATGCGATTTCTGATGTACCCTGTTTTAGTGATTATCGGCAGCTTGATGGTCTATTCCCGCAGGCCAAATTTGTCTACCTCGAGCGTGATATGGCGAAGTGGGTGCCTTCAATGCAAATGCTGCTAGGTAAAATGCTGCCGCATTTAGAAGCAAAATCGGGGCGATTCCACCCGATTATGAAACGCAGCTTTCGGCACACGTTTGCAATCGATAAAGTGACTGATCCCGCGGATGAGGCACATCTTATTGCTTGTTATCAAAGGCATCAAAACGAAGTGCTCGCTTACTTTCATGGCCGAGAAGATTTTATCTCGCTCGACATAAGCCATGCGGGGAGCTTGAGTCGCTTGTTGCAATTTTTGGGGTTAACCACGGATTGCCCAACCTTAGGCCAAGTGACAGATAGGGCATTCTCGGTTCCTCAAATAAAACGTGCACCAAGCCAGATATCACAGGAAGAAACGAGTCAGGTAAAGGCAGCTGTTCAACCACTGCCAGTCAACACCAGCGAGCATGGACTGGATTTCCCTAAATTAAACGCTGGTACGCACGTCGCGGCTTGGCATGAATATAAACATCCCAATAAGGTGAACAGTAATAGCGCTGGCCCGCAAAGCCGTAAGTTTTTCGACTATACGCTTTAGCTGTACGCCCTATTGCTTGCGGCGTTTTACCACAGTGAGCCAATCGAGGCTCACGCCCGAAATGGCATTAAAGCCGCGGATACGGAAAATAAGTTGCAGTAACTGCGGCCTTGGGCGCACTTTAGGTTCGACCGAGCGCGGAATAAACCAAAGTGTCACTAAGGCTCGCAGCACGGTCGAGACTAAAAACACCACGAAGATAGGGCTCGATAACACGCTATTCCCACCCGACCAAACTAAAAAATCCGCCGCATGGGAGGCAATAGTGCCGCCCAATATCGCGCCAACAAATACACAGGCCGCACTCAAGGCTGCTTGCAAAGCGGCGTAGGTCGCAAAGTCACTGCGAAAGGGGCGGATATCATAAAGGTAATTTGCCGTGCTTAAGGTGAAGCCGCTCCACGCCAAGCCAGAGAAAGCTTGGATAGCTAAGATATACAGATAGTTATCCGAGAATAGCCACATCAGCGGCAAGCTTGGGATCATACAACTGGTGATGATCATCACTAATCGATTGCCGAATTGGTCACTAAAGCGGCCCCAAAATCGCAGGGTGACAAATTGAGTCGCTATCGAAGCCACGCTGGCGAACACAAATTCGAGATAAGTAAACTTCAAGCCTTCCAACATATAAACGGCAAAAAATGGTGCCGAGATCGCCACCATGCCCTGCATACTGGCGACAAACAAACTGTACTGACGAAAGGTTTTATCCTTCCACGCCTCGCGAAAATGACCTATGGTCTGCAAAAATACACCGCGCTGTTTGGGCTCGCGCGGATCGGGATCGTGCATCTGCAGTAGTAACCAAGCCGAGACAAACCGCCCCATCGCCGCGATAGAAAACAACAGACTAAAGCCCAGCCACGCCATCTGCATCGAGTCGGTTAAGGTGAGTATGCCGCCGCCAATAAAGAACACACTCAAAGATGCGCCCATAGTGAGCCGAGTACGCGCGGCGAAAAAAGTGCCACGGCGCCGTTCGGGAACAATAGAGCCCATCCACGCCCGCCAATGGGGTTGAATTAGATTGATAAAACCATGGTAACCAACGGCTAAAGCGATAAAGATCCACACCGCATGTTCAGGGCCGAAAGCGGCTAACGCGCCCATCGCCAGCACAACACAGGCCTGAAAGGCGGCGCAAAAGACGATAAAAGTTCGGCGGGAGAAATGGCTGGCGAGCCAGACAGATAAAAGCTGGGAGATAGCGCCAAAAAGCTGAGGTAACCCCGTGACAAAGCCCATCTGCGCTAGGCTGGCACCGAGAAAAATAGCGTAGGCATTGAAGAAGTTATCGCTGGTCGCCGTCATCATAGACGAGGCAACCGCCTCCTGCTGCGAGCGACGCAGGGTACATCTTAACCAAGAGTTACGTTCGCTGCGCCGTGAACAAGTGACTAACGGCTGCGCCACAGGTGAATCCATACCAAGCACAAATCCATATAATATTAAGGGATATTGCTCGATTATGTCGGATGAAATGCCATCTGCCTAGGGCTTATACCAATCGTATTAAAGCAAAACGCCCAAAGCAAAGCCTTGGGCGTTTTGTTTATCTGTGTATTGGCTCAATAAACTGGCGCAATCACCAAGATCCATATCCTGACTTAGAAATGGGCTTTAAGTACCGTCTCTTGGTCGAGCAAGCTTTGGTACAAGGTAAACTGATTGGCGGCGCGGTCCAGATTGTGGCCTTCGCGGTGGATGTGGAAATACACATCACCGTTAAGATAATCCGTTAAAAAACGCACGCCTATCATCAAACAAATCACCCGCGCACCGAGCCACAGACTGCGTTTTTCGTCTTCTGTTAAGACATCACCCAACTCGCTCAAGTAGCCACGGCAAATCGCAGCGAAGATATCTTGGCGCACTTGGACTTTATCCAAGGCCGTTGAGTCTTCTTCCTCTGGCGAGCAGAAGGTGCGGACCATATCGCCAAAGTCATACATCAGATGACCTTTCATGCAGGTATCTAAATCGATAATCGCCATACTGGACATGTCGCGTTTATCGAAAAGCATGTTATTGATTTTAGTGTCGTTATGACAAATTCGCAGCGGCAACTTTGGCGATATTTCCGCGAGTTCATCCAGCAAAGCCTGCTGAGATAACGCGTAATCGACCCAATGACGGCAAAGATCTAGGCGGTGTTGGCTATCGAGTTCGGCGGCCTGTTGCAACAAAGCCATGCGTCCCGGTAAATGGTGAAATTGAGGGATCACATCTTCGAGCTGAGTCGCATCAAAGTCACTCAAGGCTGAAGCAAAATGACCAAAGGCCTTAGCCGCCATTTCTGCTTCTTGCTCTGATTTAACCACTTCAATGCTGAGACTGTGGGGCAAATAACTGATCGCGCGCCAAAATCCTTGTTCACCTAAATCGATAGCCAATTCACCCTCTTGGGTTAAACAAGGGCTAACGACTTTGAGGCCGTATTGTTGCTGCAACGATTTAGCGCATAAATGATGGCTAATTTTATCGGCATTGCTGACCAAAGCGTTGGGCGTTTTAAATACCTCAGTATTAATTCGCTGCAATACTAATTCGCCCGCAGGCCAGCGCACCAAAAGGGTGTCATTGATGTGGCCATTACCGAGTGCAGAAATTTTTGCCTCGGCAGCTTCAATACCAAAATGAGGCAACACTGACTGCCTGATGAGTTTAATCACTCAATAACTCCGTTAATTTTTGTTTTACCCAGACAGTGTCCTGCGGATAAGTCACGCCGAGCCAAGGCTCACAGGCAACATCGACATAGACAGGCAAACCTTGCTCAATGCCCGCTTGTACTATCGCGGGCAAGTAACATTCAGACTTAGGTTGTTGACCCTGTTGCCCGATAAATTCGGTTAATTCACGTTTAATAACATCAAATATGCTTGGGGAGAAGCCCCAGCAAGTCATAGAGACCAAGGACTCGGGCGGCAAACTCGCATGTCCCTGTGGGCCATCACCCACCAATTGCCCAGCTTGATCGGCGATATTGAGCCATTCGGCAACCGATTTAAGCTGACCATTTTCAACCTGACACAGACCGCGGTTAACGCCGCCGTGCTCCGACAATGTGAGTTCTATGGGATAAGCCACCATCATCCACTCTGTAGGTCTCATGCTTAAGCCTTTGGCTAACGAGTCAAAAGCGCTATCACCATAAAAATCATCGGCATTGATAACGGCCATTGGCCCTTTAACGAGATGGCGCGCACTCCAAAGAGCATGGGCCGTGCCCCAAGGTTTTAGCCTGTGACTGAGATCAGCCAGCTGCGCCGCTTCGGGTAAATCCGTTAAGGCTTGATAGCAAAAATGATAAACAAAATCGGTGGGTAAAAACCGTGTCAGTATCTCAGTTAACTCAGTTTCTAACTCTGGGCGGATCACCAGCACAGCACGCTGAAAGCCACTGCGAATGGCCGACATGATAGATAACACCAACATGGGTTCGCCAGCGGGACCGAGCGCTGCCAATTGCTTATCGCCGCCGAAACGACTACCTAGCCCTGCAGCCATAATGACTAAGGTCAATTCTGTATTCATGCTGGATTGATATATTCAGTTCAAATTTAAAGATGTTTCCCCAAACCGCAGCGTCCAATACCAAGGCATAGCGCATTTAAAACGCGGTTTGAGAAAAAGAGGAGCAAAAGTGTAATCTACCCCTCTAATTGTGACTAGCATTTAAGCAGAAATTTTATCAACTTATGTTGCTGACCTAAGCTGCGACCTAACTTGCAGTCTAAATCAACGCGCGATGTAATCACCAAAAGTGCGATTCTGTTCCAATATCGCTTGGCTGCCCTTAAGGCTGAACTTATAACCACATAGGCTGATACTGCCACGGCGCGCAAGGTCCACTATGATGGCTTGGGTGTCGAGCGGGGTGAATCGCGCCTCGGTTGCTGAGTCGGCTTTCAAATCCACAGTCACAGGGCGATAGTCAGTGCCATTGTTAAAGGACAACAGGCTACAGGTTTTATCGCCCTTTGCCGTCGCTAAGGACCACAGGTTTTGCGCTTTACCTTTCTCACCGAGCCAACGCATGATCAAAATGTCATCCTCCAGCGCCACAGAAAAGCCGTCCGGTAGCGCGAGCGTCACCCGCTCACCCGCATAGGGTGCAATCGCGTTAACCGTTACCACTTCTGCGCCGTCGCCTGTCTCAGCATCGCCATTTGGCCAAAGGCCCCACACTAAGGCGAGCACGACCACAACACCACAACCTATCCCCGCAGGACGCCAATAACGGCGTTCCAGTTTAGGCAGCTTAATCTTAGGTAGTACGAAGAGCCGCTTCAGCGGCGCTAAAAATTCGAACAAACCGCGAAATAGCTCGGTCATCGAGCCAGAATCTTTCGCTTCGGCGCGGCGTTGACGCACTTCTTCGGCATGATCTCGATCGTTAAAGCTATCTAGTTCGTCATCTTCTTCGGCGGCAAAACGCCAACCCGGTTCTGTACTGCGTTCGGCAGGATCTAATTGGGCCGCGTTAAAGTCGACATGTTTTAAATCTACATTGGCGACATCAACGTCGACTAAATCAATATTGGTCTGTTCAATACGGCTAGCATTAGCTGGGCGAAAATCCGCATGACTGTCGGGCACCACAAAATCGGCAGGATTTTGCGTCATCCGAGTAAGGGCATCAAAACGCAGTTCATCTTGGCGCTGAGCTTCAAGTTCGGCATCCGCCGCGCTCATAGTCGAGGCGACAATAGGTTCAGCGACATTAGACTCAGCAGCAATGGGTTCAACATGGGCAGATAAATCCACCACAGGCTCAGAGGCCGTTGCGGCACTAATGGCCTGCGCATGCGACTGCTCAACATGCGGCTCATGTCGCTCAACTTGAGGCTGCGCTTGAATATGGGCGGTCGATTTGCCTGCCTGTCTTGCGGCAACATCTTGAGTTTCTATCTCTTTAGCCGCCTTTGGAACGATCGTCGGCTCCACTCGGCGCCTAGGCATAGCCTGCGATGTTGGCGCATCCAGCTCAGGGCCGAAATAACCGTAGCGATAATCGACTATGGTTGGCGCCGGTAAACGCCAGCCCCAAAACGTCAGTCCAGCGGCTAACACTAAACTCAAGCCGATCAAGGCAATATGCACATCGGCCGTTAACATCCCGATGAAAATAAATAAGGGTAATAGGAATACGCCAATCAAGCCTTTTGATTTATCGGCATCAGCCAAACGACGCAAACTGGCGAGCCCTAATAAAGGTAAGCCCAACAATGCCAGTAAATACATCAGGAAATTAGCCCCAAAAGCAGCGGCGGCAAGTGCAATACAGACGTAAACGCCAACACTGATTGCGACAAAGCGGGGACGAGAATCACGCCCGTGAAGGCAGAAAAGAGATTTTAACAGCACGACCCTTCCTTTATTGTTGTAAAAACGAGATACAAAAAGACACTCATTGCCTTATTCGCACGAGCGTAACCAATTTACCCGCAATTGTCAGTGCCTACGACCCTAGTCGGATAAAAATGCGCATAATATCGAAGTAAATCTAAAATAGGCTTAAATTGCTGGCCTACAAGCCCTAGTATTTCTATGGTCAAAATCGGTATAATGCTCGGCTTTCTGGGCCCTTCTTGCGTTAACCAATTGGATATTTAGCTCATGACCGCACGCGGAAATTTATTTATTGTGTCGGCGCCAAGTGGCGCAGGTAAATCCTCGCTGATCTCGGCCTTGCTTAAAGACAAGCCCGCTGACATGCAGGTTTCGGTATCACATACCACCCGCGCGCCACGCCCAGGTGAAGTCGATGGTCAGCACTATCACTTCGTTAATGTTGAACAATTCAAAGCGTTAATTGCTGAAAATGCCTTTTTTGAATGGGCAGAAGTGTTCGGCAATTACTATGGTACCTCGCGCCATGTGATTGAGCATACGCTCACCCAAGGTATCGATGTTTTCCTCGATATCGACTGGCAAGGTGCCGAGCAAGTGAAAGCTGTGATGCCCGATGCCGTTGGTGTGTTTATTCTGCCACCCTCGAAAGCCGAGCTAGAACGCCGCCTCACTGGACGTGGACAAGACAGTAGCGATGTGATCGCCAGCCGTATGGCACAAGCCGTATCGGAAATGTCCCACTATAAAGAATATGATTTTATTATCGTCAACGATGATTTTGACACTGCGTTAGCTGATTTGCGTGCCATCATTCGCAGTCAGCGCTTAACCTGTGCTAGTCAGATCCACGCGCAAAATGATATGCTTAACGATCTGTTGGCAGGCCAACTGTCATAGTGTACAATTTTGCGTCATTTTTTCCCTAGATAAACTGGAGTTTCAACACATGGCTCGCGTAACTGTAGAAGACGCCGTAGAACAAATCGGCAACCGTTTTGATATGATCTTGGTTGCGGCGCGTCGTGCTCGCCAAATCGCCGTGCAGGGTAAAGACCCTATGGTTGAAGAGATGAACGACAAACCAACGGTTATCGCCCTGCGTGAAATCGAACTAGGTTTAGTTAACGCTCACACCTTAGATGCCGATGAGCGTCAAACGGTACGTGAACGTGAAGCAGCTGAAATTGCAGCAGTTTCAGCCATTGCTGAAGGCCGTTCATTATAAGAGTTGTTGAGTAAACACCTGTTTAGGTAAAAGGAGAGCTGCCACTTGTATCTGTTTGAAGGTCTAAAGGAGTCTGCTTCCGGTTACTTAGAACCCGAACAGGTAGAATTGCTCAAGCAGGCGTACCAGATTGCGCGTGATGCCCACGAAGGGCAAATGCGCACGAGTGGCGAACCTTATATTACTCATCCGGTTGCGGTTGCCCGCATCCTTGCTGACATGCGTCTTGATCATGAGACGCTGATGGCAGCACTGCTCCACGACACTATCGAAGATACTCATGTCACCAAAGACGATTTAGCCGAACTATTCGGTGTCGCGGTGGCCGAGCTCGTCGAAGGCGTGTCAAAACTCGATAAGCTTAAATTTCGCGACAAGAAAGAAGCTCAGGCTGAAAACTTCCGTAAAATGATGATGGCGATGACGCAGGATATCCGCGTTATCCTCATCAAGCTTGCCGATAGAACCCACAATATGCGTACCTTAGGTGCCCTGCGTCCCGACAAACGTCGCCGTATCGCCCGCGAAACCTTAGAAATCTACGCGCCCATCGCTAACCGTCTCGGTATCCATAACATCAAGACAGAGTTAGAAGACTTAGGTTTCCAAGCGTATTACCCCATGCGATATCGGGTGCTCAAAGAAGTCGTTAAAGCTGCCCGTGGCAATCGCAAAGAATTGATCCAAGGCATTGAAGCCGCTGTTTATACGCGCTTAAACGATGCGGGTATTCCAGGAAAAGTTAAAGGCCGCGAGAAAAATCTCTACTCCATCTATAACAAGATGCAGAGTAAAGAGCTGCAATTCCAAGAAGTGATGGATATCTACGCCTTTAGGGTGATAGTCGATTCCATCGACACTTGTTATCGCGTACTCGGCGCCATGCACGGACTGTATAAACCTCGCCCCGGTCGTTTCAAAGATTATATCGCTATCCCTAAAGCCAACGGTTATCAATCACTCCATACCTCTTTGTTTGGTCCACACGGCGTGCCCGTTGAGATCCAAATTCGTACCGAAGATATGGACCAGATGGCCGACAAAGGGGTTGCCGCACACTGGGCCTACAAAGGCGGTGCGCAAACAGGCCAAGGCACGACGACTCAAGTGCGTGCCCGTAAGTGGATGCAAAGCTTGTTGGAATTACAACAAAGCGCCAGCACCTCATTCGAATTCGTTGAAAACGTGAAGACTGAACTCTTCCCAGAAGAGATTTATGTGTTCACCCCTGAAGGTCGCATTCTGGAATTACCCGTGAATGCCACCGCGGTAGACTTTGCCTACGAAGTGCATACAGATGTGGGTAATACCTGCGTCGGTGCCCGCGTTAACCGTCAAGCGTATCCGCTCAGCCAGCCGTTAATTTCAGGCCAAACTGTTGAAATCATTACCGCCAAAGGCGCCCGTCCGAATGCCGCTTGGCTGAACTTTGTAGTAACAGGTAAGGCCCGCGCCAAAATCCGCCAAGTGCTGAAAAGCCTTAAGGGTGATGACGCGATTGCACTCGGTCGCCGTCTGCTCAACCATGCGCTCGGCAAGACTAAGCTCGACAGTATTCCGCCTGAGCAGATTGAAAAAGTCATTCGCGATACTAAACATACCACGCTCGATTCACTGCTCGCCGACATCGGCCTTGGCAATGCCATGAGCATTGTTATCGCACAGCGTTTGATTGGCGATAATCTTGAGAATCAAGAAAGCCGCGACGGCCACATGATGCCAATTCGTGGCGCCGAAGGTATGCTCGTTACCTTCGCCAACTGTTGTCGCCCAATCCCTGGTGATGCCGTAATTGCCCACGTGAGCCAAGGTAAGGGCTTAGTGGTACACATGGAAAACTGCGCCAACATTCGTGGTTATCAAGGCGAGCCTGACAAGTATATTCCTGTGCAATGGGATAATGTCGAAGGCGTTGATTACCAAGCCAACCTGCGGGTCGAAATCGTTAACCACCAAGGCGCACTGGCGAAGATCACCTCGATCATTGCCGCCGAAGGCTCGAACATTCACAACCTCAGTACAGAGGAACGAGATGGCCGCGTGTATTTGATCAACCTGCGGATTTCGGTGAAAGACAGGATCCATTTAGCCAACGTGATGCGCCGAATTAGGGTACTGCCCGAAGTGCTGCGTACGTCCCGTAATCGTTAATTAACTCAACATTAGAGAGAGCGTCATGGCAGAAAAAATCATCATAGCGACCGAAAACGCCCCTGCGGCCATCGGCACTTATTCACAGGCCGTCAAAGTCGGCAGCACAGTGTATTTATCCGGCCAAATTCCGCTTGTGCCAAGCACAATGCAAATTGTCAGCGATGATTTTGAAGCGCAAGTGGTGCAAGTATTTGAAAACCTAACGGCGGTTTGTACTGCTGCGGGTGGTTCAATCAACGATATCGTTAAGCTCAACATCTTCCTGATTGATTTAAGCCACTTTGTAAAAGTGAATGAAATCATGAGCCGTTACTTCAGCCAGCCATACCCTGCCCGTGCAGCTATCGGCGTGAAGCAATTGCCGAAGGATTCTCAAGTTGAAATGGATGGCGTGATGGAGCTGTAAGCTCTGGCATTCCACTTCAACCAACAAAAAGGTGCTGCGGCGCCTTTTTTGTTGCCGCCACAATCCTCGTTTCCGCTTACTATTCTCTTCATCTTATTTTCATACTCAGCTTGTAGGCTTTGGGCTCCATTCTCATATTTTACAATCCTGTAAACTATTTGCGCGGGCTCACAAAACTCGCCATACTGGGTGCAGCCAAAATAACAATAAAGAACAGGGAATTGCCAATGGATACAGCGATTAAGACGCCAATTGAAATGCTGGCGCACTGGGCTAAGACTCAGGGGGATCAAGTCTATTTACGCCAACCTATCAAGGGTCAATTCCTTGATTTTACTTGGGCCGAAGTTCAAGAAAAAGTGCAACAACTGGCCGGTGCCTTACAGCATCTAGGCCTAGAGCGCGGTGATAAGATTGCCGTACTCTCTAAAAACTGCGCCGAATGGTTTATCACCGACCTCGCGTTAATGCACGGCGGCTATGTTAGCGTGCCGATTTACCCAACGGCCAACACAGATACCATTCGCTATGTGCTGCAACACAGCGGTGCAAAAGCCATTTTCCTCGGCAAGCTCGACCATTGGGCCGACCAAGAAGCCGGTGTCGGCGGCGAGCTGCTACGCCTTGCTATGCCCTACGATACAATGCCAGCCCAATATCAATGGGAACAATTACTTAAACTAGGTTATCCACTAGTTGATGCGCCGCTGCCGCTGCCTGATCAAGTGATGACACTTATCTATACCTCTGGCTCGACGGGTCAACCTAAGGGCGCGATTCAAACCTTCGCCAGCTATGGCTGGACCTGCCAAGCGGTAGTGCGTGATTTGCGCACCGACGGCAATGACAGATTGTTATCCTATTTACCTTTAGCGCACATCACAGAGCGCGTCGCGATTGAAGGTTCATCCTTCTATTCCGGCAGCGTGGTCGCCTTCGTCGAGAGTCTCGACTCCTTCGTCGCCGACGTGCAAAGGGCAAAACCGACGGTATTTTTCTCAGTGCCGCGTTTGTGGAGCCTGTTCCAGAAAAACATCATAGACAAAATTGGTGTTAGTAAACTGAATCTATTGCTGAAGATCCCGTTAATCAGCAGCTTAGTGAAGCACAAAATCCATAAAGGCTTAGGTTTGAACCATTGTCGTTTGCTCGGCTCTGGCTCTGCGCCCATTCCGCCGTCGCTGATCCACTGGTATCACAGCATTGGTCTGAACATTTGTGAAGCTTGGGGCATGACAGAAAACTGCGCCTACTCGATTATCAACTACCCCTTCGATGCCCGTAAAATTGGCACTGTGGGTCGCCCGGTTGAGGATTGTCAGATCCGCCAAGGTGAAGATGGGGAGTTGCTGCTTAAGAGTCCTGGGTTAATGACGGCTTATTATCTACAGCCCGAAGCCACTGCAGCGGCCTTCGACGCCGATGGTTTCTTCCACACTGGCGATTTGTGCTCTATTGATGCCGATGGTTGCGTGACCATTACTGGCCGAGTGAAGGACAACTTCAAAACCGCCAAGGGAAAATATGTCGCGCCTGTGCCTATCGAACGTAAATTGGCGCAGGACCCGCATGTTGAACTGATCTGCGTGATTGGCTCAGGTCTGCCGCATCCGGTCGCATTAGTGCAATTATCCGAAGGCGCTAGTTTGCAGGCCCGCGAAGAAGTCCGCGCTTCACTCAAGGCGACACTCGATAGCGTGAATCCGCACTTAGAATCACACGAACACGTCGATGCCATTATCGTGGTTAACGATCCTTGGACGATTGAGAACGATGTGCTGACACCGACGCTTAAGATCAAACGCCATGTGCTTGAAAAAGCCTTTAGCGAACGAGTTGATGGCATTCGTGGCGCCCAAGTTCGCTGGGAAGATGAGTTAACGCAAAAATAGCTCAGCTAAACAGAGTGATGCCCAATGTGGTTATCGACACAAATCAAGCACGCCCCGGCGTGCTTTTTTATGACATATTCTGTCAAAATTCGATAAAACCACGTATCATGTGCGCCAGTCGGCTAAGGGATGATTCCCTTGTACTTTCTCATTCAATATAGGTTTAACAAAGTCCCGTGATGCTCATTACACTCTCGATTATTGGCGGTTTTATTATTTTAACCTTAGGCGCCGAAGCCCTAGTGCGTGGCGCGAGTGCTATCGCCCTACGCTTAGGTATTACGCCACTTATCATAGGCTTAACTATTGTTGCCTTTGGTACTAGCGCACCAGAACTGGCCGTGAGTGTCAAATCTGCCCTCGCCGGAAACAGTGGTATCGCCTTAGGTAACGTTATCGGCTCTAACATTGCCAACATAGGTTTGATCTTAGCGATCACGGCGCTAATCCGCCCTATCCAAGTGCAATCCCAAGTGGTGAAGCGCGATATCCCTTTGATGATCTTGGCGTCTATGCTGTTCTGGGGACTCTTGTTAGACGGCGAACTCAGCCTGATTGACGGTGTGGTTTTGCTTTCACTACTGGTTGGATATTTAACCTTTAGTTATATCAGCTCGAAAAACAGCAAGAATGACGAAGAGATTGAAGCGGGCCCCAATAACCCACTGCTTTCTGGCCTGTTCATCCTAGTCGGCATTAGCATGCTGGTTGGCGGCGGTATTCTGTTTGTAAACGGCGCAGTCGATTTAGCGAAAACCTTCGGCGTTAGTGAAGTCATTATCGGCTTAACGATCGTGGCGATTGGTACCAGTATGCCAGAGTTAGTGACCTCAGTGATTGCGGCACTAAAAGGTCAAAGCGATATCGCTATCGGTAACGTTGTGGGTTCTAACCTATTCAATATTTTGGGTATTTTAGGCGTTACCGCCATAGTGCATCCTGTATCATCACTCGGTTTCCAACCCTTCGACTTTATGGTGATGTTAGCTTTAGCCATAGTGATTCTGCCTTTTGCATGGACGGGATTACGCATCGGCCGCCGCGAAGGTTCTGTGCTGCTACTGACCTATTTAGGTTACATGGGTTACCTGATTAACCAAGCGAGCGCTCAAGCTTTGGTATAACACTCAGCGGTAATATCCACCTAAAACACCGGAGCCTCTCCGGTGTTTTGCTATCTGGGTTTCGCACTTTTTAAAAAAGACAAGTTTAACCCCCTCCAACTGATGACATTTGTCATGCGAAAGCCATGACCTTTGTGTCTGCATTTCTCCTGTCGAATTTCTGATAATGAGTCCGTACCCAAACACGGGGAAACTTACTCAATAAGGAAATACCATGAAAACATTATTAATCGTCTCAAGCTTAGCGCTTATCAGCAGCCACGCGTTTGCAGCGTCGCCCTCTAATGCCAATATCACCAGCATAGATGCGGCCTCAAACTCGATGAACCTAGCGCAGCTGCAACAACTGAGTGCCAGCACCCAAGATTACGATAAAGCCTATGCGAACTATCGCTTAGCCATTAGCGTCAATGTCATGGGACAAAAAGTCCTCGCCAGCAGTGCACTGACTAATGCGCAAACCGCATTGGAAGCCTTAGAAACCAGCCAAGCTGACGCGGAATCCCTAGCGCTGTTATCGTCGGTTTATGGCATGCAAATCGCCTTAGACAATAGCAAAGGCGCAACTCTCGGCATGAAATCAGCCAAAGCCATTGCCAACGCCGAGCAGTTAGAACCCCAAAATCCACGGGTCGCGTTGGTTAAAGCGATCGCCGCCTACAACACGCCTGCTATGTTTGGCGGCAGCATGCAAAATGCTAAGACGCTCGCCACCACGGCCATAGAAAGATTCGCCCAACCTTGCGACGATATTTGTTGGGGGGAAGCCGAAGCTTACACGTGGCGCGGGCTTGCTAAACAGGAATTAGGCGATAGCCAAGGCGCGAGTGAAGATTGGCAACAGGCGATCAAAGTGCAAGCAGATTACGGTTGGGCAAAATTTTTGCTTCAACAAAATCAGCAATTAAGTGCAAACTAGACCAAGTTGTTAACAGGGACTGATGGCGCTGACCCCAGCGCCAATCCCTAAACAGAATAAATAACACAGTTTCATTGAGGCATTATGCTCAGCACGCATCTTCAGCTCGAACGAAAACTGGCTTGGGTGTATTTGATAAACTTAGTGTTTTATCTTATTCCACTTGCCATCAATGTGTATCCAACATGGAAAATCGCCCTTAGCTTTGCCGTGCTCATTCCTTTTATTGCCAGTTATTTTTGGGCCTATAAGTGCAATCAGAATAGCGCCTATCGCCCCATTCTGATGATGGTGGCCATCGCCACAGCAATCACGCCAATCAACCCGGGATCTATCTCGTTATTCACCTTTGCCGCTTTTTTCATTGGCTTTTTTTATCCTCTCAGAACCTGTCTGTTGGCTATTGCCGCCTTAATCGGCCTGTTGTTTGCCCTCAATGAGATTTACGACTTTAACAGTTACTACTTTCCGCTTTACGGCTCAGGATTGGTACTCGGTGTAGGCATGTTTGGCGTAGCCGAACGCAGGCGTCATCAACATAAATTGAAAGAACAGCAAAGCACCCAAGAAATTAGTACCTTAGCGGCTATGGTTGAGCGAGAACGCATTGCCCGCGATCTACACGACATCATGGGCCACAGCTTGTCTTCGATTGCGCTTAAGGCAGAACTGGCCGAAAAACTGCTGGCAAAACAAGAATACCAACTGGCCACAATCCAGCTTAATGAACTCGGCCAAATTGCCCGTGAGAGCCTCAGCCAAATTCGTCACACCGTATCTGACTACAAACATAAGGGTCTCGCGGATAGCGTGACGCAACTGTGTAAACTATTGAGGGAAAAAGGAGTCAGTGTCGAGCTGACAGGCAATATCCCTAAACTGCCCGCCAGAATGGAGAGCCAGCTGGGATTAATTGTCACTGAACTAGTGAATAATATTTTACGCCATAGCGGCGCAAGCCAATGTATTATCGACTTTATTCAGCAAGCAGATAGGCTAGTCGTTGAGGTCAAAGATAATGGCACAAGTAAACCTATCGCTGAAGGCAATGGCCTCACGGGGATACGCGAACGTCTTGACAGCTTAGGCGGCAGCTTGAGCTATAATCTCGAACAGGGATATGCATTTACCGTCAGTTTACCTTTGCAGGGAGCAACAGATTAATGAAGATTTTATTGGCGGAAGACCAAGCCATGGTGCGAGGCGCGCTTGCCGCACTCCTCACGCTTGCGGGAGGATTTAATATCACCCAAGCGAGTGACGGCGACGAGGCCCTAAGCCTACTCAAACAGCAAAGCTTTGATCTCTTGCTAACCGACATCGAAATGCCCGGCCGCACAGGCCTTGAGCTGGCAGCTTGGTTAAAGGATCAACATAGTCAAACTAAGGTAGTGGTCATCACCACCTTCGGCCGCGCGGGCTATATCAAACGTGCTATCGAAGCTGGAGTCGGCGGTTTTCTACTAAAAGATGCGCCCTCAGAAACCTTAGTCAACGCGATTCAACAAGTTATGGCGGGTAAACGGGTTATCGATCCTGAACTTGCCATGATGGCAATTGGTGACGTTGACCCACTCAACGATAAAGAGCGCCGCGCCCTACGCCTCGCCAGTGAAGGCAAATCCACCGCCGACATCGCCGAAACCCTTTTTATCGCCGAAGGCACAGTGCGTAACTACCTCTCCGAAGCCATAGCTAAACTCAATGCCAGCAACCGAATCGACGCAGCACGCATCGCCAAACAAAAGGGCTGGCTATAAACACGCTCACGGTTAACCACTCTTTCGTTCATATCGACAATTTCTGCGGCCTTAGCCGAAACCTAAGGACCGCAAACTGACGTTAGTTATGCTGGCAAATAAGTCCCTCATTCTGCTTGAGATTGCCTTACGCTTATTCTCTGTTAATATATGTATAAATTCACAGTGATTGAGTGCTAACGACTTGCAGCAATTGGATCTTGTTCCGATCACCGACCTCAAAGGCGTCGCCAAAAAGGTCGCGGAGAAACTCGCAAAGCTCGGCATCACAACAGTACAAGATCTGCTGTTTCACTTACCCCTGCGCTACGAAGACAGAACCCAAATCTATCCGATTGCCGCCCTCATGCCCGGCAGTTACGGCACCATAGAAGCTGAAATCCAATCGACGCAAATCATTCAAGGCCGCAAGCGTATGCTGGTCTGCAATGTGCGCGACGATACGGGCAGCTTGAGCCTGCGCTTTTTTAACTTCTCTATCGCCCAGCGTAATGCCATGCAAAACGGTTTGATGATCCGCGCCTACGGTGAAGTGCGCCGTGGCGGCCATCAAGCTGAGATAGTGCATCCAGAATATAAAGTCGTGTATCCCGGTGAAGATGTTCATCTGAGTGATACCCTAACGCCGATTTATCCCACAACTGAGGGATTAAAACAGGCAAGTTGGCTCAAGCTGACCGAGCAAGCTTTGGTATTACTGGAAGATGGCGGCTTAACTGAGCTGCTGCCACCGCAGTTGCAACCAAACAAAATCAGCCTTAAACAAGCGTTGCAAACGCTGCATCGACCTCCTGCGGGGATCTCACAGTTTGATTTAGAGTTAGGCCAACACCCAGCCCAGCAGCGACTCGTGCAGGAAGAATTACTCGCCCATAATCTCAGCATGTTACGCCTAAGACAGCGCAGTAATTTAGACGCTGCCGTCACCATGCAGGCCACGGGGCAGTTGCTCAATCCCTTCCTTGCCGCTTTGCCTTTTAAGCCCACAGGCGCCCAGCAAAGAGTGGTGGCCGATATAGGCAAAGATTTAGAACAACCGCACCCTATGATGCGCTTAGTGCAAGGGGATGTAGGTTCAGGTAAAACCTTAGTCGCGGCGATGGCAGCTCTTCAAGCGATTGAAAACGGCTATCAAGTTGCCATGATGGCACCGACCGAGCTATTGGCCGAGCAACATGCAACTAACTTTGCCGCTTGGTTTGAGCCACTCGGACTTAAGGTCGGTTGGCTGGCGGGTAAACTCAAAGGTAAGGTCAGAGCGCAATCCCTTGCGGATATTGAATCCGGCGCCGCCCAGATGGTGATTGGTACCCATGCCATCTTCCAACAGCATGTGGTCTTTAACAAACTTGCGTTAATTATCATAGATGAGCAGCACAGATTCGGCGTACACCAACGCTTAGGTCTGCGGGAAAAAGGCGTGAGCCAAGGTTTCCACCCGCATCAATTGATCATGACGGCAACGCCGATCCCGCGCACGCTAGCGATGACAGCCTATGCGGATCTCGACACATCCATTATAGATGAACTGCCGCCGGGACGGACACCTGTGACCACAGTGGCGATTGCCGATTCTCGCCGCAACGAAGTGCTTGAACGGGTGCGTAACGCCGTCATCACAGATAAACGTCAGGCCTATTGGGTGTGCACTCTGATTGAAGAATCCGAAGTGCTCGAATGCCAAGCCGCCGAAGACACCGCCGAAGAACTGCGTCTCGCCCTGCCCGAGCTCAATATCGGTCTCGTGCATGGCAGATTGAAGAGTGCCGAAAAACAGCAAATTATGGCCGATTTTAAGGCGGGCATAATTCATTTACTGGTGGCGACAACCGTGATTGAAGTAGGCGTTGATGTGCCTAATTCCAGCCTGATGATCATTGAAAACCCTGAACGTTTAGGTTTGGCACAACTACACCAACTGCGCGGACGAGTCGGTCGAGGCGCCATCGCAAGCCATTGTGTGTTACTCTACAAGGCGCCACTGAGCCATACCGCCACCCAAAGACTGAGTGTACTCAGGCAAAGTAATAACGGTTTCATCATAGCGCAGAAAGATTTAGAAATTCGTGGCCCAGGTGAAGTGCTTGGCACTAAGCAAACGGGACTGGCCGAGCTGAAAATTGCCGATCTGGTGCGCGATCAAGCTTTGATCCCGCATATTCAAAAACTGGCAAATCATGTGATGGCGCAGGCCCCCGAAAAAGTCGATGCGATTATCTTACGTTGGCTCGGGCACAAGCAGCACTATGTGCAGGCTTAGGCAGTAAAGGGTAAAGGCCGAGGAGTGACATCTGCCTCGATACTCAAAATAAATTGTTTATGTTCAGCTAAGCGCTATAGACAAGCGCATGGAAACTTGCAAAATGAACCAGCGGTATTCCAATAGTCCGCTCTTGCACTTTAATGTTAGCTGCATGTATTCACCAAGTTACCTTGACACTCAAGCGAAGGATGTAAAATGCAAGTTAATCAAGATGATAGAATAACACCTCAAGAGACTTCTTCTAGCAGTAATCGCTTTGCGCTTTTTGCGATAGTGCTCGTCGTGCTACTTTCTGCCGGAGGATATTATTACTACAGCGGTGACTCAGATTCACCTAAACTCATCCCTAACGCGCCAATTGTATTGCCTGAAACACCGCCATCTAAGCCAATGACGCTCGAAAGTGCGCCAGAGCCAGAAACCACTGAGACGACGCCTGCTGTTACAGAAACAAACACCAACAGCACAGAAACCCCTGCGGTAACTGAGCCGGAAGTTATTGCTGAACCTGTACCCGCGCTGGCTGAAAGTGATGCATTCGTACAACAAAAAGCCCTCGCCATTATCGATAACAATGTGCTGGGTTCTGCATTAGTGCAGCAAGATCTCGCGCGCCAATTTGTGGTGTTTGTCGATAACTTAGCTCAGGGCGAATTGACCCGTAAAGTGAGTCCACTCAAAGGCCCAGAGAAGCATTTCTCGGTTTCTGAAATCACCAACAAAGTGTATTTAAATCCTGAGGGTTTCCACAGATACGATGCCTATGTTGACTCGATTGCCAAAATGGACGAACAGACGTTAATGGTCACCTATAAGCAAATGACGCCTATGCTAGAGGAAGCCTTTACCGAACTCGGCTACAGCAACGCTAAATTCAACGACAGAATGCTGCAAGCGATTAAAATACTGCTCGCGGCGCCTATCATTGAAGATCCGATTGAGCTGAGCTCTATTAGCGTTAACTATCAATTTGTTGACCCTAACTTAGAGGCACTACCTAGCGCGCAAAAACTGCTGATCCGTATGGGTCCAGAAAATACCCGCAAGCTAAAAGTCGCTCTACGCAAACTCGAGAACCAACTGGCGCAGTAAAACCTTGCCGTGGTTAAGACAAAAGGCGCTCAGTGCGCCTTTTTTCATTTTGAGCGCAAATCGCTTGGATAAAAAAGCCTATCGAATGAGACTGCTATTGCGATATTTGTTACAGAAATTCGATCTAACCGCTGAAAATTACAGCACTTGATCCCATTACGTTAACCCACATAATGCAAATGGCTTCATAAAAACGCGGGGCATGGTGTAGAATGGCCCCGCTGTAGAGGGCATTCCTAGCGTCATCGTCATTCATCAAACGCGTTTACACCTCACTATGGTATGACAATCCATCAATGTTCTAACTTAGTTAGGGATAACTAAGACAGCTTAAATTTAGTGTCGAGGCAAAGTAGTGCAACTAACATTCAGCATTCTCTCTTGGGGCGCTTGGGCCCCCCAATATCAGCACCCGCAAAGTTGGCAAACTTGGTGCAAAAATTCGGCTGAATTAAATCTCGACACACTACAGTCTGATACCATAGCTCCCGCACTCAAACACGTTCCCGCCATGCAACGCCGCCGCTTTAGTCGCTTAACTAAGATGATGCTAGAGGTGAGCTTTCAGTGCGATATGCCGGCAAACTGCCGCTCTATTTTTGCCTCGCGCCACGGTGAGTTGCAGCGCACTATCGGACTGCTCGAAGACATTATCGCCAAACAGCCCTTATCGCCCTTAGGGTTTAGTCAGTCGGTGCACAACACCGCCAGCGGCATTTTTGGCATAGTGGCGGCCAATACCGCGCCGTCGACCTCAGTTGCCGCAGGTACCGAAACCCTATCACAAGCTATGGTTGAAGCCTTCGCCCAGTTACACCAGTCGCCAGAGCCCTTGCTGTTAGTCTTCGGTGATGATCCTGTGCCACCTGTGTACGACGAGTTTACCCAAGAATTTGAATTGCCTTTGGCCCTAGGTCTACAGCTCGCGCCCTTCGATGCGCCCGCTTCGGTCAAGCTCACAGTGAGCCGCATCTCAGAGTCGACAGCATTAAATCCTTTGACCTATGGCGCCTTGCTCCACGCACTCGCGACAGCGCAAAATATTTCAGGCTGCTTATCCCAATGGCATTGGAAGCTAGAGCATGTTTAATACTGCCCACAGCCATGACGCCACCAAGGGTTATGAAGATTCAATGCACAATGCCGCTTATAGCCCGCCGGAAACTCGCCGCGCAGGGCTGAATTATGTGTCACGTTGGCTAGGCGGCGTGAGTTGTTATATCGCCTTTGGCTTAGGCGGCTTGTTAAGCTCCTTGACCATTTTACCTTTGCTACGTTTCTGGCCTGGTACACCCGAGGCGCGGATTATTCGAGTCCAAAAGGCCGTACATTTGATGTTCAAAGGTTTTGTCGCCATGCTCACTTGGGCGGGCGTGATCCACGTTAGTACCCATAGAGCACAACAACTGCATGACGCCAGAGGCGTTATCGTGATCGCCAATCATCCCAGTTTAGTGGATGTGGTCGTGTTGATAAGCCTCATGCCCAATGCGGGCTGCATAGTCAAACAAGGTTTATGGCGTAATCCGTTTTTGCGTGGTGTGGTGTCCTGCGCGGGTTATATTCCCAATCGCGGCGCCGAACTTATGCTAGAGGATTGCCGCGAAGTGCTCGCGAGAGGCACCAATTTAATTATCTTCCCCGAGGGCACACGCACGGTTGTCGGCGCGACCATTAACGACTTTGCCCGCGGCGCAGCCAACATTGCCTTAAGAGCCGAAGCCGATATTTTACCTGTGGTGCTGCGTACCAATGTCCGTGGTTTGACAAAGGAGCAACCTTGGTATGAGATCCCAAGGCAAACCATGGGGATGGCCGTTGAAATCGGCGCAACAGTTTCTTACCAGAAGTACCAAGCGGCTTTAGGTGAGCATGCAAAAATGGCCCGGCAGCTGACGCGGGATCTTGAACACTACTATAAACAACAACTCGAAAATAATTATGAACTTAAACAATGAAATAAAGCAGTTAATCATCGACTGTCTCGATCTTGAAGACGTCAGTATTGATGATATTGAAACCGATGCGCCGCTCTTTGGCGAAGGTCTAGGCTTAGATTCAATCGACGCCCTCGAACTCGGCTTAGCCATCAAGAAAAAATTTGATGTCAAAATCGAAGCTAATTCGGATGCCACTAAGGCCCATTTCCACAGTGTTGCCAGCTTAGCTAGCTTTATCGAATCACAGCGTCCATAGGAGAGGAATATGCAAAATCGTGAACAAATCCTCGCTATGCTGACCACTATTTTAGTGGACGAATTCGAAATTGAGGCCGAAGCGATTACGCCTGAGGCCAACCTGTATGAAGAGCTCGATCTCGACAGTATTGATGCCGTCGACTTAGTGATCAAGCTGCAGCAACTGACGGGTAAAAAGATCCAACCCGATGAATTTAAATCCGTTCGCACAGTCAACGATGTGGTTAATGCCATCGAAGGTTTAGTTAAAGACTAATGCGCGCCTTGCTACAAGTCTTAACCGCTCTCACATTGCTGGCCTATCCGGTTGCCGTGTATTTCGGGCTGAATTATTTGCCTGCTGGCACCATAGCGCTCGTGCTGTGTGTATTGCTAATTGTGCGGTTAATGCTACAAAAGCAAAAGGTTAAGACGCTAGTATTGCCCCTGTTGGTGGGGATTGCGCTTACGGCAGGCAGTTATCTTGCCAAGCGCAGCGACTGGCTTTTGTATTACCCAGTGGTAATAAATCTGACTATGCTAGCTCTGTTTAGTTATTCACTGCACACTGGCCCATGCATGATAGAGCGTTTAGCCCGCTTGAAAGAACCCGATTTACCGGATGAAGCCATTCCGTATCTTAAAAAAGTCACCCTACTTTGGTGCGGCTTATTTATCTTAAATGGCTCGATGGCGGCTTATACCGCTGGCTTTACTAGCTTAGCAACCTGGACCTTGTATAACGGTTTGATTGCATACGTACTCATGGGACTGCTCCTCAGTGGGGAGTGGTTATATCGCAGCTTTTGGTTGAAGAAAACATGACACAGCTACTCAAAAACTGGTTAACCCAAGGGCCCTTTGCCCAACAACTGATCAGCTTTAATCACCACGACATAGTCACAGGTGCATTATTTACCAATCAGGTGGCGTATTTTTACGAGCAACTGCTCGCCGCGCCCGAGAAAAAATGGCTGCTCGCGAGTGATACCAGCGATCTGTTTGCCGTCGGATTATGTGCCGCGCTGCTAGCGGGCAAGGAAATTATCCTGCCTCCCAACACCCAAACCGGCACCTTGAGCGAGTTAACGCACCAGTTTGATGGCATCTTGTCAGACAAGCCTTTGTGCGAATGCCAAGCTTTTGTGTTGCTGAAAAAAGAACTGAGTCTACCCAACAAACCTTGGCCCGCGAGCGAGGCTATCGGCGAGTTAGTGCTCTTTACCTCTGGCAGCATCGGCGAACCTAAGGCGATCCGTAAAACACTCGAACAGTTAGATGTCGAAGTGTCTGTGCTCGAACATACTTTTGCCGAGCATTTGCCCCATTGCAGCGTGGTATCCACGGTTTCCCACCAGCATATTTACGGTCTGTTATTCAAGATTTTGTGGCCGCTCGCCGCCAGTCGACCGTTTTTAAGCGAGCAGATTGAATACCCAGAAACCCTAAGTTATTACACTGCCTTGCTGCCAAACCTGTGCTTGATCAGTAGCCCAGCCCAGTTATCGCGCCTGCCTAAAGCGCTAGAGCACGAGCGGCAACTGCGCTCACCGAGCTTAGTATTTAGCTCTGGCGGGCCATTAAGTTTTACCGCGGCCAAAGGCGTCAACCAGTGCTATGGTCACCTGCCCATCGAAATTTTTGGTAGCACAGAAACTGGCGGCATCGCCTATCGCCGTCAGCATGAGGCCGATGAACCTTGGCAAGTGTTTGACCGCATCTCAATAGATCAAGATCCGACCGACGGCGCCCTGCTGCTAAAATCGCCCTATTTGGCCGACGATGAATGGCTGCGCTGCGAAGATAAAATTGAACCGACCGAGAATGGCCAGTTTAGACTCAAAGGCCGACTCGATCGCATCGTTAAGATTGAAGAGAAACGCCTGTCGCTCGCGCAAATGGAAACCCTCATGTGCAGCCACGCCTACGTTGAGCAAGCTGCACTAGTCGTGCTGCCAGAGTTTAAATCCCAACTTGGCGCAGTGGTGACCTTGTCAGAACTCGGTAAAAACGTGCTGCAAGAACAGGGCAAACTCAGTATTAACAATGCCCTAAAAGCACATTTACTGACCCAATTTGAGCGCGTCACCCTGCCACGCCGCTGGCGTTATCCCGATATTTTACCGCTTAACACTCAGGGTAAGCGTGTCACTGCCCTGTTAGTCGAGTTATTTGATCATGATTAAATCGAGTTTACCGCCGATCCTGCATTCCAATATCGGCATTGACAACATTGAGTTACGTCTGCTAGTAGCGGCCGACCTTGAGTATTTTAACGGCCATTTCCCCGAACAGGCCGTGTTGCCGGGCGTGACGCAATTAGATTGGGCGGTGCGTTTAGGCTGCCAACATTTCGGTTATTCAGAGGCGGTCGCTAACTTAGAAGTGCTTAAGTTTCAGCAACTCATACTGCCGGGCCAAGAAGTCACCTTAAGCATTAGCAATAATGCCGCTAAGGCAAAACTGACCTTCGCCTATTGCGATGGTGAAAACCGTTATGCTTCAGGCCGTATCGCCTTTGATAGCACGCCATTGGTCAATCAGTCTTCCGATGTCAACAATAACGGAGCGAGCCAGTGCTAACGCCACCCAGCGACCTTGTTGAGTCGGCGCCTATTAAGCTCGCCTTAGTGATCCCCAATTACAATCACAGCGCCGCGATTGCCCAGACCTTGGCCGAACTCGCCCAATTTAATCTGCCCTGTTATTTAATTGATGATGGCAGTAATGACGAAACCCGTTATCTGCTGCAATCCTTAGCCCAAACCTATCCTTGGGTGACATTGTTGCTGCATCCTTACAATCGCGGTAAAGGCGCCGCTGTGATGACGGGGCTGCGCCGTGCCTACCGCGATGGCTTTAGTCATGCGCTGCAGGTCGATGCCGATGGCCAACATAATCTCGCCGATATTCCGGCTATGGTAGCAAGGGCACAGGCTAAACCCGATGCGCTGATTTCGGGCAAACCTGAGTACGATGAATCCGTGCCTAAGGGCAGGCTTTATGGACGCTACTTGACCCATTTTTGGGTATGGGTCGAAACCTTAAGCTTTGATATTCAAGATTCTATGTGTGGCTTTCGCGTTTATCCGCTGGCCGCCACCGAACGATTACTCTGCCAGCAAGCCTTAACCGAGCGAATGGATTTTGATATCGAAATCCTAGTCAAACTCTACTGGCAAGGGGTGGAGATTTTATTCCAACCGACTAAGGTGATTTATCCCGAAGGCGGCGTCAGTCACTTTCAAGGTGTGGCCGATAATGTGCGCATCACAAAGCTGCACACTAAGTTATTTTTCGGCATGCTCAAACGCCTCCCCTGGCTGCTGAAACGCAAACAATCGCAGCAGCAAGCCTATATTTCAGAGACCTCATCGAAGCCGCAAACAACTGCGCCCCCCCATTGGTCTGGCATGAAGGAGCGCGGCAGTTACTGGGGCATCAAACTGTTAGCCGAGAGCTATCGCTTTGGCGGCCATTGGTTGTGCCGTGCCATTATGTATCCAGTGATTTGCTATTTTTTCCTCACAGGCAAAGTCACCCGCGAAGCCTCGTTAGATTTTCTGCGCCGCGTGCAAAAACTTGAGCCGCAACACCCTAAGCTCAATCGGCCCGTAGGCTGGCGTGATAGCCTGAATCACTTTTTAGCCTTTGGCAATGCCGCACTCGATAGAATCGATGCCTGGTGCGATCGTATTCAATTAAGCCAAGTGGATTTCCCCGATCGCCAAGTGCTGGCGGGTCAACTCGAAAGCGGCAAAGGCGCGGTGTTATTAGTGTCGCACCTTGGAAATTTAGAACTCTGCCGCGCCATTTCCATCCACCAGCGCAAAGTCAAAGTCAACGTCATGGTGCTAACTAGCCATGCGGAAAACTTTAATAAAGTACTCAAACAGTTAAACCCAGATAGCACGCTCAATCTTATTCAAGTGACTGAGCTGAACCCTGCAACGTCTATGCTGTTGCAGCAAAAGATAGAAGACGGTGAACTAGTGGTGATCGCGGGCGATAGAACCTCATCCAATACCCAAGGCCGCGTCATGTACGCGCCCTTTATGGGCCAAGATGCCGCGTTTCCACAAGGGCCGTTTATTTTGGCGGGCTTACTCGATTGCCCAGTGTTTTTAATGTTTTGCCTGCGGGAACAAGGGCGTTATCGGGTGCATTTAGAACGCTTCGCCGAAACACTGAAAGGCCCAAGAGCGGGCAGAATGGACAGATTACAGCAGGCCGTGAACCGCTACAGCGAACGTTTAGAATACTTTGCCAGACGCGAGCCTTTGCAATGGTTTAACTTCTTCGATTTTTGGCGCAAAGACAGCGAGCTACAACGCACCCCATCGCATTTAGTACAGCCTAATCCGTTACCGACAACTTCAGCATCATCGCCGCTCCCAGAGCAGGATCATAAGACAGACAGGACACAGCATTCATGAGCCACACCAAAGCAGCCGACTCCGAGAGTCAATCAGACCTACAGACTGTTGAGTTCGGCCGTCAATTTCTCACCTTAGAACAAGTGGTTGCCGTCGCCAAAGGCTCGCCAGTCAAGCTCTGTGACGATGCGGATTATCAAGAATATATCCAAAAAGGTGCGCGTTTTATCGATAGCCTGCTGCACGAAGAAGGCGTGGTCTATGGCGTAACCACTGGTTATGGCGACTCTTGCACAGTCAATGTGAGCTTAGATCTGGTCCACGAATTACCACTGCATTTAACCCGCTTCCACGGCTGCGGTCTAGGCGAGACCTTAAGCATAATGCAGGCCCGAGCTGTGATGGCTTGCCGTTTAAACTCCTTAGCCATTGGCAAATCTGGCGTGACCTATGAGCTATTAAAGCGCATCGAAACCTTGCTGAATCTCAACATAGTGCCAGTGATCCCAGAGGAAGGTTCGGTCGGCGCCAGCGGGGATTTAACGCCGTTGTCGTATTTAGCCGCCGTGTTAGTCGGTGAGCGCGAAGTGATTTACCAAGGTGAGCGCCAAGCGACTCAAGATGTGTACGCTAAGCTCAACATCACTCCGCACGTACTGCGTCCAAAAGAAGGCTTAGCCCTGATGAACGGCACGGCTGTGATGACAGCTTTAGCCTGCTTAGCCTTTGATCGTGCTCAATATCTTGCTCGATTGAGTAGTCGCATTACCGCCATGGCCTCGTTAACGCTAAAAGGCAACTCGAACCATTTTGATGAAATCTTATTTGCCGCCAAACCGCATCCAGGGCAAAACCAAATCGCCACTTGGATCCGTGAAGATTTGAATCACCACGAACATCCACGTAATTCTGATCGTCTACAGGACAGATATTCCATCCGCTGCGCACCGCACATTATCGGCGTGTTGCAGGATGCCCTGCCGTTTATGCGTCAGTTTATCGAAACCGAAGTCAACAGCGCCAACGACAACCCGATTGTCGACGGCGAAGGCGAGCATATTCTCCACGGTGGTCATTTCTACGGCGGTCATATCGCCTTTGCGATGGATTCACTGAAAAATACTGTGGCCAACTTAGCCGATCTTATCGACCGCCAAATGGCGCTAGTGATGGACCCTAAGTTTAACAATGGCTTACCTGCGAACCTATCCGGCTCAACCGGTCCACGCCGCGCGATTAATCATGGTTTTAAAGCGGTACAAATTGGCGTGTCGGCTTGGACGGCAGAAGCGCTCAAACACACTATGCCGGCCAGCGTGTTCTCACGCTCGACCGAATGCCATAACCAAGACAAGGTGAGCATGGGTACTATCGCCGCCCGCGACTGTATGCGCGTGCTGCAATTGACCGAACAAGTCGCAGCGGCTGCATTACTTGCCGTGACTCAAGGTATTGGCCTGCGTATCGCACAGAATGAGCTGAACGAAGCCTCGCTCACACCCTCATTGGCGAAAACCCTCGCTCAAGTGCGCGCCGATTTTGAAACCTTAATTGAAGATAGACCGCTCGAAGCCGTGCTGCGCCAAACCATAGCTAAAATCCAAGCGGGCGAATGGGAAGTGTGTCGATGAAATCATTGCTCACTATCGATATGGAAATGCAAATTCCCTTCCACGATGTGGATTCTATGGGGATTACTTGGCATGGCAATTACCTGCGTTATTTCGAAATAGCCCGCTGTAAACTGCTCGACGAACTGGGCTACAACTACCGCCAAATGCAAGCATCCAACTATGCGTGGCCGATTATCGATTTGCAGATTAAGTACGTCAAAGCCAGCACCTTCGAGCAAAAAATCACAGTGCGCGCCGAGTTAGTTGAGTGGGAAAACCGCTTAAAGATCAATTATCAAATTCGCGATGTCGAAACCGGTGCGCGCATCACTAAGGGTTATACCATTCAAGCGGCGGTCGATATGAGCACCCAAGAATTGTGCTTTGTTACCCCAGATGTGTTCCGTGACAAAATCGCCACCCTGCTCGCTAAGGTGGAAGACTAATGAACTCAGTTCTGGCGAAGAATCTTGTGCTGACAAAGTGTGCATTATTTCTTTGCTTAGCTTTTGCTTTGATAAGCCAGCCACTCAAAGCTGAAACCTTAAGTGACAAGCATGCTGAGCCCGGCGTTTATCAAGCGCTCTTTAGCCAAAGTGCAGACACCGCGCAGCTTGTGGCCTTAAGCCAAAAACTTAACTTGGGCGAAACGGTGCGAGGTCACTTTGTGCAATCTCGGCAGTTAAAGGTGCTCAAAAAGCCGTTAATCAGCCAAGGTCAGTTTATCTTCGATCAAACCCAAGGGCTGATCTGGCAACAGATAAAACCCTTCGAATCCCTACTGATTTTAAAGGATAAGCAACTGATTCAGCGTGATAGCCAAGGTCGAGTGCAGATCAGCAAGGCCGATGCCTCGGCAAACGCTGCCGTTATGGGCGATTTATTACCCAGCCTAGTGCGCGCTATGCTGGGCGGGAATATTTCCGGTTTAAGCGAAAACTTCGAACTGCACTTTCTCATTACAGACAAGTTAAACACAGAAAAGTTAAGCCCAGAAAGCTTGAGCCCAGACAGCCAATGGCAATTAGGCCTAACGCCCAAAGATCCCTTAATGAAAAAAGCTATCGCCAATATGGTGTTAGAAGGTAGCGATGTGTTGCAATCCTTAGTGCTGCTGAGCGCCGCGCCGAATGTGAGCCCACAGGATATGACCCGCATCGACTTTAGTGCGCTTTCCCAAGGCACACTCAGCGAAACCGAATTAGCGCAGTATGCGTTGGAGCTCGAGGCGGGCAAACCTTAGCCATGGCCTCCAACTTCGCCGCGCGCGCCAATCAAGCTCTAATGCAATCTTCCCCTAAGTGGCGCCTCGTCGTTTGGTTGCTATTGATGCTGACAGCAAGCTTGTGGACACTGCAACTCTGGCAAAACGGCGCTCGGGTGCAGAGCGATATTCTCGCCATGTTGCCGCATTTACAGCAAGATAAACTCACAGAACGCGCCCTTAACCAAGTTGAAGCCACGCTCGCTGACCAAGTCTATATTGCGCTTGTCGCCAAGGATGAAACCACAGCAATCGCTGCGGCTAAGCTGTTGATGCAAAAGCTTGAAGATGACCTTGTTGCAAGGGGTAAGCAAGGCGCGCTAACCGATATCCGCAGCGCCGATATGCAGCTCGGCGAAGCGCTAGGACAATTCTATTTCCCCCACAGATTTAAATTACTGACAGCGCCGCAAGCCGAAGCGTTAGCCAGCCAAAATATTGAAAGTCTGATTGAGGCCGCCACTGCGCAGCTTTACAACGCCTTTAGTTACGCCAATAGCAACTTGCTCGCCCAAGATCCGCTACTGTTATTCCCAGCCAATTTACTCACCCTCGCACCGAGTTCAAAAGTCAGAGCCAGCCAAGGGATACTGTTTGTGAATCAAGGCGATAATGTTGCCGCTGTCGTCATGGCAAAAGGGCGAGAAAGCGCTTTTAATCCCAATGCACAATTAGCGCAGATGACGGTATTAACCCAAGGATTGGATGCCGTTAAACAAAGCTACCCAGATATTACCGTGCTCAAAGCTGGCGCCCTGTTTCATGCCCTTGCGGCAACGCAAACGGCTAAGAGTGAAATATCGATCCTCGGCCTAGCATCCTTACTTGGGGTGATAGCCTTAGTTTGGTTGGCGTTTCGCTCTGTAATGCCGCTACTGCTAGCAATCGTCACTATTTCTAGCGGGCTGTTGCTGGCCGTGACTTTTACCTTAAGCGTATTTGGCGAGCTGCATTTACTCACCTTAGTGTTTGGCACTAGCTTGATTGGCATTGCCATCGACTACAGTTTTCATTTTTACTGCGAACGCTTAAGCGATACAGAGCGGAGCGCACAGGCCACAGTGGCGTATATCTTCCCAACGGTGACGCTCGCCTTTATCACCAGCGCCTTGGCTTACGTCGGCATAGGTTTAGCGCCGTTTCCCGGCATGCAGCAAGTCGCCATCTTCTGCGCCGCAGGTTTACTTGGGGCCTATCTCACCCTCATTCTCGCCTATCCACTGTTAGCCGGCAGTCGCTTACCCGCAGGCTCCCGCCCGTTAGCGCTCGCGGGGACTTACCTTGCCTGTCTCATTCAGTTATCGAAACGATTTACCACGCCGTTAGGCATGGGCATGTTTGCTTTAGTGATACTAGTCTGGTGTCTGGGCGGCGTAACAAAGCTAACCGTCGATGACGATATTCGTCATTTACAGCAAAGCCCTGCAAGCGTGACTGAGCCAGAAAACCAGCTACGTCAGTTACTCAGTGGCGGCACAGATAATCAATTCTTATTGGTGCGCGCACCGAGCGAAGAAGCGCTGCTGCAACAGCTTGAGCGAGTGTCACCCATGCTTGATGCCGCCATAACAAATCAAGAGTTAGGTAACTATGTCAGCCTCAGCCGTTATCTGCCCAGCCATCAAAAACAAGACACGGCTTACCGCTTACTGGGCGAAATCTATCAAACTCAGTTAGAGCAAGTGCTCACAAGCCTTGGGTTGGATGAAAATCTAAAGCCAGAACTGCAAGCCGCCTATTTGGCCGCGAAAACAGAGTACATCACGCCTGCTGCATTCTTTACACTAGGGGCAGGCAAGCAACTCGCGCCGCTGTGGCTCGCGCCGAATGAGGCTAATTGGCCAGTCAGTAATGGCGCGCTAAATGATGATAGGGCGAGCGCGGATCATGGTGCAGATTATGGAGCCATAGTCCTCCTTGGCGGCATTCAGCAAATCGATGCCCTTAAGGTGCGTTTTGCCCATGATGAAAGCGTACAACTTATCGATAAAGTCGCGGATATCTCCGCCGTCATGGGCCATTATCGATTGTTAACCCTAAAGCTGTTAGCCCTTGCACTTGGCATCGCACTCTTATTGTTTAGCCTGAATTTCGGCTTTAAAAAAGCGGCGGTTGTGGTTGCCGTGCCAGCCCTTGCGGCCCTGCTAACGCTGGCAACTTTAGGCTTAACGGGCTCACCACTGAGTCTGTTCCATGCACTGGCGCTCATTTTAGTTTTCGGGATTGGGATAGACTACAGCTTGTTTTTTGCCTCAGCCCAGAACCACGGCAAGGCAGTGATGATGGCGGTGTTTATGTCCGCCTGCTCGACCCTATTGGCCTTTGGTTTACTTGCCTTTAGCCAGACCCAAGCGATCCACTACTTTGGTTTAACCCTGTCGCTGGGCATAGGGTTTACCTTTTTACTTTCGCCGTTGATTTTGACCGCAACACTGGCTTTAACCACCAATCAGCTTCTAACGACAAAAAAGTCCTGATGATTACAAGGAACGTATTTTACATGTCTACACAGGTTCACGATTTATCAGCTATACCAAATTCACTTGATGTCGATGTGGCCATTATCGGCGCAGGACCTTCAGGCGCCATCGCTGCCAGCCTGCTACACCAGCAAGGCAAGCGCGTGCTTGTGTTAGAAAAACAGCATTTTCCTCGCTTCTCCATCGGCGAAAGTTTACTGCCCTGCTGCATGCAGTTTATCGAAGAAGCAGGTATGTTAGATGCGCTCAATGCCGCTGGATTCCAACATAAAAATGGCGCCGCCTTTCGTCGCAATGGAACTTACACCACCTTCGATTTTACCGATAAATTTACTCCTGGGCCGGGCACCACGTTTCAAGTGCAGCGCGCCAGTTTTGATAAACTGTTAGCCGATACCGCCCAAAGCCAAGGGGTCGACATCCGCTACGGCGCAACGGTCGAGGCGATAGATTTAACCGAGAACCCACGCTTAACGGTGCGTAATGAACAGGGCGAGCTTTATCAAATCAATGCCCAATATGTGCTCGACGCCAGTGGTTTTGGGCGCGTATTACCCCGCTTGCTCAACTTAGAAAGTCCGTCTTGCCTGCCACCGCGCAGCGCCATCTTCACCCATGTAGAAGACAACATCAGCGATGCTAGCTTCGATCGTAATAAGATTTTGATCAGCGTCCACCCTGAACATAAAGACATTTGGTATTGGCTTATTCCCTTTAGCAATGGCCGTTGTTCACTCGGCGTGGTGGCTGAGCCGCAGTTACTTGAGCGTTTACAGGGTTCGCTTGAGCAACAATTGATGAGCATAGTCAATGAAGAACCTGGGCTAAAAGTCCTGCTGGCAAACGCTAAAGTGGTACAGGAATGCGCCACGCTCAAAGGTTATTCCGCCAATGTGTCACGCCTTGCGACCGACAAGTTCGCCCTACTGGGTAATGCGGGCGAGTTCCTCGATCCTGTGTTTTCCTCCGGTGTGACTATCGCCATGCAATCGGCGTCTATGGCAGCAAAATGCCTGACGAAACAACTCAATGGCGAAACGGTTGACTGGCAAGCCGATTACTCAACACCTTTGATGCAGGGCGTGAATGCCTTTCGTACCTATGTGCAAGCTTGGTATGATGGCCGCTTTCAGGACGTGATCTTCTATGAAGAACCGAACGAGCGTATCAAGCAGATGATTTGTTCTATTCTGGCGGGCTATGCTTGGGATACGAATAACCCCTTTGTTAAAGACTCGGAGCGCCGCCTGAATATGATAGTCGAACTGTGCCGAAACCCAGCCGCCACTCCAGCATTCGCAGAGGTCTAACCGCATGCCGCTAAACCTTAACGCTAAATGGCCAGTGATCGCCGCCCTGCTGCTCGCAAGCCTTGGGCTAACGGGCTGTAGTGAACTGCTGTTCAGGCAGACCTGTGTCGGGCTCGCTAAGGATATGCGTTATTGTTTGGCTCCACTGCCCCATGACTTTGCTCCCGCGACCGATAAGCCATTGACTAAGCCAACGGCAAAGCCCGCCATCATGGCGAGTCAGCAAACCGACAGTAATACTGGCGTATCTTCACCCCAGTCCTTTAGCCAAAAAGTCAGTATTAAAGTGGGTAAAGAGTCCCACGAACTGCTCACTCAATTGGAATTAGAGGGTGAGCGCATGACACTCGTGGGTTTAGCACCACTCGGACAAGCTTTGTTTACCTTAGTTTATGATGGGAATACACTCAGCAGTGAGCAAAGTGTGCTGCTAGGCGACAATTTTAAAGCCGAGTATTTAATGGCGATGATGCAACTGATCTATTGGCCTGAGCAAAGTATTCGCGCCCATTTGGAAGGTGGCCATTTAGTGACTGGTCTTTGCGATACGGTTGGGGGAAATCAGAGCGACACGCTTGTCGATACCCGAGTAATTACAATCCCCTGTCGCCAGATCTATAGCCAAGATACCTTGATCAGTAAAAGCGCCCTGCAAACCCATGTGGTGCAAATCCGTTATCAACAAAATGTCGGCGATGCCCTATGGCAAGCCCACATCAGCTTAACTATGCCGCAGGCCAAGTTTGAGCTAGATATCGAACCTATTTAACCTTTTAACACCCGCACTTCACTGTGCCATGGTAAAAACGATACGCTATGATGAACAGAGTCGCCATTACACAAATTGGACTGTGTACCCCGCTAGGGCAAGATCCCCAGCAGGTTTTAGACCGCCTGATCGCAGGCGATACCAGCGCGATGCAGCGCAGTGACACACTCCTGTTCGAGCACCCAACCTTAGTTGCACCCGTGACGGCTGCGCTACCAAGCATTCCTGCAAAGCTCATCCAGTTCGACTGCCGTAACAACCAATTACTGCTGTGCGCCGCACTGCAAATTGCCACCACAATTGAACAAGCAAAACGGGATTTTGGCCATGCCCGCATTGGCGTTGTGCTAGGCACGAGCACCTCGGGGATTTCTAAAGGTGAAGCGGCCCTGAGCTATCGCAATCAACACGGCCACTTTCCGGCGGATTACCACTATTTCCAGCAGGAGCTCGGCAGCACTAGCGACTTTTTACGCCAATATTTTGAGCTAGATGGCCCTTGCTACACGATTTCAACCGCCTGTTCCTCCAGCGCCAAAGTCTTTGCCAGTGCCAAACGCCTATTACAGGCTAACCTATGCGATATGGTGATTGTTGGTGGTGTCGACAGTTTGTGCCAACTCACAGTTAATGGTTTTAATGCTTTGGAATCCGTGTCCAAGGGCCACTGCAATCCCTTTAGTATCAACCGTGATGGCATCAATATCGGCGAAGGCGCGGCGCTTTTCGTGCTGACGTTGGGCGAGTCCGATGTGATGCTGGCGGGTATTGGCGAGTCGAGCGACGCCCATCATATTTCGGCGCCACACCCCGAAGGCGCAGGCGCCATCACCGCCATGCAAGCGGCGTTGCAGGATGCAAACATTGCAGCACAAGACATCAGTTACATTAACTTACACGGCACAGCCACACCCAAAAATGATGCGATGGAAAGCCGCGCTGTGGTTGAAGTATTTGGCGTGAACACCCCGCCCTGCAGCTCGACCAAACCCTTAATCGGCCATACCTTAGGTGCCGCTGGCGCAATCGAAGCCGCCTTCTGCTATTTATTGCTTTCGGCACATAATCACGGCCAAGCCCTGCCGCCCCATCAATGGGACGGACAAGTCGATCCACAGGACCCGTCCATTGCCTTAGTCGAACGCCATCAAGTCGCCGCCAAAGGCGCACTTAACTATGTGATGAGCAATTCCTTCGCCTTTGGAGGCAGCAATGCCAGCCTGATTTTTTGCCGTAACGAGGCCTAGTACCATGCAGTTACTTAAAATTAACCAACCCTTTGCCGAACAAGATATTGCCGACTTTATCCCCCATAGGGCACCGATGATTTTGCTCGATAAAGTCATTGGCTATCGCCGCGATAACCTAGAGACCGAAGTCACTATCACGGCCAAGAGCCCTTATTTCGATGATAAATATCAAGCCGTACCCAATTATGTCGGCATCGAATATATGGCCCAAAGTATTGCTGCACTGGCCGGAGTAGAAGCTAAGCTGCGCAATGATAAAATCCGCGTGGGTTTTCTATTGGGCTCGCGTAAATTAGCGCTCCATGCCAAGCAATATGAACTCGGGCGCACCTATCGCACCCAAGTCAGCCGCCTCTATCAAGAGGAGTCGGGATTAGCAGTATTTGACTGCCAGATTTATCTGCTGCCCAAGGCCGGAAGCGATCAAGAAAAAATCTTAGTGGCTACAGCCAATGTGAATGTGTTCCAACCTCAGGACACGCAAGCCTACCTTGCTGGCAACCAAGACGTAGCCAATAGAAGCCTTGGGCACTAACTTAGACACAAATATCGAGGCAATGCTGAGACCATGCTGAGACCATGCAATCGCAGCAAACTGAATTAGCCTGTCGATAGAAAGCGTTAGATTAAGCGCCGTAGCAAGCAGCTTTTTACCATAAATACATGCAACCCCATACAGACTCCTAAAGATAAAATGGGGTGGAGAAAATAGATGAATAACAGAGTATTAGTCACAGGTTCGAGCCGCGGCATAGGCAAAGCCATCGCCCTAAAACTTGCCGCTGCAGGCTTAGATATCGCCCTGCATTACCACAGTAACCAAACGGCGGCCGATGACACTGCGGCGCAAATCCGCGCGCTTGGCGTCAATGTGAGCCTGCTAAAATTTGATGTTGCCGAACGCGCGACAGTCAAAGCTGCCATCGAAGCCGATATAGAGACCAATGGTGCCTATTACGGCGTGATCCTCAATGCCGGCATCAACCGCGATACCGCCTTTCCCGCCATGACAGAAAGCGAATGGGACAGCGTGATCCACACTAACTTGGACGGCTTTTATAATGTGATCCATCCCTGCGTGATGCCTATGGTACAAGGCCGAAAAGGTGGACGTATCATCACCTTAGCCTCGGTATCTGGGATCGCGGGCAACCGTGGCCAAGTGAATTACAGCGCCTCCAAAGCGGGCATTATCGGCGCGACTAAGGCACTGTCATTAGAACTGGCAAAACGCAAAATTACCGTCAACTGTATCGCCCCGGGCTTGATAGAAACCGACATGGTGGCCGATATTCCTAAAGACATGGTCGAGCAATTAGTGCCAATGCGCCGCATGGGTAAACCCAATGAAATCGCAGCCTTAGCCGCATTTTTAATGTCTGACGATGCCGCCTATATCACTCGCCAAGTGATATCGGTCAATGGAGGCATGATCTAAATGAGCGAGGCGACAAATCAAACACGCTTGGGTAAACGAGTGGTCATCACAGGTGTTGGTGGTATTACCGCCCTAGGCCATGATTGGCCGACGATAGCGGCGAGCCTTAAGGCGCAGAAAAACTGCGTCGTCACTATGAGTGACTGGGATAGATACGACGGACTCAACACCCGTTTAGCCGCGCCAATTACTGACTTTGAAGTACCAAGCCATTATTCGCGCAAGAAAATTCGTTCCATGGGCAAGGTTTCCATTATGGCGACTCGCGCCAGTGAACTGGCTTTACTCGATGCGGGGCTGTTGGATGACCCTATCGTATCCTCGGGTGAAATGGGTATCGCCTATGGTTCATCCACGGGCAGTACCGATCCTATAACCGCCTTTGGCGATATGCTGAAAACGGGCGATATGTCGGGCGTCACCGCCACTAGCTATATCCGTATGATGGCGCACACCACAGCGGTGAACGTTGGCGTCTTCTTCGGCTTAAAGGGCCGCATTCACACCACCAGCAGCGCCTGCACTTCGGGTAGCCAAGGCATAGGTTACGCCTATGAAGCCATCAAATACGGTCAGCAAACCTTAATGTTGGCAGGCGGCGGCGAAGAACTCTGCCCCACTGAAGCTGTGGTGTTTGACACCCTGTTTGCCACTAGCACCAAAAACTCCACACCCGAACTCACGCCGCGCCCCTTCGATGCGAGCCGTGATGGCCTTGTCATTGGCGAAGGTGCTTGTACGTTGGTGCTCGAAGAGCTAGAACACGCCAAGGCGCGTGGTGCCAAGATTTACGCTGAGTTAGTCGGTTTTGGCACAAATTCCGACGGTCAACACGTCACCCAACCGAATGCGCAGACCATGGAAATAGCTATCAGATTAGCGCTTAAGGATGCGCAGCTTGAGCCTAGCGCCATAGGTTATGTGAACGCCCACGGCACAGCCACCGACCGTGGTGATATTGCCGAGAGTCACGCGACTCACGCGGTATTTGGCACTAACATGCCGATTTCATCCCTTAAAAGCTACACGGGCCACACCTTAGGCGCATGCGGCGCGTTAGAAGCTTGGGTGAGTATTGAGATGATGAATGCGGGCTGGTTTGCGCCAACGCTCAATCTTGAGAATATCGACCCACAGTGCGCCGATTTGGACTATATCCGCAACGAACTGCGCCCAATCGACACAGATTATGTCATGAGTAATAATTTCGCCTTTGGCGGCATTAATACCTCGCTGATTTTTAAACGCTGGACTAGATAACACCTAAAACCCACACAAGGACATAGCAATGAAACCACTATTTGCAGGGATGCTGCTGAGCATCAGTTTATTAACCGCACCACTGTTTGCCAAAGAATACACGGTAGAAACCTATCAAGAAATCTTTAATGGCGACAACGAATTTAAGCAGAAACAAGCCATCGAATCCTTAACCCTTGCAGGCTTATCCGATCCTGCGATTTACGATGTGCTCGAAGCTAAACTGCTTGCCTCTTTACCCCAAGCGACTGAAAAAAATGCCATCGACTACAGTGCTTGGTTAGTCAAAGGCTTAGCCTATTCGGGTAACGACAAGTACAGCGAAACCATCAACAGCATTATGAATGGCAACTATCACAAAAAACTCAAAAAATACGCATCTCAAGCCAATGAAAACCTAGCGCAATATAAAAAGTGGAATACCATTCTTGGTGATAAAAGCCAATATGCTGCCGACCAAAGTCAGCAAAATAATGCCTTTGCCAATGCGCTACGCAGCGATGATTTAGAGTTAATGCGACTGGCGGCTAAACGCATTATGGATGATCGTCAGTACGATGACTTTATCTTAGCCATCCTCAGTAACGAATTGAAAACGCCACGCTTAATGGCCGATGATAAACTCGCCATCGATACCTATGCCAACATGGCAAAAGCGCTAGCTAGTTCAGGCAACGCAGATTACCGCGACGTGATTGAAAATATTGCGACCACAAGTTCGAACCGAAAACTGCAAAAATATGCGGCAAGCTACCTGAAGAAATTCTACTAAACCAGCCCGTTTAACGCTTAATCGAGCAAATCATGGCCGAGCATATCCTCGGCCATTTTTATATTGGCTTCGACAGTTTTGCGTTTGGAGAAAAAATTAACAGTGGGTGGATTAGGGAACCCCCGCAGAATGCCGCACAGCGCGATTGGCCCTGTAGCCAGTGCTTTTTGTTGGTGATAAAGCTTTATGACCCATTTGTTTTCGAAAAGATCGCACGATTTAATCGTTTTGAGCGTTTCGCACAATACACTATACTGCTACTGTATTTCCAAATAAGAGGGCTTAATCGTGCAAACATTAACAGCCAATGACGCCAAACGAAATTTCGGTGAGTTACTGCTAAATGCTCAACGCGAACCTATCAAGATCAGCAAAAACAGTAAAAATGCGGTTGTTGTGATGTCTATCCACGACTTCGAACAGCTTGAGGCGATGAAAGCGGATTACCTTAAACACTGCTTCAACGCTGCTAAAGAAGACTTAGCGAAAGCTAATGTTGTTGATGGCGAAGATTTTCTTAACGCCCTGTAGCAACTTACATGAAAAATAAACGCTATAAACTGAGTAAGTTAGCTCAGACTCACTTACTAAAGATTAAAGACTACACCATTCAACACTTTTCTGAGTCGCAGTGGCACAAATACAAAGAAAGCCTAATATCTGGCTTTCAAATGTTAGCCGATAACCCCGGACTAGGCAGAAGCTGCGATGATATTTACCCCAACGGATTCTACTTTCCGATTGCTAAACACACCGCCTACTTCACAAAAGAAGACGACTTCATCCTCATCGTTGCCATGTTAGGCCAGCCACAACTACCACAAAATCATCTGAAATAGTCTCACCCCTTTCATAGAGCAGATATAAAAAGTAGGAGTGAGGCCAACCATGGTACTGACTCGACGACACGCAGCGAGTCCATCCCTGGATGCTCGACCGCCCCGTCCATGGGGCGGACGGTCGTCTCACCAATCACCATGGTTTGCCTTTCGAGCATCTGCGTAATCTGCTAGCTTATATGGTTGAATCCACAGTAAAACCATGAAATTAAAGTAGTTATATCTGCACACCAAAAGAATTAACAGTGGGTGGCCAATTAAATTCAGCTACCTGAAGAAATTCTATTAAACCAGCCCGTTTTACGCTTAATCGAACAAATCATGGCCGAGCTTATGCTCGGCCATTTTTATATTCGTTTGGATCACTTTTTAAATTACTGTTGGCCTTAGCGTTTGCTGAAATTGCCTATACAGGCTTGCGATGGTAATCACTCACTACACTGTGAATAGTTTCAAAGTTTATGAACGAGAGCTATGAAAGGCGAAGAGGCTATTAAACATAGATATTGCTCAGAGTGAGGCCAACCATGGTACTGGCTCGACGACGCGCAGCAAGTTCATCCTTGGATGCTCGACCGCCCCGTCCATGGGGCGGACGGTCGTCTCACCAATCACCATGGTTGGCCTTTCGATCATTAACATAGCCTCTAAGTTCAAAAGACTAGAGCTAATATTTAACGATTACAGGTTTCACCAAACTTTTGGGGAAAACTAACAATAGAAGTATTGTTAAATAAGAGCTTAATGATTCACTGGGTGAGGATAAATACTACAATTTTGGATTAATATCTTGGTAACCGGCTTGTATAAGTAGGTGGCTTTTTCGCACAAGCAAAAAAGGGGACAGCTTATACAAGTCCGTGTTCATAAACTTGTTATACGTATTTCAAATACTCATCAAATCGACTACTTAAAATATCGTAACTCCCTTTAAGCCCTCCAATATCATTAGCATTTTTTATAAATGAATCAAAAGTTAAATACTCTTGCTCCACATCTGCAGAACCAAGCTTAGATAAATCGACATTTTTCTTTCGCTCACTCATAAACTCTAATAAGAAAGGACGTATGAATTCTAATTTTTGTTTATAATCTCTAACCAAAACATAAAAAATCGAAAGCATTCCCTGTGCACTAAGAAGATGGTCTCTCTCTTCAAATATTTCATGCATAATGTCGATTATTTTTTGTGCAGCAAAAGCAGAGTCAATATATAGTTCAGGATTTTCTGCTTTAGTTCCTTCATTAACAAATTTATCTAAGTTTGCTTTTTTTGTATCAACAAACCGTCCTCTATGTTGGATCAGAAGTATTTTGGCTGCAGCATTACTATCTTGACCTCGTTGTGTTGAAAACTTTATATTAACCTTAAAGAATGGTCTATCTACCAACCCCCTAATCAAGTCAGGTATTATTCCCTCCATCGCATTTCTCAATTCAGCGCCAGTCAAAGGCTTGCTTTTGTTTAGGCGAATAAAAAGATCTTTAATTTTTTCAACATCATCTGCAACAACGCTCATTACGTCTAAATTAAACTCTTCAAGTACCTCAATGACTTTAGGTTGATTCATTTTAAGGTCAGAGTAGTATTTTCCACCTATTTTAATGCTGGGATTTGCATAATAAACAAAATCACTATTCAATGGGATCTTGTCTGCCATGAATGCAAAAATAGATTCTAATCTCTGACGACCATCAATTACTGAGTACGAAAGATTCCTTTCGTTTAGAGGAGAGTTTACAATTGTAAAGTCAGTCAAATATATTTTCGGCACATCAAAACCATTAATTATTGAATCTATTAAATATGCTTTATCTCTATCCCCCCAAAGATTTCCTTTTCGTTGATATGAAGGTTCAAAATCAATTTCATTACGTTGTTTATACCACCAACTGAGCGTTCTAGTTTGATGCGACTGCACTTTAAACATATTAAACTCCAAACCCAAATAGACGCTTTGTTTCTTTAGCCAACCCTTCCAGATCAGGATACACGACAGAATCAGTAATACCCATCCAAACTAATTTATCTAGTAAATCACCAATAATTTCATGAGGTATTTCTATTTTTTTTAGCGTATCCTGTTCAAATGCACCATTTTTATAAATTGTTTCCATTGGAGTTAACGACTTTCCGAACAAACAAAATGATCCTCTTTGAGCAACTATTCGAGGACTATTATGAATTCCAAGTATTGCAACAGGGTTTTCATGCATTAACTGAGATTCAGTGTTTGGCTGATAGCTTGTAACAGTTGTCTCAGATGGCGACATAGGTCCTCCCCGATAACTTATATTACTAAATACACATTGATTCCATTTTGGAGGTGACAATACCCAAACAGCTGCATCGTCAACATAATTACCACTAGCATCTTTATTTGCAGAACTCAGCGCAAAAAACAGAGATATAAAGGGATTTTCAGTCCAATCTAATAGTCTCGTTGGCATACCGTAGTGCTGCATTAAAAACAACAATTCCCAAACATCATCTATACGATGCTGTAAATATGTACTGACCGCTCCTTAAATCTAGTTAATAGTTTTTTTTCATAATCTAGTAAGGAAGCAGTATCTGTCACTTTTAGATGACGATGAAGAGATGGTGATAATGTATAGCTAGACTTACCAGCCCCTCTGAACCATAAGGATGATTCAGGACTATTCTGCCCCATATCAACATTATTCAAAAAATCTTGAAATGAAGTAATTCTTATAGTAGTCAATATGTTAGGCAAAACTAATGTTCCCTAAAAGGTGTTAGCGCGATGAATTCTAGATTTCGTAGGTTTAACGGGGTTATACCTATACTTCTCGTTAAACTCAAACAAAAAACCTACTTTGTTTTAAACTTCTATGACAAAATTCTTTAAATATGACAGTAAGTTATCACCGTTATCGCATAACTCACATTTATTTACTACACAAATAAACCGATAAGATATTTAGCGCACTAATCATTCGTGCCATGAAATCAAGTAGTCTATTTAAAAACAACGACATAATGTACTTTCAATCTGCATTCAAGCTTCGGCAAGCCACTTTGTAGTAAATAGAACTACAGAACATGCGTTAAAGGAATGGTGAATGTATCCGCTTAAAACACCGTTATAGTCGCAAAAAAAACAGCGGTTTTGCAAAGGAGTTAAGGATTGTAAAAGGTCGGACAAACATAACTTTTACTTCTTAACAATTGACCAATAACGCTAGAGTCTAAGGAATACACTTTCCCCTCGGAGTTGCCGCAGGGCGTTAGCGTTCGTTGCGTGATCGAGGCATGGAGGCCGAGATAGCATCAGTCGAATCAGGGACGAGCGTCTGACGCGATAGCATAAGGACGCTAATTGCCCAAGGAGATTTCAACTCCGTAAGGGGCGTCTTGGAGAATCCAAGGAGGATAGGACGAGCAGTCCTCCTTGGTCGGGTGTGGGGTGAAGCCCCACGACTTTGACTTTGATTCTGGGTTTAGCTTTAGCTAAAGATAAAAACTCTTGGCCTACCCTTTGCTTATCCACCGCAGCGTTTACCCCTAAAAAGAACTAAACGCGATAACACTATGATGGATAAGCGACAACACAGGGAATTTTAATCTTGAGAGCAACGATGAAAATAATACTAGATGATCTAAAAGGGCCTGAAATTGCAGCACTTTTAACAGAACACCTCGACGATATGCGGACAACTTCACCGCCCGAAAGCGTTCACGCATTAGATCTTGATGGCCTGCGTCAGCCCAATATCCGTTTTTGGACCCTATGGGATGGCAACAATTTAGCGGGCTGCGGTGCACTAAAATGGTTAGATGCTGAGCACGCCGAGATCAAATCCATGCGCACCGCCGCGCCCTATAAACAGCAAGGCATAGCGTCTAAAATATTGCAGCACTTGATTAACGATGCCAAAAGCGCTGGCGTCAAACGTCTGAGTCTAGAGACAGGTTCGATGGACTTCTTCAACCCAGCTCGCCTGCTCTACTGCAAATTTGGTTTTGAAATCTGTGGCCCCTTCGACGGCTACCAACTCGACCCCAATAGCGTGTTTATGACAAAGAAAATCTAAAACACATGCGCCTTAGTCTTTTAAATTCATCTACTAAGGCGCTGTGCTGCAGCTAATTATTCGCTCGCTTCACCACAGCTGCAGTTCTGTGCCCGTTCCACCAATGGATAATAAACCCAAGCAACAGTCCCCAAAATGCGCTGCCGATACCCAGCACACTAAAACCTGATGCCGTGACCAAGAAAGTGATCACCGCGACTTCGCGATCTTCGGTTTTAGCTAATGCGGCAGTCAGGCTATTGGCGATAGTGCCAAGCAGCGCTAATCCGGCGATGGCTAGTACTAATTCCTTCGGGAAAGCGGAAAACAGACCAACCACAGTGGCGCCGAGTAACCCAGTGATAAAGTAAAACACCCCGCCCCATACCGCCGCCCAGTAGCGGGTCGCCGGATTCGGATCCGCCTCTTTCCCCATGCAGATAGCCGCTGTGATGGCGGATAAGTTAAAAGCAAAACCGCCAAAGGGCGCCAGAATTACCCCGATTAGCCCTGTGCTCGTGATCAAAGGCGAAATAGGCGGCCTGTAGCCATTACCGTGCAGCGCAGCAACTCCTGGCATATTTTGCGAGGCCATAGTCACTACAAACAGCGGTAGCGCCACGCCAATTACACTCGCCAGCGAAAACTCAGGCGTGGTCCACACTGGCATCGCCAGTTGCAACTGAACCGCATCTAACTTGAGTAAATCCAATTGAAAGCTCATGCCAATGCCCACCAGCAAGGTCAGCAAGATGATGTAGCGCGGCGCAAAAGGCTTAACCACGACAAACACCAACAGCATGATTAATATGAGGCTCAGCTGGGTTTGCATAGCCTGAAATAGCCCTAGCCCAAATTGCAGCAGGATCCCCGCTAACATGGCTGAAGCGACTGACTGCGGCATGATACGAATAAGTTTATCCATCCAGCCCGCCACCCCGCAAAGAGTGATTAAAATCGAACTCACCAGAAAAGCGCCTATGGCTTGGTTTACGCTCAACCCTGCAAGGCTGGTCACCATCAGCGCCGCGCCCGGTGTCGACCAAGCCGTTAAAATAGGATTCTTGTAGTAAAGCGATAACCCTATGCTGGTCACGCCCATGCCCACACCTAAAGCCCACAGCCACGAACTAATCTGTGCAGGTGTCGCACCCACAGCTTCCGCCGCTTGAAAGATAATCACAGCCGAGCTGCTATAACCCACTAATACCGCAATAAAACCCGCTGATATTTTTGACAAACTCCCTGCATCTCGCCACATATCCACTCCCTTTCTCTGCAATTGATGTCGCCACCACGTTGTGCGCTATCGCTTATCAAATGAACAAGATAGCCTTCGTGCGCTATAACGTACGAGATGGACAAGATAGCACCTGTGCGTTATAACGTACAAACTAAATTTTTATAAAAATGATGGGGCCATTGTGCAGACGATAAACAGCTATCTCGCCACCACACTCAAAGCACTTCGCAACCAAAAGGGATGGAGTTTAGATAAAGCCGCCCAAGAGACAGGCGTCAGCAAGGCCATGATAGGACAAATCGAGCGCGGTGAATCGAGCCCAACCATTGCGACGCTGTGGAAAATTGCCAGTGGATTCAATATCTCGCTTTCGACCTTTCTCGAGCCCATGCCCCAGAGCCAAGGCGCAGTATTCCGTAAACCCGACGAATTACGCCAACAACCCGCCACCGACGGCATGCTAGTCGCCTCACTGTTTCCCTTTGAAGACCGTTTCGGTTTTGAGATGTTTGAACTCACTCTGCTGCCAAACTATGAGCGGCTTTCTGAGCCCCATGAAGCTGGCGTCACTGAGCATGTCATTGTATTAAGCGGCACGATGGAAGTGTTAGTCGATGGACAGTGGCAAACGCTCAAACAAGGTGAAGCGGTACGATTTGCGGCCGACAAACCCCATGGCTATCGAAATCTCAACGACCAAGCCGTGGTCTTCCACGACATCATTCACTATCAACGAGGCAGTGAATCTAGCTTGTAGCAGCTTATCTAACGCCAGTAATGCAGAGTTCGAGTACCAACAACGCCAAAGACCAAACCATTACTACCGATAATTTGCAACGCTTGCACTCGCCAATTCATTAGAATAAACTTATTGAAAATTTTCTAATGGTAGGAGCAATGCTATGTTTCAATCTTTACTGGCTAAGTTATCCGGCAGTCAATCGGGCGAAAAGTGTTGGCAATTGATTGAGCAAGGCGCACGGGTGATTGATGTGCGTTCACCAGAGGAATTTGCCTCCGGTCATTTGCCCCAAGCCATTAATGTGCCATTGCCAACGCTCGACCAATGGTTGCATCAAGTCGACAATAAACAACATCCCTTCGTGCTCTACTGTGGCGCGGGTATTCGAGCGCAAAAAGGCTGCGATATCCTCAAGGCCAATGGTTTTGGCTGCGTGGTGAATGGTGGCTCACTTAAAGATTTAGTCTGCTGCCAACCGAGCTAAAATGCACATACAAAAATGCCAACCTATTAAGGGCTGGCATTATTTATTCAGCTAAATCAAATGACTCAACTAATCAATGGGAAAATTAAGCCTTCAGCTGATCGATACTGTGTTTCGCTTCGCTCATGCCTTTGTCGTGTGCTTCAGGACCCATGTTCAGCGCTTCGGCGTAAACCACTTCAACATTAGTGATACCAATAAAGCCTAAAACCGTTTTCAAGTAAGGTACAACGTGATCCGTTGGGCCATCTTTGTGAGCGCCGCCACGGGTCGTCACTAACACAGCGCGTTTACCTTCCACTAATCCTTTTGGACCCGTTTCAGTGTAAGTAAAAGTCACACCAGCGCGGGCAATGAAATCGATCCAGTTTTTAAGTTGAGCCGGAATAGTGAAGTTATACATAGGCGCTGCGATAACAATAGTGTCGTTCGCTTTTAATTCAGCAACTAAGGTATCTGATAATGCGAGCATTTCTTGCTGACGTGCCGACAATTCTGCACCACCACGTAAACCAGAAGCTATTTCACCGTCTACCATAGGCAGCACGTCTTTACCGCCTAAATCACGTACTGTGATAGCGGCGCCTTGGGTTTCCCAGTGGCTAGCTAAGTGGTCAATTAACACGGCAGATTGTGAATAACCGCCAAGAATGCTTGATTTTAAAATTAAGACTTTAGACATAATCTGCTCCGAAAATAGGTAAATGACTCAGAGTCAGATGGAATATCTCAACTCTATGACGCTAGTGTATTCGCCCATAAAAAAGAAATAAAGTGGATAAAATTTGAGATTCACTTCGATTTTTTAGAAAGGTTATAGGTTGTTGCGACGTGCTATAAATTAACTCGCTTTCGGCGCACTGACATACAGGCCTTCGAATACCGCACAAAGCTTAGCATCACAATACAATTGCACAGCTAACTTCACTTTAACTCTGCGCCCCCTTTGCAACGGGCTGAGATCCACATCTGGCCATTGCACTGTTACCACAGGGTCACAAGTCACTGGAGCGAGATAACGAATATGGGCATCGGCGAGCACAATGTCACCCGCAACGCCAGCTAACTGCTGGTTCAGCCACACAGCGCCCCAGCCAGTTAAGGTCATCAAGGTATAAATGCTGCCGGCAAACATGGTCTGATGCAGATTAATATTGGGCGCTATCGGCGCAGTGACTCGAAACTCACCCTCGCTGTAATCGAGTGGCGCAATCTGCATAAATTCGCTAACAGGAATAGTACTGTGCCACGTCTGGCGTAACTGAGTGAGTAATTGAGTAAGTAGTAATTCATCCATGTGCATTTACCTCGATACAACCCTCTTCACAGCTAACACCGAATAAGTTCAACACTCTATCCCCCAGAAAAACCACGCGATGACTAATGTAATAGCTAACGTAATAGCTAACGTAATAGCTAACACAATAACTAACGCAATCACTCGTGCGATAAGAAGCTACACCTGCAGATTAAAAGTCACAGGGCCATCATTGACTAAGGACACTTGCATATCGGCGCCGAATTGTCCGGTTTCTGTGGTCACGCCCTTAGCGCGGCAAAATGCGACAAACTCTTCATACAGTGCCAAGGCTTGATCCGGCGTACCGGCGCCCGAAAAACTCGGTCTCAAGCCACGGCCCGTATCGGCGGCCAAGGTAAATTGCGACACCACTAACAAAGAGCCACCGACTTGCTCTAGGTTGAGATTCATCTTGCCATTTTCATCGGAAAACACGCGATAACTCATCACTTTAGTTGCCAGTTTTTCCATCTTCTCACGGGTATCCTGCTGCTCGACGCCCAGGAGTACCAACAGACCCTTATCGATTGCACCTATGGTTTGATTATCGACAACCACACTGGCGCGGCTCACTCTTTGAATTAACGCAATCACAACTTTTCCTTTTTAGATTAAGGCTTAACGGGAACCATTTGCTGCATGAGCGGGATAGGACGAATATATTGATCGATGCCATCTGGCAGGGATTGCGCGACTTGTGCCAAACCGCCATTGGTCCACAGCATAAAACGACGTAACTCTTCGATTTCAACACGATCGGCAAAGGTGACAGTGCCTTGTATTTGGATCACAGCGCCTTGGTCCAGCAACACGAACTTGGCAAAATTAAGCTTTTGATTCAAAGTGCCAATCACCACAGGCAGCTCTTGGCTAGCCTGTAATTGCGGATGCACAGCATAGAAACGATTCATTAAAATACGGTCAATGCCCGCAGAATTAATACTCGGCTCAAGCAAAAACTGGTTATTACCAAACTGCACCGCGACTTTAGTTGGCGCAACCTTGGTGGCCAAGTAGTTAGCGTTAATCAACGCTTGATACAAGCGCTCAGCGGCAGCGTCATTGGTTAGTCCACCCAGTTCAACGACTTTGGGCGCGACGGGCGCACTCACGGTCTCCTGAGCCACCACAGGGTCAATCGCGCTGGTTTGCGAGGGCGCCGTGGCGGCACAGGCAGTTAATCCGAGTAAACTGGCACTGATGAGCAATGTTTTCATTGTATTTCCCTTTGATGTATCCACGACCACATAGCATGGATTTCTGCTGTGACCGCCAAAAACAACGACTCGCTATTGAGCATATGTCCGCCGTCGGCAACAGATTGAATCGTAATAGCATGCTCTAACCCAGCCAAAAAATCGCGCAATAGCGCCGCTGGGCAAATCGCATCCTGCATTCCTTGCAATAACACACTACGCGCCTTCACCCTAGGCGTCACGCGTTGCAACACACTCATGGCATTGAAGTAATCATGCAGAGCAAAGTGCAATTCGATATCCGCTAACGCTAATACTGGGTCAGGTAACTGTCTTGGCAACACCAATCTCGCCCCCGCGAGCTTTAGCTCCCACTGAACCCAACGCCGCGCAAAATGGTGTCGCAGGTTTTCATCGGCCGATGCCAAACCTTGATGGTATAAATCCAGCAGTTCAGCCAGCGATGGCGCAACGGGCGCATTACCACTGAAGAGTCGATAAGCCGCAGGTTGCAATTTTGCCGCGCCGTCAGCGCCATAGAGCCAATCGATGCCTTCTTTAGACGGAATAAATAACGCCCACAGCACTTGCGCTATCACCCGTTCGGGAAATAATCCGCTGTAAATTAAGCCTAATGTGGCCCCAAAGGAGCCGCCCGCTAAACACCAGCGCTCAATACCTAACGCGAGGCGAATAGCCTCCATATCGCAGATCAAACCATTAAGATGATTATGGGCTAAATCGCCAAAGGGCAAGGATTGCCCAGAACCTCGTTGATCTAACAGCAAAATCCAATATTGTTCGCCATTAAATAGGGCTAAATCACCGATATCACAACCTGCTCCCGGACCGCCGTGCAAATACAACAGAGGGATACCTTGAGGATTACCGTATTGCGCCAGATGTAATTGCTGACCATTGCCAACGCTAAACCAGTCGCGGCGGATAAAAGGGGGAAAGGATTCGGGCACTGATTCAGGCATTAAGTGTTATCGCCATTACTTAACCGTTTAGGGATGTCATTCCGATTTCGCCACGGCCTTGAGTGCCGTCACCTCTGCCGACGTTAATACTGACGACGAATCACCTTGGCTGGCATCTGCTAATGGCTTGGCATTCAAGGCCGTTTCATCATCAGAGCTTGATTCATAATCTAAATATTCTGGCATAGCCGCGGTAATTTCCGCGCCGAGCAGCACTATCATCCACGATAAATACACCCAGACAAACACTATGGGTATCGTCGCGAGCGCGCCGTAGATGGCTTCATAACTTGGAAACTGAGTCACGTACAAGGCAAAGCCTTTTATACCTAGCTCAAACAAGAGCGCGGCCACAATCGCCCCCAATAACGCATGTAAAAACTTCACCTTCTGATTCGGCACCACCATGTATAAAAGCAGGAATGCGGCAACTGAAAACAACATGGGCAAACGCGCAATAAAAATCGGCAACATGCCCGATAAAGCTTCAGCTTCAAACACCTTCAGTGAAATCACATAGGAAGATGCGACCAAACTCGCCCCGACCAATACCGGCCCTAACGTTAGCACCATCCAATACATAGAAAATGCGACCACCACGGAACGCTTCTCTTTAGTGCGCCAAATGTTATTGAGTGATTTGTCGATGGCGGAAATCAGCATAATGGCAACCACCACTAAGGCCGCGATCCCCACGGCTGTGCCCTTAGACGCATTGCCCACAAATTCATTGATATACACTTGCACTGTGTCGCCAGCAGCGGGTAAAAAGTTTTCGTAAACAAAGCCTTCTATCTGCCCACGAATGCCCTTAAACACTGGAAACGCCGACAGCATAGACATAGTCACGGCCACCATAGGCACGAGTGACAATAGCGTGACATAGGCCAAGTGTCCGGCGCGGATATTGATCTGATCTTCCACTAAACGCCGCCTTAAATGCAGCAGGAAGTGCCAGATCCCGAGGAATAAGACGCGAATTTGTGCCAGTTCTATCTTCTTAGTCACGGGTTTCTCTTGATTCTGTTGGTATAGACTCGTTATCTTCGTACAATAAACACTTAATTTACAAGTCTAAGGAGTGAATTGATGTCTCAACAAGGATCTGCGGGTAACGTTATTTCCGCTATTGCTAGCCTATTTTTCCCTGGGTTAGGCCAACTATTACAAGGCCGCATTATGGCCGCACTGTTATTTTTCATTATCACAGTGGTGGGTTATGCCCTCTGGTGGCTAATTGTGCCCGCGGTAATAGGTGCTATCTTTCATCTGTGGAGCATTATCGATGCGGCCCGATTTAAGGCCGATTAATTTCAATTCACTCAGTGACGGAATACCCAATGAAAAGACTGATAACTTCAGGCCTGATTGCCGCAAGCCTCCTGCTCAGTGGTTGCCAAAGTGCCTATTACGGCGCGATGGAAAAGGTCGGTTACCATAAACGCGATATTATGGTCGACAGAGTTAAAGACGCGAAAGAATCCCAAGAGGACGCCCAAAAAGAGTTCAGCTCGGCCCTCGAAGAGATGCAAGCCCTGCTCAATCACGATGGCGGCAACCTAGAAAAAGCCTATAACAAGGCTAAGGATGAATACGAATCGGCCCAAAGCGCCGCAGATAACGTCAGTAACCGCATCAAGAAAGTTGAAGATGTAGCCGAAGCGTTATTCGATGAGTGGCAAGATGAAATTGGCGAGATCAGCAAAGCCAGCCTGCGCCGTAACAGTGAAGCTAAGCTCAAAGAAACCCGCCGCGCCTACGAACAATTGATCAAAAGCATGCACCGCGCCGAATCAAAAATGCCGCCCATCCTCACCGCCATGAAAGACAACATGCTGTATCTCAAGCATAACTTGAACGCCCAAGCCATTGGTGCGATCAAAGGCGAATTTGCCAGCCTGCAAACCGATATTTCAGGCCTGATTAAAGAGATGAACAAATCGATTAACGAGTCGAACAAGTTTATTGAGTCACTCGAAAAATCCAAAAGTTAGCTTGAATACCTTTGACTCCTTCGAGGCGCAAGCTGTTAGTTTCAATTAAAGAAAACAGAACTAACAGCTTGGGCTAACTCATCGCCGCTTAATATGAGTCATTGTTAGTGAGTTGCTGACATTGCACATCACACTAAGTGATTGACCATTTATCAAATTATCCCGCAGGAAAAATCTACCGCGAGTTGTCACACGATCTTAGCTACAGGCCGGATTCAAATTATCCGTCTTATATTGCTAATGCCTTTTCAAGATCGGCAATTAAATCTTGAGGATCTTCAACGCCAATACTCAGTCTGATCAGGTTATCGTTCACCCCAGACGCCAGCCTGCTCGCGGCATCCATTGCCGCATGAGTAGTACTTGCTGGGTGGCAAGCTAGGCTTTCTAGATCGCCTAAACTGACCGCTTGAGTAAATAGGTTTAAATTATCTAAAAACTGCGCCGCTCGGCTAAACCCGCCTTCAAGCTCAATACTCACCATACCGCCAAAGGCATTTATCGTTTCACTCAAAACTTGATGCCCAGGGTCCTGTGAAAGCCCAGGGTAATAGACTTTTGCGACGCTCGGATGTGATGCTAAAAAAGCAGCGACTTTAGCGGCTCCCGCAAGATGGGCATCCATTCGCAACGCTAAAGTACGTAAACCGCGCTGCAGTAAATAGGCTTCCTGTGGCCCAATAGCAGCCCCAATATGCTTAAGTGCTATGGTGCGAATTGGCTGCATTAATGCTTTACGGCCCGCGACCACACCTGCGATTAAATCACCATGTCCACTTAAATATTTAGTGGCACTGTGCATCACGATATCTATGCCATGTTCCAGCGGTTTGAATAAATACGGCGTTAAAAACGTATTATCACAAATGGTGATTGCCCCAACCCGCTCAGCGGCGAGCTTTACCTTACGATAATCACTGACTTTTAACGTCGGATTGGTAATAGGCTCAAATAAGATAATTTTTGTCTCGGGGCTTATCTCAGACAATAAGTGGTCGTCATCTTGATAACGGCGCACTGTAATGCCCGCGCGGGTCAGCGTTTGGATTAGAAATGCCGCAGTACCACCATATACAGGATCGATAAATGCGATCTCATCACCTTGACTGGCCAAGGCATAGAAAATACTGCTGATTGCCGCCATACCACTCGCAACCACGAGCGCGTCATCAGCCCCCTCTAGCTGGGACAATTGGTGTTCAAGAGCCTGTACTGTGGGATTCGCCATACGACTGTAGATAAACCCAGGCTGTTCACCGGCAAAACGCGCTCGACCATCTTCGGCACTGCCATAGGCAAAAGTGCTACTTTGATAGATAGGTGTCGTGAGCGCACCCGTTGAGTTTTCAGCGGTATGATGGGTGTGAAGTAATTTGGTTTTAAACTGCATAATAGATCCTAATAACAATTAAATAGCATTGGCAAATGAGGCGTAATGCGCTTTCGCAACATCAGGATGTGAGCGTAAACGCCCTTTTAATACGTTTTGGCCAACTTGGTGAAAGAGAGGATTTAATGGATCGCTTGCAGGCCCTTGGGCTTGGCGTGCCAAATATTCAGGCAAGGGTAACAAGGGAACCGTAGCGTTCAACTGTGCCGCCATAAAAAAGGCGCAAGAGTAGCGCTCAACTCCAGCAGGCGGGCTAGTGGCCCTGTGATAAGTGGCTTTTAAATACCCGTTAGAGGCTAACTCAAGTAACTCACCTATATTAACAACAAAGGCGCCCTCCAAGGGCGGTATGCTTAACCAGCCATCGTCAGTCTGGACTTCTAAACCCGATTGCTTATCTTGTAGCACTAAGGTGAGGTAGCCAGGATCTTTGTGCGCTCCCACCCCTTGACCAGAAGTCTCTCCATTCGCACTTGGATAGCGGATAAGCTTCATGTGTTGATATGGGCCAGCATCAATCGTTGCATCGAATGCGGTCTCTGATTGCTCTAATGCGACAGCGAGCGCCTTCAATAGCGTAACACTGGTATCGGCTAAGTCCTGTTGCCATTCCAATAAAATCGTTTTCATCTGCGGTAATTGGGACGGCCATTGATTAGGTCCTTGTAATTGCGACCATTTTGGCACATCCGAACGCGGAGGATTAGCGGTTTCCTCTTGCATTATGTCAAATTGCTCACGCAAATCAGGCTTCCCTAAGGTCAATTCACCTTGTAAACGGGTATAACCACGAAAATGAGGCGTGTTCGTCATTTTCACCGCGAGCTTATCGGCGAGAGGGAGCGCAAAGAAATCCCTAGCTAACTGAAGTACTTGCTGCTGTCTCGCGAGCTCAATGCCATGGCCAGTTAAATAGAAAAAACCTATCCTTCTAGCTGCATCGGCAAGTTTAGTAATAAAGGCATGACGACTTTGCCCACCCGCATGCCAATCGCTTAAATTCAATATCGGTAATTGTTCCATCAATGACTCCAATTCAACGCATGATTTGAGTCGGATTCTATGCCTTTATAAGGTAATGGATAACGAATTAATAACCATTTGATATATCAAGAAAGAATATTAGATCATTTGGATATATAGACATCTAGGCTTCCCTTTCACTTGTCGATGAGTCGTAACGTTACTCATCTCGCCTCCCTGCAACCCCTTCTTTTTTTGTGCAAGCCCAAAACACTTGGCTTTGTGAGCTATGGCGCGCTTTAGTGGATTGATAGCGCCAATCTTAGACCTGTCGCACAATTTCACTTAATACTCAAAAACTTATCATCAGTTCATCACTCAGACACTGTACTCGTTACTCATTCGCTGTATTCATCACTATGACTTTTATCGAATCACTCACCCTGATGTTGGCACTCATGTATCTCGCCTCGCTCAGCTATTGGAGCGGCCAGAAATGGGGCGCTGCCGCCACACAGTTACTCAGCGTCAGCGCCGTCGCGATTAGCCTTTACTGGCCATTGGCACTCGGACTGATTATTGCGCTGCCGTTGGCATTATTGGGGCATAAATTTGCGCCAGATTCTTTCAAGGGTGAGATTAAAATCAACACCCTGCGGGAAGGCACTCAGCATGTCTTAGCGCTATCGCTTTTGCTGGTTGCCGTGCAATACACAATCAACACCATACTGCTTAAGCAAGGGATCACACCTTGGCTCATGCGCCCCGATGTGGTCGATGCTTTCCTGCCGATTGCTGGCGGCATTGAGCTTAAGGCCATTGTCAGTCTGAATTTATGGGATCAAACCCATCCTGCGGCGGCGGTGATGTTAGCTGCGGTATTACTCACAGGATTACTCTGCAAGCGAGCATTTTGTGGCTGGGCTTGCCCATTAGGTTTGGCAGGAGAATATCTGTATGCCTTTAGAAAACGCTTTATTAAATCAGAACTAACACCACCCGCTTGGCTCGATTGGCCACTGCGTATGCTCAAGTATCTATTGTTGCTTGGCCTCTGTTACATAGTGATTGGTATGCCAGCGCAATCGATTCCTAATTATCTCGAAGGTAATTACCATAAGATTGCCGACTTGAAGATGGCACTGTTCTTTCTAACACCGAGCCTAATTACCTTATTAGTGTTTGCGTTGATCCTTGCCTTAGCCGCATGGCGCCGTCAGGGATTCTGCCGTTACTTGTGCCCTTATGGTGCCATACTCGGGATCTTAAGTTTTGCGAGCCCCTTAAAAATCCGCCGCGATAGCCAGCACTGTCTTATCGAAGCAAAAGGAATGAAATGCGACAAGTGCAGCCGCGCCTGCCCAGCAAACATCATAGTACACACCAAAACCACGGTTCGCAGTGACGAGTGCCAAGCCTGTATGCGCTGCGTCGCCGCTTGTCCAAAATCAGCCGCCCTTGGCCTAGGACTTAAATCCGGCCACAGACTCGGCCACAAGGGATTGCTTGCATTAGTGCTAATCGCATTATTTATTCTGCCGTTGGGCGCGTACTTAGCGGGTTTCTGGCATAGCCAAACACCCGACAATATCCGCATGGAACTGATCCAAGTGATAGATAGAGTGGGGCATTAGCTGGGTATAGGTTTGCTTTTGAACTAGTCTAAGGTGGTGTGTTATTATGCGCCTCCTTAAACTGTCATTGAAAATTTTATCGTATGAAACAGAGTAAATTTCGCAGCGTGTTGTTTCTATATATTTCCATGCTATTCATTTTAAATTGTTCTCGCATAGCGAATTACATTGTATATCGCGATTATTATAAGGAAACTCTCGATTTACTCACGGTGATATTTACATCATTTCGCTTTGATATCATGACAACAGGCTACGTCATGCTCATACCTACATTGCTAATATTAGTACCAGGAAGTGGTCGTATTGCAACGTTCATCAAAGGAATGGGCTTAAAGCTTGGTTTAATTATGCTATTGCTGTCTACGCTAGCACTTATAGGAGACTTCATTTATTTTGGTGTAGTAAATAGACACACATTTAGCGATCTACCATTATTAATGACTGAAACATCTTTCGTATTACCATTTTTGGTGAAAGATCATTTAGCATTAACGATATTAAGCTTTGCTATCATTATTCTAGCAATTATTTTTCTAATAAAGAAATATCAATTGTTTTTCCACAACAATCAAAAGCATAGAACTCTTGCATCACAAATCAGCGTATTTATTATCGCTATCCCAGTTTTGATATTATTCCTACGGGGATTAAATTTACAGGGTAAGCCACTTGGTATTATCGATGCTTATAAAAACCAAAGTGAACAACAAGCAAATTTAATCTTAAATGGTATTTACACTGGCGGTAAAGGTACCACTCAAATTTTTAAGCGTACCGATTATAATTTCTTTAGTTCAGAAGAAATTAAACAACATCTCAATAAAACAGAAGATGAAGCATATAAATACCCATTCTTAAGTCAATTCCCAGAGAATACACCTAATGGTCGTAACTTAGTTATCATTTTGGTTGAAGCATTAAGTTATGCTTATATTGATGGATTATCGGGTTCAGACTATAAAGTAACCCCATTCTTAGATGAGTTGTCAAAAAAAGCTGAGGTTTATGATAATTTCTATGCCGCTGCTCAGCGTAGTAACTTAGGCGTTCAAGCGAGCTTATTTGGCTTGCCGCCCCTTGAGAGTGTTGGTTATATCGGAGGTGGCCTGGAATTATCACGACTAACAAAAATTGGTAATATTGCTCAAGCCCATGGCTATCAAACCCAAATGCTGCAAAGCTCAAAACGTGACTCGATTCGTTTAGATTCAATAGCCAACTATGCCGGTTTTCAGCAATATCTTGGACGCAGTGATATCCCGATAACACGAACAGATTATCCCGATCCTGATGGCGCACAATTTGGTTGGGATTATGAGATGTTGATGAAAACACTCGAATTAGCAAACAAAAAAACGCAGCCATTTATTAGCTTTTCGTTTACAGGCACCACCCATATGCCCTATGTCGAAACACCGAAGCACTTACAGGTTTATCCATATGGGCAAGATACATTTACAGATTTTTTGAACACTGTTAGATATACAGATGAAGCTCTTAAAGCATTTTTTGCAGAAGCATCAAAACAGGACTGGTACGAAAATACGACCTTTATGATTTTGGCAGATCATACTTTGTTCAACACGAAAAATCCGGGCTTAGAAAGTGCGTTCCATATTCCGTTATGGATTTACCGTCCTGGACAAAACATAACTCCTAAACGGCATAAAATACTTGCAAGCCAACTAGATATTTTACCTACAGCTTTTGATTTACTCGGCTTTAATGACGAGTTCGCATCAGTTGGTCGCTCTCTTTATAGGGAACGAAAACCCTATAGCATTGTTGTAAAAGGTGACTTACTTGGTGCATTTACCAACTCGGGTAATTTTTTAATTGCTGGAGATAAAATCATATCAGAGAGCGATAATGCAGATTTTATTGAGAATCAAGCTCCTCAGTATGCAGAACAGCTAAAACTTGAATTTCAACTCTCGCAACAAGCAGTTTTGAACAATACTTGGGTTAAGTAGTGCATTCAAAACACCGCTAATCTGACGAAGTACACTGCAGATAATAGCTTACATCACTATCTGCAGTATTTTTAATATATAAGTCATAACATTGACTACAATCAGGCAACCACTCGATTTTATCGCTGATACTATTCCTATGCGAGTACCAGATAAGTGGTTTTATGTTCCATCACGGAGCTAGCCTATGCGACCCAACCGACAGCAACTGATCCGTTCGTTATTTGACGAATACATTGAGATGTATTCCTCCCGTGATGACAGGCTAACCCACCGCTTTAGTGAGAACTTTAGCGGCTATGCTGGCAGTAGTGACCAGCTTGTGACCGACAGGGAAGAATGGGTGCGGATCACTCGGCAGGACTTTGCACAAGTGCCTGAGCGGATCCATATCGAAATGTTAGATCTCTCCTTACAAGATCTTGCCGATAACCTCGTGGTTGTGACTGCCTTTTTCCATATCCACTTACCCATCCCTAATCCTATGTTTTCCCGCGAAACGGCACGGCTAGTATTGATATTTCGTTTAGAACACAAAGACTGGATGATTGCCCACAGTGGCATATCCATCCCCTACGGCTTAGCCCACAAAGGGGAGATTTACCCTATAGCCCGATTAGAAGAGCGTAATGTCGAACTTGAATCCATGATCAAGGCGCGAACCTGTGAGCTGGCAGAAGCCAATAGGCAACTCGAAATACTCAGCAATACCGATGGTTTAACCAATATCGGCAACCGCCGCCTATTTGACATGATGTTACAAACGGAGTGGAGCCGAGGACAAAGGAGCAATTCCTCACTGGCACTCATCATGCTCGATATTGACCACTTCAAACAATTTAACGATCACTATGGCCACCTCGCCGGCGATGATTGCCTTAAACAACTGGCCAGTACTTTGTCCCAATCCGGCCGCAGAGCGGGCGAACTCGTGGCTCGCTACGGTGGTGAAGAATTTGTCATTCTGTTACCCAATATCGACAAACAAACGGTGCTCGACACAGCGCAGCATATTCATCAACTGATCCAAACCATTGCCATTCCACATGCGAATACCGACCTTGGTATTGTGACCGTCAGCGCAGGAGTCGCTTATCTGCAGCCCTCTAACCAACAAAATGCTTTAGAACTCGTTCGCCAAGCCGATGCCGCCCTCTACCGCGCAAAATCAGCAGGCCGCAATTGCATACGGGTGATGAATGAGAAGTAATACAAGATCTTAAGATTCAGCATTTTTAACTAATCGCCGGCATACCCTATTTTCTCATTGCAGAACAACAGAGTTACAACGTTGAGCTGAGCCCAACGCGCCACAGAGAATATATGCTGCAAGCACTAAGCTTTTAGCGATGTAACGAATAAAACTTCACATCAGCTCCATAGCGCAAAGTATCGATATGCCCATGACCAAATAAGTTCCAACAAAAAGCCCCACATAGTTTCCTATGCAGGGCTTTTTAAACCGATTGACTCACCTTAATGGCGAGTCAGACGCTCATTAAGCGCGGTTAAAGCGCTTACGATCGTTTTCAGTCAAGTGTCTCTTACGAACACGAATGTTCTTAGGCGTTACTTCAACTAATTCGTCATCATCGATGAACTCAAGCGCTTGCTCAAGTGTCATGGTGATTGGCGTAGTCAGTACTTGAGCTTCGTCAGTACCAGAAGCACGCATGTTGGTCAGCTGCTTACCTTTCAGACAGTTAACTGTCAGATCGTTTGAGCGAGCGTGGATACCAACTACTTGGCCTTCGTATACTTCAGCGGCATGGCCGATAAAGAGACGACCGCGATCCTGTAGACCAAACAGTGCGAAGGTCAGAGCCTTACCAGTAGCGTTAGAGATCAATACGCCGTTAGCGCGTTGACCGATATCGCCACCTTTGTGTGGACCGTAATGGTCGAACGAGTGGTAGATTAGACCAGTACCAGAAGTCGCAGTTAAGAATTCAGTTTGGAAACCGATTAAACCACGGCTTGGGATGATGAAGTCGATACGTACACGACCTTTACCATCAAGTTGCATGTCTTTCATTTCAGCTTTACGGGTACCTAACTTCTCGATCACTGTGCCTTGATCTTCTTCTTCAACGTCAACAGTCAACGTCTCGTATGGTTCACACAGTTCACCGTCGATGGTTTTCAGAATTACTTCTGGACGTGATACGGCTAACTCGTAACCTTCACGACGCATGTTTTCAATCAGGATTGATAAATGCAATTCACCACGACCAGATACGCGGAAGCGATCTGGACTTTCTGTTTCTTCAACACGCAGTGCCACGTTGTGGACTAATTCTGTTTGCAGACGTTCCAGAATGTTACGTGAAGTCACATACTTACCTTCTTTACCAGCAAAAGGTGAAGTGTTAACTTGGAAAGTCATAGTCAGAGTTGGTTCATCAACAGTCAAAGCTGGCATTGCTTCTACTGCGCCAACGGCACAGATAGTGTCAGAAATTTTCAGCTCGCCTAAACCTGTGATAGCAACGATGTCGCCCGCGTTAGCAATTTCAACTTCAGTACGGTCTAGACCCATGTAACCTAATACTTGGCCCATTTTACCGTTACGAGTTTTGCCATCAGCGCCAATAATGGTCACTTGTTGGTTAGTTTTAACGCTACCACGCTTGATGCGGCCGATACCGATAACACCCACGTATGAGTTGTAGTCGATTTGCGAAATTTGCATCTGGAACGAACCTTCGGCGTCAGCATCTGGGAAAGATACTTTTTCAACGATAGTTTGGAACAGCGGCGTCATATCATCGCTCGCTACATCCGGATCTAAAGTTGCAAAACCGTTTAACGCAGAAGCGTAAACGATTGGGAAATCTAACTGCTCGTCGGTTGCGCCTAAGTTGTCGAACAGGTCGAATACTTGGTCGATAACCCAATCTGGGCGTGCACCTGGACGGTCAATCTTGTTGATAACAACGATTGGCTTTAAGCCTTGAGCAAACGCTTTCTTCGTTACGAAGCGAGTTTGTGGCATTGGACCGTCAACGGCATCAACCAGCAATAATACTGAGTCAACCATAGACAGAACACGCTCAACCTCACCACCGAAATCGGCGTGGCCTGGGGTATCAACGATGTTAATACGGTAGTCGTTCCACTTGATGGCAGTATTCTTTGCCAGAATCGTGATCCCACGTTCCTTTTCAAGATCGTTGGAGTCCATCACCCGCTCAGTGGCTTCTCCTCGGGTTGCAAGGGTGCCTGACTGTGACAGCAACTTGTCTACCAGGGTCGTTTTGCCATGGTCAACGTGTGCAATAATGGCGATGTTACGTAAATTCTCTAGCACGGATAAACCTCTTACCATCAAACAAAAATAGGGATATTTCAGTAATTCGTTATGGCGATCTAGCTCGATCCGCCACAATAAAAAGCGTGCCATTCTACTCCAGAGCGGCCTTGGCGCACAGGATTATTTTTGAACACTTATAAAACAATCCGCCGATCCTTGGGTAATTCCTGCCAATATTCCATTGAGTGAAATCCTCTACCACCACAGTTAAAGCACTGTTCAATTGCCATATTAGTAGGGAAAATCCGAGTTAAGCAGCTGAATTTGCTATTTTTCATACTCTAGACGCAAACCATTTCTGCTGATTTAAACATCAATTAAAATTGATATCACAGCGATGAAATCATCTCACCGAGAAACAGCAATAAATTCTAGCGTACATTTAACTGGGCATTCATATTGGCGTTTATGACCGCGAAAACTGAATGTCTTTAAGACTCACTTCATTGTCACGCTATACCTTTATTACGCATTACTTATTCACTTGGTCTGTGAACGGCAAAGACATTTCGCACATGAGAACGAACTCTTTCCTAATAATATGATAATAAACCACTATTGGATTGAGAATGCGTGGCATAGTTGGACAGACTAGCGTGGTTTTATGACAATTTTGCGGCGGCGAAACAGCCCAGAGAAATAGTCCAGTTCTGTGCTGAAAAGATGTGCGAGATTCAGTGCTGCTGTCCTTATGCGACTAATGTGAGCCAAGGCGTCACTGCCATCTCACTGCCACATAAGCAGTGCATGTTATTACTTTGGATCCAAGCCTAGGTTTGCATGAATCAATTCAGTGCGCACCAAAATGGATTGATGCACCAAAATGCCACAGCTAAAAGCACCATAGTGGTGCAAACACGAATCCAATTAAGTGCAGAAAAGATTTTAAACCATGTTAATCAGCTAGTTAAATTATTGGCATGGATATCGCTTTATCGCTCGTAAGTTTGGCTCAAGATAAATAACTTGAGTTAAAAGATTATAGAAGGGGCATCCCTTTACCCTACCGGAGGCTTGAGAATGTCAGTTGAATCAGTTTTAAAGCAACTTGAAGAATTAGAAGTTAAGTTCGTTGATTTACGTTTTACCGACACTAAAGGTAAAGAGCAGCACGTATCTATTCCTTCTCATCAGGTAGATGCTGATTTCTTCGAAGACGGCAAAATGTTTGACGGTTCTTCTATCGCAGGTTGGAAGGGCATTAACGAATCAGACATGGTACTGATGCCAGATCCAACGACATTCGTACTGGATCCTTTCACCGAAGAAACCACAGCGCTGATCCGTTGTGACATTCTTGAACCAGGTACTATGACGGGTTATGACCGTGACCCACGTTCAATTGCTAAAAAAGCAGAAGCTTACCTAATCTCTACAGGTATCGCTGATACTGTGTTGATTGGCCCAGAACCAGAATTCTTCCTATTTGATGATGTCCGTTTCGGTACTGACATGTCTGGTTGTTTCGTTAAGATCGACGCTAAAGAAGCGGCTTGGAACTCAGGCACTAGCTACGAAGGCGGCAACACAGGTCACCGTCCATTCACTAAAGGCGGTTACTTCCCAGTTGCACCGGTTGACTCATCACAAGACCTACGTAGCGCTATGTGTTTAGTGCTTGAAGAAATGGGTCAAGTGGTTGAAGCGCATCACCACGAAGTGGCGACTGCGGGTCAAAACGAAATCGCTACTCGCTTCAATACTTTGACTAAGAAAGCGGATGAAATCCAAATTCTGAAGTACGTAGTGCACAACATGGCACACGCTTACGGCAAGACGGCGACTTTCATGCCTAAACCTATCGTTGGTGACAATGGTAGCGGCATGCACGTTCATCAATCTCTGGCGAAAGACGGTGTTAACTTGTTCGCTGGCGACAAATACGCAGGTTTAAGTGAAACGGCGCTGTACTACATAGGTGGTATCATTAAGCACGCTCGCGCGCTGAACGCTTTCACTAACCCAAGCACTAACTCTTACAAGCGTTTAGTGCCACACTTTGAAGCACCTGTTATGTTGGCCTACTCTGCCCGTAACCGCTCTGCATCAATCCGTATTCCAGTGGTACCAAGCCCTAAAGGCCGTCGTATCGAAGCGCGTTTCCCAGATCCACATGCCAACCCATACTTAGGTTTCGCAGCGCTGCTGATGGCCGGTCTTGACGGTATCCAAAACAAGATCCACCCAGGTGAAGCGATGGACAAAGATCTGTACGATCTGCCTCCAGAAGAAGCGGCTGAAATCCCACAAGTGGCAACGTCATTAGAAAACGCCCTTGAAAATCTGCAAGCTGACCATGAGTTCCTGACAAAAGGCGGCGTGTTCAGTGAAGATTTCATCCAATCTTATATCGTACTGAAAACAGCAGAAGCTGAGCGCGTAGCACGTACAACTCACCCACTTGAGTTTGAAATGTACTACAGCCTGTGATGGCTAGCGCTATACAACCGGCTCGCTTTATGTAATTGATACAGAAATATAAAAGCCTCGATAGCAACGCTATCGGGGCTTTTTGTATTTTGAAGGTATATACAACTTTTATTCTGATTCAATCATCGCGTTGCTCTCTAAATAGGCATCATCGCCAACCACTCTTTTATCATTCAGAGAAGGCACGCCAGACACCGCGGCAACAGCAACAATAGAGATAGATGGTTAAAAACCGACCTAAACTAAACGAGGATGCAGCAGAAAAACCACCTATATAGTCGGAAGTTAACTACCGCGCCATTATTGTTAAGTGTCCACGCTTTATTCAACTAGGCAGGTTATTGTCAGGGGCAAAATCTGCCAGTTGGGCAGGTTCGCCTGACTCAAATGACGCAAATGGTACGCCATCTAACACGCGCTCATTTTTAAATACACGGATTTCAGAATCAGGTAACTGCGTCATCAGCAATGACAAGATAGTGTGCATCTTATCCAATGGGCAATGAAGACGAATACTTGCGCGTAAGCCCATTGTTCGTACATCCGATTGGCAGGCAATAAATGGACGATTCCGCGTTACCTTAATCAAATGGCGATGCCCATTTTTTATAGGGCTCTCATAAGTTGTCTCTACATTTTTAAAACCGGTGAAGAAAAATGCCCCCAGAGCCATTCCGCCTGCACCAATCAGCGCTGCTGGGCCTAAAAAAGCCACTCCGACAATACAAACCACCACCCCAAACCAAGCCAGCCCCCGCACTACCGCGTAGGCGACATCCGGAATAGCGTCATGATAGGTAGTAACTAGCCCCTCGGTGGTGAGCCGATAGTGGTACAGCTTGTCTGCAAACCAGAGGTAACGAGCAGATAAGCACATAATTAAAGCCATGATGATTAACCCGATACCCAAGCTAGTATCGCCAGATAGCAAATAGCACCCTATAAGTGCTAAGAAACCACACGGGATCAGGAAGGTTAACCAAAATAGACCATAGACAGTCGCCACCCGAATATCCCACTCATAAAGCGTGGGCGCCTCACGCACCCGCTGCTGACGTAGCTTATTGAGCCGGCTTTGCTCCTCTTGGGGTAATTGCAGGAACTCACTGCGCGGCAGGTCTTCATACCGACTGTCGTCCAACAGTTTTGTCTCTTGCTCTGTCGACGCCAACTGCTGCTGCGGCGCTGCTCTCTTATTCATATAGCTATTCCTTTGCTGTGCCTACGGACTGCACGGTCATCGTTAACCTACCCACACAGCTCGTACTTAATGTCTTCTCGCCCTTGACGATCTTGCCGCTATAAGGCCTGTTAGCATCTTGGTGGAAAAGCTGCCACTGATGACACCGAATCTCGCGCCAATAATAGGCGCGAGGAAAAACGTTAACTGGGCAGGGGATTCTCAGGGGCAAAATCTGACAATTGGACTGGTTCGCCATCACGGGTGCCAACTTTAGAGAGGCCAACTATTCGTTCATTTTTCAATAAAAAGAGTTCCGCCCCCGGTAATTGCTTCATCAGTAGCGACAACACTTTATGCATATCTTCGGGATGACAATAACAGTCGAGATTTGAATAATATCCGAAATAAAACCTGTCTGTATCACAGGATATATATGGCCTCTTGTGGGTCACTTTTATCATGTGGGGATGTCCACGCTTGATAGCACTTATTGAGGTGGTTTCTACATTTTTAAAACCAGTAAAGAAAAATGCCCCTAGAGCCATTCCGCCTGCACCAATCAGCGCTGCTGGGCCTAAAAAAGCCACCCCGACAATACAAACCACCACCCCAAACCAAGCCAGCCCCCGCACTACCGCGTAGGCTGCATCCGGAATCGCGTCATGATAGGTAGTAACTAAACCCTCGGTGGTGAGCCGATAATGGTACAGTTTGTCGGCCAACCAGAGGTAGCGCATAAATGGCCCAAAAATCATCACTATGATGAGAAAATAATACCATTGCTCAAATCCATACCAGTATGTCACCAACCCAACTAGAGCCGTAATCCCGCACGGAATAAGGACCATGACCCACCCAATGCCATACACAGTCGCTACCTTAATATCCCACTCATATAGGGTCGGCGCCTCACGCACGCGCTGCTGACGTAGCTTATTGAGCCGGTCTTGATCCTCTTGGGGTAATTGCAGGAACTCACTGTGTGGCAAATCTTCATACCGGCTGTCGTTCAACGGTTGTGTGTCTTGCTCTGTCGACGCCAACTGCTGCGGCGCTGCTTTATTGTTCATCCTGTTACCTCTCGGTAGACTCTACTTGTAGCGTGGGCATCGCCAAGCGTAAATCCAGTCATCCATTTTAAATCAGCAACATAATATGCTCTCGGCCTACCCTCAAGCGAATATTTACTGAAACAGTTTTAAGGAAAGTAATAAAAGTAGCTAGATGGCCAGTGAGGGAAGTGGAGACTGATTTTAAAGAGTATGTTCAAAACTCATCAGAGTTCTGCGAAGGCACGGCATACAAACCTCCATGATTAATACTTATCCAAAACAAGAGTCGCCGTTAACAACTAGGTTATTGAGCTTGGTTGTATCTCGTTTCTGTTGATGAATAATTGACAGATATAATCATATAGTTAGAATGCCAAGCTGTTGAAACAGAACAGGTTGGCATCAAATGAAACCTGATCTGGTTCCACATCACTAACGCTCTCAGTTGATCAAGTGAGTAGATCATACCGAAGCAATGCAGTTTTTCACATATAAACAATGGAGTGATTATGCGTTGGTTGACTTGGTTGGTCGTGTGCTGTTCTCTCACGGGATGTGCAACGATAACGTCGAGGATGGGAGAAGATTCAACTTGGGGTCATTCTTTCTCAAGTGTGCAAACGGCTGTTGATAATGGCGAGGAGTGTATGATTATCTCCGCGTTGGCGGCCCCGCCCTTGCTGCTCTTTACCATCCCGCTGACACTTGTTGATATGAGCAGTGCGTTGATCATCGATACTGTTATGCTACCTGCAGATTTAGCGATCACGCCCAGCGATCCCAAGCTCCACACCCCGCGACCTATGGTCTGCCGCTATGACTACAAGATTTAAGCATAATCGCACCCAATAAATAACCTCAAGTTGCCTGTGTGGCGGTGAATTAGCGCCGACATACGGGAACGACCATGTCGCGGTTTACCTCCCAGAGTGTTGTGCCTTGTTAGTTGTAATTACGTAGTACAACCTAGCCTAGTAAGCCATTTTAAATCATTTAAGTTAGCGATTTGCTTTTATCACGTCCAGTAACAGCTTGATATCGGCCATATTGTTATAGATATGCGGCGAAATACGGATCCCCATGCTGCGAGCATCGACGCTGATGTTCGCGTTCGCGAATGCCGTCATGATTTGATGTTGTTGCTCACCAAACTGCAAAATCAGCGTACCGCTGCGTTTTTCAACATCCCGTGGCGATACAAACTCATGTTCGAGCTCTTGCGCCACGGCATCGATTAACTGCTGATTGCATTTACGCAGCAAGGGGATGCCTAGACCAGCAAGGTAATGAATGCTGTGGGCGGCAATGGCATAGGGGGCGATTGAAGGCGTTCCACCCCAGAAGCGCATTGCGGAATGCTGGTAACGAAAATCATGGATATCGAACTCGAACGGATTCTCGTGGCTAAACCACCCCACATCCTTTGGCTGACAACTCTCCAATATAGCGGGATTAACCCAAAGATAGGCGGCACCAGGGCCGCCGCAGAGCCATTTAACACTCGACCCGATTAAAAAATCGGGTTGTAGGCGCGCGAGATCTAGCGGAATAATCCCTGCCGATTGTGCCACATCCACTAAGCTCAAACAGCCTCGCTCACGGGCTATGGTGAAAATATTGGCTAATGGCGCCTGCTGCCCCGTATTCGAGTAAGCATGGCTGACAAACACCAGATCCACATCGCGGCTGATATGCGCGTCCCACACATTAGGGTCAGTGACATCGAGTCCCTTAGGAATAAAACGCACTTCGCAGCTAGCTGGCAGCGCTTTTTTAAGGGCGAAACCCATGCTGGGGAAATCAATCTCACTCATTAACACAACGGCGTGTTCACGATTTAATCGGTCGAGTGACATAACGATTTTAGTCAGTGCACTGGAAAGATTTACCTGAGGGCAAAAGTCCTTTTGGTGGCCGTTAAACAGTTTGGATAAAGCAAAGGTAAAATCATCAATCACACTCAGCCACTGACCCCAAGGCTCACGCCCCGATTCCTGCCAAGGCGCAAAAAAGGCTTCTTTGAAGACCTGTTCGGTCGATTTTAACGGTCGACCGACGGAATGGTTCAATAGATATCCTGGACCCGCGAGGTAAAAGTCCTTTTTAAAGTCTTCAAACATAGTGTTATCTCAAACTCTCTTTTAATTTTTTAATCTCATAATAACGCGTCCGAATGTCGCTGCGCTGAGCGGCGGCGCGCCTATCTCTGAGTCGCTCCAATGAACCGAGTAGCACATGTAGTGGCGGACCACTGGCGGTAACCTTAGCTAAATGCTGCTGCTCCATACTTGTCGAAGGCTCGGCAATATATTTAGTCACTAACTCATTATGGTGCTGAATCGCAGTCTCGCCATGTAATTCGCAGACTTCGATAAAGAGTCGCAAATTTTCTTGATACCAAGTTTGGTTCGCACTGTCTTTTGCCTGCAGGAAATCATCCATCAAATTCGGTCGACGCATGCACTCACGCAATATTTGCTGATCCTCTGGCATCATGTATAAAAATTTGTCCACCAGCATTTGCGAATATGAAGCTTCATTGGCGAAACAAAGACCTAGCGTTAAATCGATTACATTAATCCCCGCAAAATCCCCAGCGTTAGCGCCGCGATAAATGACCGAGCCCACCCGATACGGTTTGTAGTAAGGGCGAACACAGTAAAAGAAACGATCCGTATCTAATCGATTGAATAATTGAGTATTCGACTCAATCACATCCTGCAGTGCCTGTTTAGCGACTCGCAGTAAATCGTGACTGATGGGATGAGAAATACCCAAAGGCTGGATCTTCAATAACGCATCGGCGGCGCGTTTATAGGCCAAAATGCCTTTAGTGTTGTAATCCACAAACAGCTTTTCAGCAGGAAGATCGGTAAAGCGCTTATAAATGCCATTGTGGGCACGATTGTGCGTAGTTAAATGTGCGGTAGCAAAGCGCGGCGTGACGCCTATTGAAGCGCCGATGTGCATGGCAAGCGCAGAGGCTTCGGCTAATGGCGATGTGGTTTCCCGCGAAGGCTCGGTAATCTCATGGCGTCGACAAGCCGCCATATACAGGCCCACGTTGCCGAGTAAATCAAAAGCACTGTCGAACCCTTCGTCGGTATTGCCCTCATCGAGCAAGGCCTTAATCAACTCTCGCCCTTCGCTCTCCAGCGCCAACTTAGCTTCTGCGCCGATATCAAGCACATTGGCCCGATCCGTTTGTTGGTAGTAAAGCTGTTCTAGCTCTGAGTTGAGTTCGACAAAGCGACTGCGGATCCAATCATCGAAGGCTTCGGTGTTAAAGGTGGCTGGTTTCACGGGCTTATCCTTGAGTATTGTTATCGTTCTTGTAAACGGAGCGAGCTCAAAGTCTTAGCTCAATCCATAAAACTCGTTAACCAGAATGCAACTTATCGCCACGTGTTTCTAGCGCTAGGTCAAATTTCCGAAAAATCTCATGCCATTTTTTATTTACACCATGCGCCAGCGCAATTTTTCAAACGCTTTTCCTCCGCAAAATGTCCCTGAAAACACTCATCACTCAACAAATCGCTAAGCGGTAGATTCCGCAGAGGTAAATCGGATGATTTTAATGGAATTTATAGTAGTGCTTAGTTGCCTACTACTCGGTACCCGCTACGGCGGTATGGGACTCGGCCTCATCAGCGGCATAGGTTTGTTTTTACTGATATTTGTCTTTGGTTTAGCGCCGGGACAACCGCCAGTACAAGTTATGCTAACGATTCTTGCGGTGATCGGCTGTGCGGCCGTATTACAAACCGCAGGCGGTTTGGATGTGATGATGCAGTTTGCCGAGCGCCTACTGCGCCGCCATCCACAATACATCACCATTCTGGCGCCGCTGACCACTTGGACGCTGACCTTTCTTTGCGGTACAGGCCATGTGGTTTACACCATGTTTCCGATTATTTCCGATATCGCGCTGAAGAAAAATATTCGCCCAGAACGCCCAATGGCGGTGGCATCCGTCGCCTCGCAAATGGCAATTTGTGCTTCGCCCGTGTCGGTAGCGGTTGTGTCTATGGTGTCGATTCTCGCATCGCAGCAAGGTGTGGGCCGCGCCTACAATCTGCTCGAAATTTTAATGGTATCAGTACCGGCATCGCTTTGCGGTGTGATGGCCGCCGCACTTTGGAGCCTACGTCGCGGTAAAGATTTAGATAAAGACGAAGAGTTCCAAGAACGGATTCAAGATCCTGTCCAAAGAGCTTTTATCTATGACAAGAGCGAAACCCTGCTAAATCAACGTTTTCCTAAGGAAGCTTACTGGGCAACGGGAATTTTCTTTGCGGCTATCGCAGCTGTGGTACTACTAGGTTCCTTTAGTGAACTGCGCCCTGCCTTTGAAGTTAAAGGGAAAACAACCTTATTATCGATGAACTTAGTCATCCAGATGATGATGTTAATTGCGGGGGCATTTATCCTAATGACCTGTAAAGTCAAACCGACAAACATCTCTAATGGCCCCGTCTTTAAAGCGGGCATGGTGGCGATTTTCTCAGTATTTGGTGTGGCGTGGATGAGTGATACTTTCTTCATCAGCCATATGGATGTGCTTAAAGAAAACCTGTCCCACGTGGTGCAAAGCCAGCCTTGGACCTATGCCTTAGTGCTGTTCCTCATCTCTAAGCTTGTTAATAGCCAAGCAGCGGCGCTGACTGCCATTGCGCCTATGGGTCTCGCATTAGGAGTCGATCCAAAACTCTTGATCGCTTTCCTCCCTGCAAGCTACGGGTATTTTGTACTACCTACCTATCCAAGCGATCTGGCCTGTATCGGCTTTGACCGTTCAGGTACAACTAAAATAGGTAAGTTCATTATTAACCACAGCTTTATTATTCCAGGTTTTATCGGCGTGGGTACCGCATCGACCGTCGGTTATCTACTGGCAACAGCCTTGCTCTAGTCTGTATTACATAAATAATAAAGGCCGCAGATGCGGCCTTTATGTTGAATAGCATGGAACGCTAAGTTTAAGCGCGATACATGGCCAAAAACATCTTGATATTGGCGTCGATAATCGCTTGCTGGTGCTCATCATTATTTTTCATATGGAACAGCTTAGGCCAGAATGCAAACGTGCCACATCGAGAAACTCAGGCTGCTGAGTCACTGCTCTTTTCCATTCGATTTATTCCCACTCGTCGGCGCTCAAAAGCTCACAACTTAAGTATTAAGCTTCTTCCTGCTAACGCTAAACCCTAGACGACAGCTTAGTTACAGGCATAAAATCGCTTGCTGTCATTTTTAATATCCAACTGAATTAACGGTATTAATGCTTCAGACTGGCCATATGCGGATGAATAAAATCGCGGGAACAAGAAGTAGATTGGTGATTTGAATCTTTAGAAACGCCATGATCAATTAACATTCACCTTATATGGTCGCATTCATGTTTGTGCTCACTTGGCTTAAGAAACACCTTCATCGCGCCTTTCATGGCAACAGCCCACTAGGGCGGCAAGCTGACTTAGCCGCCATTTTTCATCCAGCGCAAATGCCCGACATCGACTTGCCGACAAACCAAGCCTATCCGCAAGTAACATCAATAGTGCAGGCCGATATTTATGCCTATCAAGTTCACGGCTTACTGACCTTAGAAGGCAAGCAAACCTTAGATACCTTGATTGGCAATGCAGGTTTTGCAGTATTGCCCGAACATGCCGCCAGCTTTAATGGCCTGCTAACCCATCGGAGCCGAGCAACCAGCTTGCAGCTCAACCAATATGCCGATTTTGCAGGGATCTGCGTCAGCTTGATCAGTAACGACAAAGCGCTATTAGAGCAACTGATTGCGTTCAAATCGACTTTACCTCACCCTTGGGAAAGCTTTCCCGACGTCGATCCCGATACACTCGGCAGTCTTCAAGGGAATATCGATTTTTGGTGTAACTATTTTTGGCGCCCCTATTGGCTGTCACTTTCAGCAGCTGAGCGCTTGCAGTACCCCGTAAATTGGCAGGAATTCAGTGATTTTCATTAGAGCTTGAGAGAAACACTAAGGCTTAATGCAGGATAAAAAATGAAGTTAACATATGTTGGATTAGCACTATCGTTACTGCTACTTGGCGGCTATCTGATCCCTGAGTCACCGGTGATCCCAGTCAAAGGCGCCAGCAGTAAAGATTGGAACAGCCAAACCTTTTGGTATGAACCTTGGGGCCCATCGGGCGTACATAAGGGGATAGATATTTTCGCCGCCAAAAACACCGCCGTGATTGCGCCAACGCCTATGCTGATCTTCTATCGAGGCGACTTCTTTAAAGGAGGTAATGTGGTCGTTGGTCTAGGTCCTAAATGGCAAATTCATTATTTTGCCCACTTAGCACAAATTGAATCAGCCATGGGATTAATTGCCTACCAAGGTGAAACGCTGGGTACTGTCGGCGATACGGGTAATGCTCAAGGTAAACCGCCACATTTGCATTATTCCATTTTGAGCTTATTGCCTAAACCTTGGCTGATAGATACTTCAACCCAAGGATATAAAAAGGCCTTTTATCAAAATCCCATCAGCTACTTAGAAACACACTAAGACTTAGGTGATGAGTAACATAGCGGCTTCGCGACAATATCAACTACAAATGAGGGTTCAGCAACTCGCCATGTCGGCAGACTCAATGAATGCCAGCATGGCCGTCACATTATACGAAGAAATGAACGGAGACTTATGATTCTGCAGACTCGCGATCAAGAGTCACAGAATTAACTGCCGCAGTATCCACAGCATGCGACTCGCTATCGGCCTCTGCAGCTAATGATTCCCTATCCGCCTTCGCAATGTATTTAGGTTTATTGCTCGATTGCAGTTTGGCATTGGCCTTTTTCGCCTTGCTCTTCAAGGTTTGGTTTATCTTCTTTTTGCGGTTCATCAAGGCACCAACGCGGATACGGAATAAAGGTGCGCGATTATAGCCTTCCACCTGCACGCCAGACAATCGAAAGCACAAGTCAGATCGCCCAACCCGCGACTCATGTTAGCTCAGTTAGTAATCCCCAAGTCATCAAGCCAAGTCATCAAGCCTGCGACCAAACCATCAGATCGCGCAAGCCATGCCAAACGCTAAATAAGGCACTGCCTTACCGACATGAACTCGCACTAGGTAACCCTTGGGGTTTAATCTCGATACCGAGTGCTGTGTCGCAATTTATCAATACTGCCGCCAAATCGTGCAATTTCCTGTATGACACGACTAGACAAGCCGTTATTCCTCCCCTAAAATCGCGACAGAATAAAAATCGTTATCATTTGTAATGCCGTTTAATGGAATATGGACTTATGCCAAAGGAGCCGGTGTAGCAAACTCATTCGCCCTTAGCAGGAAGTTATATGACATTCAAAACCTCGTTTGTTGCTTTAGCCGTATTTGCAGCGCTAAGCCAATCCGCAGCGGCTCAAGATGCCCCCGACAGCAGTTCAAATAACAAAAATAAAGACATAGAAAAAATCACTGTCACCGCGAGTCGGATGGATAAATCCCCCAGCTCAATTCCCAATACCGTCACTATCATTGACCGCGCCCAGTTAGAAGAACAGTTCCGCACCACTAAAGATTTATCAACCATTATCGGTAACTTGGCTCCGAGCTTTTCGCCAAGCCGCCAGAAGATGAGTAACACAGGCGAAACCCTGCGTGGTCGCCCGCCGCTGATCATGATCGACGGCGTACCGCAATCAAACCCACTTCGCAGTGGGGGTCGCTCGGGTCAAACCATAGATCCAGCCATGATTGAGCGTATCGAAATCATTCACGGTGCCAATGCAATGCACGGTCTTGGTGCCCAAGGCGGCATCATCAATTACATCACTAAAAAACCGACGGGCGACAGCGAACAGGTTGCCAGTTTCGATGTGACAGTTCCTGATTCGATGAAATCTAACGGTTTAAGCTTTGGTGCCAGCTATGCGTTTTCTGGCGAGTCAGAATTTATCGACATGATAGGTTCGGTTAGCTACCGCAATAATGGCGTCTATTATGATGCCAACCATAACGTCGTAGGTGTGGATACGACTCAAGGCGAGTCGATGGACAGCCAAAGCACCGACTTCTTCATTAAGCTTGGCCATGACTTCGACGAGTCGCGCCTTGAGTTAATGGTTAACCATTACACCGCAGACAACAATGGCGATTGGATGCCAGTTGCAGGCGACAAGCCTAATGGCGTGCCCACGGGCGCAGTTAAAGAAACTCAGCCATGGGAAGCGGCTAACAATCAAGTGACCACCACCAGTTTGACTTACACCCACGCCAACATTGGTGGCCAACAACTTAACCTACAACTCTTTAATCAAGATTTTAAAGCGGTTTATGGTGGCGGCTGTTTCGACAGTTTCTACGATCCATCCTTCGAAGGTAGCGACCAAGTGATCCAGTGCGGTGTCGGCAGTAAAGGCGAAAGCTTATACTACGAGCAATCGCGTAATGCTTCAGTTAAATGGGGTTTAAAAAGCTCATTGATTGCTAAAGATATTGCGGGTTCAGGGATTGATGCGGCCTACGGTGTCGACCTTTTCCGCGATACCACAGAGCAAGATTTAGTGAAAACGGGTTTTTCGTGGGTACCGGAAAGCACCTATGACAACGTCGCGCCATACTTGCAGTTAGATTATGATTTAATTGAAAATCTAACTCTATCGACTGGTGTTCGTTACGAACATGCCGAGTTGAGTGTCGATGACTACAAAACCCTATGGGGTGCGGGCAACAAGCAAATTGCAGGCGGTTCGGCCACCTTCGATGAAACCTTATTCAACGTCGGTATCTCCTACAAAATCACCCCAGACATTCGCGTTTATACCAGCTATAACCAAGGTTTTGGTATGCCGGATATCGGCCGTATTCTGCGTGATGGTAAAAGCTTCCCAGGCGACAATCCCAGCATAGATGACTCATTGGCACTCACGCCGATCGTCACAGATAACGTCGAAGTTGGTGCCGATTATCAAGGTAAATACTTAAGCGCTAAGTTTGCATATTATCGTTCGGCCACTGATTTTGGCTCACGTTTAGCCTTAAATGGCGATGGTTTCTACGACGTGAAGCGGGAAAAAAGTGTCATCGAGGGTATCGAAGCCAATGTTACCGCCTACCTCACCAGCAATGATGATCTTGGCATGAACATCGCCATTCAACAGGGCGAATACGATTCAAATGGTGATAACAAAGTCGATACCGATCTCGATGGCGCAAATATTTCGCCCAACCGTATCAACCTGTTCTGGACCCATAACTTCGATAATGACATGTCGACCCGCGTTCAAGCCAACTACTACATGGACCGCGACTTTAAAAATGCCGCGGGCAACAAGTACGCTGAGTTTGATGGCTATACCACAGTCGATGCTTCCTTCTCTATGCCGCTTTACACTGGCACCCTGAGCTTAGGTCTGCAAAACCTGTTTAATAAGGATTATTTCAATTATTACTCACAAACTATGGGTACAAATGATCGTTATTTCAAAGGCATGGGACGTACTGCGACAATAGGCTACACCTTGCCTTTCTAAGTGAAAGGCTCATTTTGAAGCATAAAAAAGCGCAATTAAATTGCGCTTTTTTATTGTGTGGAAGAAAGCAATTTATGCCTTGGTCACGACCCAGAGTGCATGTAATAAACCAGGGAACCAGAACAGTAAACACAAGACTATGTTTATCAGCAGATCTTTACCCGCTCCTGCCTTCAAAAATACGGCAACAGGAGGCAACAGAATCGCAATAATGACTAAGAGTAATTTATTTGTATCCATAACAGGGCATCCTTAAAACGGAGATGGTAGGCAAATCAACAAGGTCTAACTTCGCAGGAAGACTCAGAATTTGCAAACTTTTTAGCTTACAAAATGATAAATACCCCAAGTGATTCTCTAAACCAAAGCACTTAATATCGCTATAAATTCAAAGGAAGATGTAGCCCGCCTCATGCCGCTAAATACAGGTTAAGATATCCTATAAACTTCAACCGAAAATGCCTAAAAGCATCTATAGTTAAAGAAAAATATGAACTAAAAGAATGATATTTGATCCCCAAGCCCTATTACTCATCAAATTTATTTGTCTACTGGCCAGCACCGCAGCCGTGGCATGGGGACTCATTGCCAAACCTTTAGCGATTGCGACTCAAGCCAGTATGCGTTTTTCTCTGGCGAACTTGTTCGTCCTCCTTGGTATCATACTCAACAGCCAACGCTCCGAAGCCTCTAGTTACCTTTTTTGGTTCTGCTCCGATATGGCGATTTTGTTTGGATTCATCCTATTACGCTGGGGCACTAAGGCACTCTTCAGACTGAGTCCCAGCGTTAAATCTGACCTTATTCTCTTAGCAATCACAGCCGGTGTGATGCTCTCGGTTCCCCCCAACTTCAGCTCCGAACGCACCTTAGCCGTTGCTTTCTCCGCCTGCGCCGCACTGATTTTTACCATGCTGACGCGGGATAACTATCAGGCCATCAAACGCGATACGGGGAATCGAGTCGCCATCGCTATGGTCATGCCTTTAGTCGCTATGGTGGGTATTTTTATCATTCGCATCTTTATCGCCCTGCTTTCCCCAGAAGAAAGTCCGATGTTTATCGCCATGCACACGCACGAAGCCATACCTGTGCTGTGGTTTTATGTATTTCTAACCCTATTGATCAATATTGTGATGATAGGTAATGCCATGACGCGACTCGTCAGCAAAATTCGTATGTTAGCGGAGCGGGATCAACTCACAGGCCTGTGGAATCGGCGGGCTATGCATAAGTTTCTCAACAATATCCATCAACGCTGGCTAAGGGATAGTGTGCCTTACAGTATGATTTTATTGGATCTTGACCATTTTAAAGAGATTAACGATCAATACGGTCACGATGCGGGTGATCTCGCCCTGCTGACGGCGGCGAGACTGTTTGGATCGGTATTACGAGAAAATGATGCCCTATGTCGTCACGGTGGTGAGGAGTTTCTGGTAATTTTGCCTGCGACCGATGCACCCGCCGCCAGAGCCGTTGCCGAGAAATTGCATCAAGTACTTAAGGACAATTCATTTGTCTGGCAAGGTGTTACGATAAAAATCCATGCCAGTTTAGGTTACGCCACTATCTATCAAGGATGCCAGCCCGACAAGCTACTCATTCAAGCAGACCAAGCCATGTACCGCGCCAAATCTGAAGGCCGAGATCGTATTTGCCAAGCTTGCTAGGCTTACGCAAAAATAACGCGACTAGTATTAATCCCCTTTCGCTGGCCAAGCCAAAGTATCGGGTTCACGCCATGAAACTAGCGCCTCAATCACACCTGCAGCGGCAAAATGTTCACCCTGAGTCGGCACATCCCTATACGCGTAATCACGCCAGCCAGTCGCTTCATCGCCATAGCGAAAATGCAGACAGTAGGCATGCAGATAGCAACGATCCGCAGCCATGCCACCGTATAAATCATCGCCTAAAATCGGCACACCTAAGCTTGCCAAGGCGACTCTTAATTGATGGGTTTTACCCGAATGGGGTTTCAGTAAATATAAACGCAATCCCTCACTGACACTTAATGAAAAAAACTGCGTAATCGCCGGATTCTCTTTAGTGCGCAGCAGTTTAAACATGCTACGACGCGACTTTGCCATATCACCAATCACCCAGCCTTGCTTCTTCTTCGGCTTACCTTTCGCGAGGGCGAGGTAATATTTCTGCACTTTATGGGCGGTAAATAGCTCAGTAAATTGCTTAGCGGCGACGGCGCTTTTGGCCAAAATCAACAGACCAGACGTGGGTGTGTCTAATCTATGCACGGCAAAAAGCTTAATCCCTAAATCTTGCTCAGCCTGAGCCACCACGCCCGCTGTTCCGTCCTGACTGTGGAAATGCACTTTGGCTGATTTGGAGATAACAAGGAAGTCAGCCTCATCGGCTATGATTCGATACATGGAGTTCTCGACGCTGTAATGCGGATCATCGACTTAAAACTTAATAGTGACCACTAAGCCGGGATGATTATCCGTGAGATTAATTTTGGCATTGTGCCGTGAGAGAATCGCTTTGACCATAGATAATCCTAAACCTGTACCCTGTAAATGCCGGCTGGGGTCGAGGCGCACTAAGCGTTCGAACACTCTTTCTTTACTGTCGTCGGGAATACCGGGGCCATTATCGCGGATCTGAATTTGCGGGCCTGATTGGATAATTTCAATCCGCGCACCTTGGCCAGAATACTTCATCGCGTTATCGACGAGATTATATAAAGCTTGGAATAATAAGTATTTATCACCAAATACCTTATGGTCAGCCAACAGCGACAAACTCAAGGTTTGCTCATTGGATTCTGCCACGGCATCGGCCATGTCCAACAAATCGGTACACAGTTGCGCTAGGCTTAACTCCTGCAAATCGAGCGTCTGCTGACCTTCTTCGATACGCGTGAGTGACAACATGGCATCAAATGTCGCTAAACAATGGTCGAGCTCCTCGGTCAAAATGGCGCAACCCTCGCTAATCTCATCGCTGGGTTTACTCGCCAACTCTTCGAGACCGATGCGGATATGCGACAGTGGAGTACGTAAATCATGGGCGATATTATCGGTCGCGCCGCGCACTGCCATCAGGTTATTTTCGAGGATATCCAGCACATTATTAAACTGTAGCGCCAACATATCGAACTCATCCTGACGCCAACTCAAGGGCAAGCGGGTGTCATAGTGGCCGCGTTCAATCTGTTCACTCAAGCGGTTGTATTGCACTAATCGACGTAAAATCGCCTTAGAAAACAGATAGCCGAGCGCTAAGGTCAACACTATGGTGAGCATCACGGCTGTCGCCGCAGCGCTGATAAACTTATCGATTAACGTCGCTAAGTTATCGGTACGGGTCGCAATCAACACTGGGCCGTAGCGGGTCATCACTAGCCCGCCGGTAAGAATATGCAGCTTATCTGGGCCACCGGTTAAGATGGGGAAATCTCGCGTTTGCGGCAGCATGGGCATGCCTTCGGGCATAAAGCTCAAGGCACCGACCATATCGTAGCTATTACGCCAAGCGATCAGAGCGGTCTGTGGATCGGCGGCGCGGATTTGAGCGGCAAAACTACGGCGGTCAACTGTTAGGGCAAGTTGCTGATAACGTTGGGTCTCTGACTCTAAATATTGAGTCACTTGATACTGTTGCTCGATGATCAACTGTCGATAGAGGGCAAATAGCAGCGCCCCAATGATCACCGTCACTAAGGTCGAAAAGACGATTGTGATGCGCCAGGCGCTGCTTTGGTAAGGCTTAATGCCTTTGTCGTAAGCGATAACCCGCTCCCCTCACGGTTTCGATAAGCTCGCCATGGCCTAACTCTTCAAATTTACGGCGTAATTTTGCGATATGCACATCGATAACGTTCGTGCGCGGGTCGAAGTGATAATCCCACACTGCTTCGAACAATAAGGTGCGGCTAATCACTTGATTCGCATGTTCCATCAGATACTTAAGTAACTGGAACTCTTTCGGCTGCAGCATCAACTCTTGCCCGTCTAAGGTCACATTACGGGTCAGTAACTCCATCTTCAAGCCACCGACAACGAGATCTGTGGTGACCGGCACAGATTGACCACGGTGCATAAGTTTTTCGGCGCGCACTAATAACTCAGAGAAGGCAAACGGCTTAGTCATATAGTCGTCGCCGCCCGCGCGAAGGCCTTTCACTCGCTCATCAACGTGCGCTAAGGCAGATAAAATCAGCACTGGGGTTTGATTGCCCGTTGCCCTTAAGGCGGCCAATAATTTTAAGCCATCGAGCTGGGGTAACATGCGGTCGAGGATCACGAGATCGTACTGACTACTTGTGGCGAGTGACAGTCCTTGGTGGCCATCGCTCGCCGTTTCGATATTGTGGCCCTGCTCAAGAAATCCTTTGACGATGTAATCAATCGTCGTCGCATCATCTTCAACTAAAAGTATTTTCATCTGTATGTTGCGCTCCTCAATCCTAAATACTCGTTTGAGCACTCGATTGACTTAGATGTTTCAATCCCACTTGAGTAAAGGTAACGGGCGTAAATTTTCGACATCAAAAGCCAATTTAAACTTACCCGTATCGTCTAGCAGCTTAAGCTCTAAATAACTGATACCTAAGTCGTGATCTAACTTTGCCTCGGTTAAGAAGGCTTTATGATCTTTAGTGGCCTTAGCGATTAAGCCTGAAAAGGTTTGATCTTTTGCCGCGATCAAACGTGTCGCCTCAACCTCACCGAGATCATCCGCGCTCACTTTACTCGCCTTTTGTTTCAGCAACTTACCATCGCGGGCACGATATTCAAACCGCGTTATGGAATTGGCCAAGGGATTAATCAACTCAAATTGGTAGACTAATTCACCCTCTTGCTCTTCCATATTAAATTCGGCAATCACGCCGGAGAACCCTTTTTCGATCTGCTGCATAACGCTCAGCGGCGGTACATAGTCTCCGCCCGCAAACATCGAATACATGCTCTGAGCCGCAGTTGCGACGCCAGATACCAACATGAATCCTAGCAACCATAGTCTCATGGCTCCTCCATATAAATCAGCTAAGTTTGTATCTTATGAGACAATCAGTTAGAAGTCGATGGGACCTATTGTCCCTGTGCGCGATTCCAAGCCAATCTCCCATAATCTACCACTGGATATAGCATCACACTGCGTTAGCCTTAACTCAGGTTTGGTCATAAATGGAACGAAAATTCCCTTTCAACATCACCTAAGTTATTAGCTTTTAAGCCAAACACTCAATCATTTTGTGGCTAATGTGTTAAGTCTACCTAATACCAGCTGAAACACCGATGGAAACAAGATTAAGCTTTGATCATCTGGGGGATTCCAAAATATGAATTTGTTCGGATTTGAGTGCCACTGTGGTTTGCATTCCTTTCGTGAGTGCAAGCTTTTGGGCAAAATGCAGCGAGACTTCGGTGTTAAGTTGTAACTGAGTACCTGTGACATAGCAAATAAGCCGGACCGATTCCCCCATCACCAACATAGCGTCGATAGTGATATCTAACTTATTAAAACTGCGGCATAAACGTCCGTTAGATATCGAGTTAAAGCGAATGCCTTGGTTGGGGATCACCCAACGCACTTTGCTGCCAACGGTGCGGTCTTTGCCATAGTCGCAGGCAATTAACTGTTCGCCAAACTTAAGCCAAGTGAGGTCTTTTGTGCTGTCTTGAAACACCACTTCACCGTCGAAAATATTCCTTAGCCCCATCTGCCGCGCTACAGCTTCATTGCGTGGCCGCGACAACACTTCGAAAGGTGCGCCCTGCTGTAGCATCTTCCCTTGGCTGATCAAAATCATCGAATCAGCCAGCAACAAAGCTTCATTTAAGTCATGGGTGACCATGATCACTGGGCAGAGTAACTGCTCTTTGAGGCGCGCCAGTTCGAGATATAAACGCTCGCGGGTTTCCCGATCAACTGCCGAAAAAGGCTCATCGAGTAATAACACTGAAGGTTCGCGGGCAAGTGCACGGGCAAGCGCAACCCGCTGGCGCTGACCGCCAGATAAATGCGCTGGCAATCTATCGGGTAGGCCTTGTAGGTTGACTCGCTCAAGCCAATCTTTCGCGCGTACAATGCGCTCCGATTTAGGGATATGGTCAAGTCCAGCGACTACGTTTTCTAAGGCAGTGAGATTCGGAAATAAGCCAAAATGCTGCGGCATATAACCGATATGGCGTTGCTGCGGGCTTAAGGCGATGCGCGCTTTATCATCAAACCAAGGCCGTTCGCCAAAATGGATTTGGCCCGTATCGGGATGATTTAATCCAGCGATCATGCGTAGCAAGGTCGTTTTGCCACCGCCAGACGGCCCCACCACAGCGAGCACTTCGCCAGCCTTGCAGCGAAAATCAGCGTTGAGTTTAATGTGTTTATGGTTTTGGATCTGACACTGCAGATCAGCGATAATTTGCGCCACGCTGACCTCCTAAACGCCGTGACAAACTGGTAGTCAGCGCCAAAGCCGTTACCGCAAATAGCAATAACACTAATGACATAGTGCCTGCGGCATTAAAATCGAAGGCTTGCACGCTGTCGTAGATAGAAATCGAAATCGTCTTAGTCTCGCCAGCGATATTGCCGCCCATCATCAGCACTACGCCAAACTCGCCGAGCACATGGGAGAAACATAACACCAGCGCGGTTAGCACACCCGGCCACACCATAGGCAATTCAATTTTAAGTAATATTTTAAGTCGGCTCATACCACAACAAGCTGCGGCATCGCGGACATCATTCGGCACAGCTTCAAAGGCCCGCTGGATCGGCTGCACCGCGAAGGGGATATTGACGAACACGGAAGCGATAACCAGACCTGAAAAATGAAACACGAGCTGCTGGCCAGTTAGTTGCTCTATCCATTGTCCGAGCCAACTCTGACTACCGAGCCCCACCAGCAAGTAATAGCCAATCACAGTCGGCGGTAGCACTAAGGGCACCATTATCAATGCCTCGACCCAAGATTTGCCGACAAATTGACGGTAGGCCAAAGCTCGCCCCGCGAGTATCGCAAGGGGGATCAGCACCAATACTGTGATGCTGCTGAGTTTGACCGATAACCACAGCGCCTGCCAATCCATTGAAATCCTTAACTTACTGGCAAACCAAAACCGTATTGAGTGAATACGGCGCGGGCGGCGTCTGACTGTAGATATTGGTAGAAACGCTCGGCGGTTGAGCTCGCATTAGGCATTAACGCCATACGTTGATTCAGCGGACCGTGGAGATCTGTGGGTAAAGCTAAATAATGACCGAGGGCTTGAAACTGCGGCGCAATCGCCAGTGATAAAGGAATAATTCCGCCTTGAGTCGAGCCGCTGATCGCAAACTGCGCCGCTTGGGAGGCATTTTCGCCTAAGATCAGTTTTGTTTGTAACTCATCCCATAACCCGAGTTTTTTCAATAACTCACGGGCGCGTTCGCCATAGGGAGCATGGTCAGGATTAGCGATCGCAAAACGCTCTAGCTGACCCGCTGCCAGTAATGCTTTTAGGCCATTGAGTTCGATATCTAGTGCGAGCGGTGAATTTTTATGGGCGACTAAGGCTAAACGGCCAATGGCATACTGCACGCCCTCACCTTGGGTAAAACCGACTTTGTTTAGCTCGGCAATATAACGCTCATCGGCGCTCAGCAGCATTTCGAACGGCGCACCGTGTTGAATTTGCGCGACAAAATTTCCCGATGAACCATAGGAAACCCGTACTTTGAGACCCGTTTCTGCGGTGAAGTTTTTAACAATGTCATCCAAGGCAAACTTGATATTAGCCGCCGCGGCGATGGCAGGAATCGGCGCATTATCCGCTGCGCGACTGGTCGATGGTACGACGGCTAAGCAAAACAGTAATGCAAAACCTAGGGAGTGGAAGAAACGGGTCAAACTCTGCATTGGGTCACCTCAGTGCCGTGTTCGCGTTCATGTAGAGCTAGCAAGCTGCCTTGCCACTGCGCGTATTTTTGCTGCAACTAGTCTCTGTGTTGCCACAGATTGGCAGCTTGTTCATCGGCATCTTTCGCTTCAACCCAACTTTTACCTTGCTCACCCGCTTCTAATTTCCAGAATGGCGCTTTGGTTTTTAGGAAGTCGATTAAGAATTCACAGGCCGCAAAGGCGGCTTTGCGATGAGCGCTGGTTACGCCGATAAATACAATTTGCTCACCTAAGGCCATAGTGCCCACGCGGTGAATCACAGTGACCTTGTTCAGTGGCCAGCGACTGCGCGCCTCGACAACGATTTGCTCTAGCACGGCTTCGGTCATGCCAGGATAGTGCTCTAAGGTTAAGTCAGTCACGGCGGCGCCATCATTAAAATCACGTACTTTACCGACAAAAGTGACTACGGCACCATCGCTATCATCTTGAGCTAACTGCCGATATTCGTCGGTCACACTAAAATCGACTTCTTGCACTCGAACTGCGGGTAATAAGCGCATATTAACCTCCGGTAACGGGTGGGAAAAAGGCGACTTCATCACCATCGTTTACAGGCGTATCCCATTGACTGATGGTCTGATTTACTGCCACCAGCAATTTTTCTGAGGTTAATACTTTAGCCCATTTATCGTCGGTAGCCGCAAGCGTCGCACGTAACGCTTCGGCGGTTTGTGTCTGCTCGCTCGCCTCTAGGCTTAATTTAGCTGTGCCCAATAATTCTCGAACTTGAGCAAAAAACAACACGTTAATCATAATCTTCTCTCGTTTTTGATCCGCTTAACTGACTCACCAATAGCGCGTCAGACTTAAGCTTGGACAGCTTCGCTCACTTGCTAATCTGCCGAGTGGCTAAAGCCTATTCTGTCAGGCTAAACCTTAAAATGTCCCGATTTGCCGCCACGCTTTTCTAGCAAACGAACTTGGGAGATCACCATATCTTTTTGCACGGCTTTGCACATATCGTAGATAGTCAATGCTGCCACTGAGGCCGCAGTTAAGGCTTCCATCTCTACGCCTGTTTTGCCGGATAATTTACACTGACTGGTGATACGCACGCGGTTATGTTCAGGCTGCGCTTCTAAATCGACTTCAACCTTAGTCAACATCAGTGGATGGCATAAAGGGATAAGATCTGAGGTTTTTTTCGCGGCTTGAATACCCGCAATACGAGCAGTGGCAAACACATCACCCTTATGATGGCTGCCACTCATGATCATCTCGAGTGTCGTGCTCGCCATCTCGATAAACGCTTCGGCACGGGCTTCACGCTCGGTGACGGCTTTTTCGGTGACATCGACCATATGGGCGTTGCCATCGGCATTAATATGGGTAAATACATTGCTCATTGGAGCGATCCTTTCGTTTGAGGACAAAACAAAGTGCAAGGGAAATTGGGCTTATACTCGCGCTAAATCGGCGCTGACGAAGAACCTAAATACGGGCTAGCCACCAATAGAAGCGAGATGCTGAGTGACACCTGTAATTCCTTGATGCAAGTAATGGGTGGCTTTCTTCTGGGCTAGTTGACCGTGCAAACGCTCAATTAATTCCGCTTGTTGGCTAGAATGCTGTAGCAGATCACGTAAATCGACACCGGATTCGGTGAAGAGGCATAAGTGCAACTTGCCCTTCGCCGATACGCGCAGGCGATTACAGCTGGCACAGAAGTTAGTCGCATAGGGCATGATCAAACCAATACGGCCTTGATAATCACTGCGGCTAAAGTTTTGCGCTGGACCATCATCGGCGCTCGGCGTATCTAATTGCCAACCATCCGCCAGTAACTGCGCTTTAATGTCAGCGCCCGCTAAATGATGTGCTTCAAAATACTCACGGCCTAGGCCAGTTTCCATTAACTCGATGAAACGTAAATCGATTGGCGTGTTTTTAATCCAATGCAAAAAGCGTGGTAAATCTTTATCGTTTAGGCCTTTAAGCAGGACGGCATTGATTTTTACGCGCTCAAAACCCGCCGACAAGGCGGCGTCAATCCCCCGCATCACTTCGTCGAATTTATTCTCGCCAGTGATTTGGTAAAACATTTTAGGATCTAAGCTATCCACAGAAACATTGATACGGCGCAATCCCGCATCGAACCATTCTTTGGCATGCTTTTCGAGTCTATAGCCATTAGTGGTTGTCGCTATGGTGTGAATGCGCGGGTTATCGGCGACGACACGGATGATGTCGGTAAAGTCTTTACGCAGGGTGGGTTCGCCGCCTGTTATGCGGATTTTTTGGGTGCCGACCTGGCTAAATGCAGAGACTAAGTTTTCTATCTCATTGAGAGATAAAAATTTTGGCTTGCCGTCAGGATGATAACCGTCGGGGAGGCAATAACTGCATTTGAAGTTACAAACGTCAGTGACTGACATCCGCAAATAGTGAAATTTTCGACCAAAGCTGTCTTGTAATTGAGACATGATCACCTTTCCAAGTGTGGGAGGTGAGAGCATTTCTTATCCCACCCCGGTGGCATTATTACCACGGCTACACCTCCATATCTTTCGACTTAGGTAGGTAAGCTCGGAGAACCGTCACCGGTGATTATAGGCCGAAAGTACTCACTAGCTATACCCCTAAACAGGTATTTATTAACCTAGATCACGCTAGCGTGAATAATCTGTGACAGTCCTCACCTAAAGATTTGTACTGAATTAGACTAAACAGCCGCTTAATCCACTGTGACCTTATCTTATTTTCAGGTAAGGTGGTACAAGCAATAAAACGCCCGTTTACAAACTACAACACTCGATAAAAATCGGGGAAACGTGAAGGAAGAGGTGAACTGATGGAACGCGAATCAATGGAATTCGATGTTGTTATCGTCGGCGCAGGTCCAGCAGGCTTGGCCACCGCGTGTCGATTAATGCAAATATCACAGGATTCAGGTAAAGAAATTACCGTCTGTGTGGTCGAAAAAGGCTCAGAAGTGGGCGCGCATATTCTGTCAGGCGCAGTGTTCGAGCCAAAAGTGCTAGACGAACTGTTCAGCGACTGGCGTGAAAAAGACACCCCAGTGAAAACCGCTGTCACCCACGACGAAATCTACCTGCTCAGCTCCGCCACCGACGGTCGAGTGATGCCTAATGCCTTTGTGCCAAAAACCATGCACAACGACGGCAATTTTATTATCAGTGTCGGTAATCTATCCCGCTGGCTTGCTAATCGCGCCGAAGAACTCGGGGTCGAAATATTTCCCGGCTTTGCCGCCAGTGAGTTGCTATTTAATGCCGATAACAGCGTTAAAGGTATTTTGATTGGCGATATGGGCGTGGGCGCCGATGGTGAGCCTAAAGACAGCTTTATGCCCGGCATGGAGCTGCACGCTAAATATACTGTTTTCTCAGAGGGTTGCCGCGGCCACTTAGGCAAGCAACTGATCGAAAAATACCATTTAGATAATGGTAAAACACCCCAGCATTACGGCTTAGGTTTCAAAGAAATTTGGAAAGTCCCCGCCGAGCAACACGAGCAAGGCAAAGTGGTGCACACAGGTGGCTGGCCACTAACCGAGGGCGCATCGGGTGGCGGCTTCCTTTATCACATGGAAGACAACCAGATTGCGGTCGGCCTCATTATCGATTTGAACTACAAAAATCCGCATCTGAGTCCATTTGACGAATTCCAGCGCTATAAAACCCACCCTGTGATTGCTAAGTATTTAACCGGCGGCGAACGCCTCAGTTACGGCGCCCGTGCGATTACTAAAGGCGGCTTGAACTCGCTTCCTAAGATGAGCTTCCCCGGCGGCCTGATCATCGGCTGTAACGCTGGGACTTTGAATTTCGCGAAAATCAAAGGCACTCACACTGCGATGAAGAGCGGTATCGTTGCAGCAGAAACCTTAGGCAAAGCCATGATGGCGGGTGTTGAAGGCGGTAAAGATCTCGACTGTTACCAAACTCATATCGAAGAAAGCTGGCTGCATGAAGAACTGCATAAATCGCGCAACTTTGGCCCAGCGATGCATAAATTTGGCACCTATTTAGGCGGCGCATTCAATTACATAGATCAAAACTGGTTTGGTGGAAAGTTCCCGATCACGCTACGTGATGAACACCCAGACTATGCACAAATGGCCTCAGTGAGCGCTTACAGCAAGATTGATTACCCAAAACCCGATGGCAAGCTTAGCTTCGATAAACTGTCCTCAGTGTATCTGTCGAGCACTTATCATGAAGAAGACCAGCCTTGCCATTTACGTCTTAAAGACAGCAGCATTCCACTGGGCATCAACCTGACTCAGTTTAATGAGCCAGCACAACGTTACTGCCCAGCTGGTGTGTATGAAATTGTCGAAGAGGCGGGTCAGCCTAAATTTGTAATCAATGCGCAAAACTGCATTCACTGCAAAACCTGCGATATTAAAGATCCTAGCCAAAACATCACTTGGGTTACGCCGGAAGGCGGTGGTGGTCCTAACTATCCCAACATGTAATTAGTTGCCAACAAATGTTAATGACGGCGCTCAATAGAGCGCCTTTTTTTCACCTTTGAAACAAACATCTCACTTTTTTTGCTTGCCCTTAGCTACGACATTGGCCACAATTGCCACACATAAAAGAGTTCGTTTTCAATCACCATCCCATTTCCATCTATACTCTACATAATTAGATCTACTGCAAGACCAACGGGTTAGGCCAAATAAATGTTTTATACGCTGTTTTATTCGGCATTCGGCCTAGACTAAGGTTAACTTTTCACATTCCTGTCCGATAATCTTTTACCGTACAAGAGTGCGTTGACCGATAACGCAAAACAGTCCAACACAGGCATATTGATATTTATGATATTTAATAACCTCACCATTAAGCAGAAAATTCTGCTAACAGTGACATTTGCAGTACTGCTGTCGACCATACTCGTCGGCGTATTAAGCCAACGTAGCGCTAAAAATGTCGTACAACAACGGATGTTAGGTTCGGAACTGCCGAGTTTGATGATGCAGATCCGCAATAAGATCGATCTCGACATCTCCACTTTAATGAATGCTGCAGAGCAATTGGCCAGCAGCCGCATGTTACTGCAATGGCTCGAAGACGGCAGACCACAGGCCCAAGAAACCCAAGTGGTTGCCCAACTGAAAGACATCACGCGTCAATATAAGCTAGCGCAAGCCTCCTACGCCGACAGACAAACTGCCGCCTATTACACTCAGGATGGATTTTTGCGCGTGCTCACGCCAGCGCAGGATGGCTGGTTTTTTGGTTACCGCGACAGCGGTCAAGAACGTATGTTGAACGTATTCACTGAGGCCAACGGCGAAGTCAAACTCTTCATCAACTACCAGCAACCCAATGGTCGCGGCTTAGTCGGGCTAGCTAAATCACTCGATGATATGGTGCGTTTACTGAGTTCATTTAAGATTGAAGAAACAGGATTTGTTTACTTAGTGGATGCCAAGGGAGAAGTGAAACTCCACCCAGATACGAGCCAAATTGGTAAGAGCAACCTAAGCAACTTATACAAAGATACGAACTCAAGCGCCTTACTAAACCGCGGTGATTTCAATCTGATCAATACCAAGAACAATGGCGAAAACATACTGGTTGCCAGTAGTTATATCGCATCAATGGATTGGTACTTAGTGGCACAAGTGCCAGAAGCCGAAGTGTTTGCGCTATTAACCGAAGCGGCTTATCAGATCTTAATCTGGACACTGTTGATTGCAGCGGGCTTTATCGTCCTCGCTATCGTTGTTGCAGGATCTGTGAGTCGTCCCATTGCCCAAGTTGCCGCTATGTTCCGCGACATAGGCGAAGGTGAAGGTGACTTACGCCAACGCTTACCCGTCAATGGTGAAGATGAGATTGCTCAACTCGCTAAGGGATTTAACAGCTTTATCAGCAAGATCCAAGATTCGGTCATCGAAGTGGCGCAAACCAGCGAACAGCTCGGTTTCTCCGCTAAGGATGTGTCGAATCAGGCACAGCAAACCTTAGAAGACAGCCACGAGCAGAAAGATCGCACTATGATGGTGGTAACAGCCATTAATGAAATGGGCGCGACGGTTAACGAAATTGCCAGTAATGCTGCCCAAGCAGCGGTTGCTGCAAGAGATGCTGACACTGAAGCCAGCAGCGGCCAAGTTGTGGTAACCCGTGCCCGCGATACCATTAACCAATTGTCAAAAGACGTTGGCCAAGTGGGCGAAGTGATTGAGTCCCTCGCGACCCACACTAAATCCATTGGTGGGATTTTAGATGTGATCCGCGCTATCTCTGAACAGACAAACTTGTTAGCCCTCAACGCGGCAATTGAAGCGGCACGTGCCGGTGAAGCTGGACGCGGTTTTGCTGTCGTCGCCGATGAAGTACGTAACTTAGCATCACGTACCGCAGCTTCGACCAATGAAGTGCAAGGCATGATCGACAAGTTGCAATCGGAAGCCAGCCGCGCAGTTAATGCGATGGCCCAGAGTCGTACTCGCTCCCATGAAGGTGTTGTGGCCGTCGATGAAGCCAGCAAATCGTTGATTGGTATTAGCGATCGCATTGGTCTTATCAGCGACATGAACATCCAAGTTGCTGCGGCAACGGAAGAACAATCCACAGTTGTGGAGGACATCAACCGTAACGTCACAGAAATCAACGATATTACTCAGCGTACAGCCAATACTGCACAAGCGGCAGCACAGGCGAGTTTAGCCTTGAATCAACTGTCACACCGTTTAGATACCTTAGTGGCCAAGTTTAAGGTGTAAAACCTTAAACTTACACCATAAAAAAACGCCTTAGATGGAAACATCTAAGGCGTTTTTCTTTAACTCAAAGAGGCGATTAATCCATAGCAATAAATTTAATCGTTAATGGATATTTATATACCTTACCCTCACTGGCCTTAATAATCGCCAGCACAGTGCACACCAAATCGAATATGCCGAGTATGGCTAAAAAGATGAAACCTATCCCGACCAAAGCGAGTACGCCACTGATGATTACATAAATCAGCAGGCTCAATTTAAAGTTCAAACAACTGCGGCCACATTGATCGACAAATGCGGACTCTTCACGCTTCATCAGCCAGATAATCAAAGGACCAAGAATCGAGCCCAGCGGCACTAGGTATCCAACAAAGCTTGAGGCGTATACCAACAAGCCAAAATCTTTATCACTTTTTGTAACGGGTTCAATCATAAGGTCATCCCTGTTTTATCATTATGAATATAAATACTTATTTACCGCTAGGCCCACATAATACCAATCACATTAAATATCTAATCAGTTCAGAGCCTCACAGGCATCTCAATCCAAGGCGCATTGACGCAGAAATGGTTATTCCCTTTTAAGGCAATGCAACACGGGAGTGGGATACCTGTGAGGCTCCCGAAGGGCGGGTTTCAATGCGCTTTATACTGCGTTCAAGGCTTTAGACAGAGCACCACTATGCCTTCAAGCCTTCGTCTTGTCTAAAGCGCGTTGAACTCCCGCTGAATGAACAGATATTTAATACGATTGGTATAAGCGCATTTGCCAATCTTCCACCGTTTGTGATGCTAAGCGGCGTTGTAGGCTATTAACCCAACTCTGCGCTAATCCCTCGCAGCAAGCTAAACGATCATAGCCGCTGGCATTAAACGTTGGCGAAAAATAGAGTGCCATAGCCTCGGCGACACTGATGTCCGTGCGGCGCTCAACCAGTTCAATCTTATCGTTTAACTGAATAATCCCAGGCGTTAATACTCGATAAAACCAACCACATAACTGGCTCTGCTGCATGGCGAGGGCAAATTCTTTGTGCCCAAATTGCAGATTCAACTTAAAGCAAGGTGAACGCGGCTGAGTGACCTGCACTGTTACGGCGCCAATTTGTAAGATATCACCAATATTAACTTGGGTTTCGTTCAGCCCAACGGTACTGATGTTCTCCCCCATACTGGGCGCATCTTCGAGTTGAGTGATTAAATCCCAACGACGATATTGGCCGTAATGCTCGCGGGGAAAATGATGTAACACGCGATCGAGTCCGCCATGGTGTTTAGGATCGGCCTGTGCATCCCCTTCAACATGGCTGACATGCACTAGCAGTTGTTGAGCAGCTTGCTTGCCATCAATACCTGTGGCGACACCTGCCATTTCCTGCAGATGCATCCCTAAATACAATCCAGATAACTTATTGATCAACAACTTTGACATCTGTAACCCCCAATCCATAACCCATCTCGCATTACCGCCAGAGTGTAAACCGCGATACACCAGTAACACAATCAACTCGCTCAATAACTCATAAAAGTAGGCGCAATCTTGCCGCCAATAAGCACGGGGCTGAATCTATGAATGATTTAACACTACTTGATTTCGACCGGCTTCCTTAGCCTGATACAAGGCCAGATCGGCACGCTTGATCAGATCTTCTGCAGGCTCTTGCGCCTGATGCTCGGCAACGCCAATACTGGCTGTAATAGAAATATGTAATCCATTCACTTTAATTTCCCGCTGAAAAATAAGCTCACGGATCTGTTCAGCCAGTTCTGCCGCTCGGGTTAAATCCATCCCCGGAAGTAAAATCAAGAACTCCTCACCGCCCCAACGACATAAGATATCCTCTTGCTGCAGCGCGCCACGCAGCATATTCGTCATGGTTTTTAATACTAAGTCACCAATCCCATGCCCATAGCTGTCGTTCACTTTTTTAAAGTGGTCAATATCCAGCAAGAGTATTGAAATCGGCGATTGTGCCAACTTAGCCTTATCTAACGCCTGCCTAAAGTACTCATCAAATACCTGACGGTTAGCGGCGCCAGTAAGCTTATCGGTAGACGCCATTACTTCTAATTTGCGCTGATAACGACCTAAGGTCATGTTGGAGATGAATAAAATCCCTAGGGTCACCATTAGGCTTAAGCCCAAGTTGCCCCAAAAAGTATTTAGTAACTCCCGCTCCTGAGGCGCATCTTCCTGCTCAACAATCAAGTACCACTTAAACTCAGGGACTAGTCGGCTGTTGAGATAAACGGTTTTACCATTTCTCTGGTAGCTAAAAGCCGCACTTGGACTGGTTAAAATACGCGTCGCTAAATTTTCAAGCCCTGGACTGGTTTGCAGCGAATCCGCACCATCATATTCATCGCCATGCAAAGTGACATTGCCCTGCCGATCGGTAAAGAACACTCGACGGTTATAACGTTTTTGATAAAGCTCGATGAGGGACTTAACCTTTTCAACCGCCAAACCCACACCGGTAACGCCTATAAATTTGCCTTCAAAATCAAAAACTTTATAGTTTACGAATACGGTTGTTTTACTGCGGTCCGCCGTATCAGCATCAATATTGACCTCATAATGCTCAGATTCGGGTAAAGAGCGCACTCGAAAGTACCAAGCATCATCGGGCTCAACATCTTGGATTTGTTTTAAAATGCCCGTGGAGTGGTAATAATGCCGACTTTTCTCTGACACAAAAAAACTGGTGACTGTATCGTATTTATCTTGGATTTCCTTAAGGTAACGGATCAGTTTTTCTGGCTCTTGCTCGTGGCTTAATGTCCAATCGCGAACAAAAGTATCCTGGGCCATCAAGGATGAAATAAAAATAGGTCGCAGTAGATCCTGTTGAATTTCTGAGTAAATATTGTCACTTGTGAGCGGGAGGGTATTACTCTCGATTTGTTGACTCAGTGAGTCATGGGCCACCTTGTAACTGATACCACTGGTCACTAAGAAGGCGACTAAAAGCAAAACAGAGAGCAGCCAAATAAATTTATTCTTATCATTCCAAGCGTTATTGCCCATTCTCAACTCCAAAGACTACAGAACACCTTGAGTGGCTTATTATTTTAATGTCACGATAACTATTTTAGTTGAATAAATGTTAACGCAATTGCGCCATGGCCGCACAACATTTCAGCTTTATGAATGTTCTGCGATGGAATAACTTTATTTTGAGCAAAAAAATGCCTCGTTGGGGAAACGAGGCAAAAAACATACTAACCAATAAATGGGAGAAAAGCACAAGAAAACGTTAAGGGACAAGAGCTATGCGCCACAAGACATACTCTAGCAAGGCCGTATGACAGAAAGATGACTCAAACTGCTCATCCGCAGATTTATCATGCAATTTGCTTCGCCTCTAAATACTGTTTCAGTGCCTCACCCGGAATAGAACTATCGGTTGCCACCGCAAATGCCGCCCAAACAGCGCCTTCAGCCATCGCCTCGGTAATCGACTGACCAGTGCATAGACTATGGATAAGTCCCGCCGCATAGGCATCACCAGCGCCCGTGGTATCAACAACAGTGGCAGGGATAGCAGCGACATGCTGCACTTGATCGTGCGTGTAAACCTTAGCCCCATTGATGCCATCGGTGACAATAAAGTAACGCAGACCCTCACCGCCAATGCTTTTGCCATATTCCCAAGAGGCGCCATCACAACGCCCTTGGATATCACTCATAGATGCCAGTAAAATATGACAAGGTCTCTGCCTGTCATCTTTGGCTAATTGCGCGACCACAAGACAATGTTCCAAGGCTGTCTTTGCCCAACTGACCGAACCTTCAGCGGAAGTATTGAAATACAGCGCGTCCCATGGCTGCCATTTCGGCGGCACTGATAACTCAAATATGGGTCTTTGTGGCCGAATAATCGTCCGTTCACCGTCTGGCGTCATCACGAGTAACATTTCGCAAGTGTTACCGGCTCGGCGCTGCACTAAGCGGCAATCGAGTCCTTGAGTGCTGGCTTCTGCAATGAGCCAATCTCCCATGTCATCACGGCCAACTTGACTCACCAATGCGACGCTATGCCCTGCCCAAACTAAACCTAATCCGGTATTTGCCCCGCCGCCACCGAGCCTTTGTCCACCATCTTGATAATGGAAACGCCCACCTGTTTTTAAAGGTTTATCAAGCAGTAAAATCCGATCACAGTTGAGATTGGCAACTAACAGAATATTCGCCATTACACGGCTCCAAAGGGCAAAGAAGACTCAAGGCCAGAAGATGAAAACAAAGAAATATCAATCTAGAGCAAAATGCTCACAGGTACAATCCAATCATCAAGATAGCAGCACCATCAGGCTATGGCTGACGCCTGTGTAAGCATTTGTCCCGAATAAGATAAGGAAAAAAGTACTTCCCCATACGGTAAAACCAGTAAATAAACTTCAACCAACTGTTTTAAATAGATTTTTATATTTCATAACGCCCAACGGCATAAATGCATACAACAAACTTCCAACCTGCTCAGTTAAATAGCAATAACTGTCGTTAAAATATGTGAAGTTTAGAAGGAATTAAATTTATGAATGGAATCAAACGCTATGCTAGTGGAAAGATGGGATACAGCCGAGGAAAAAGCTGAGCAGCTACGCCGTTACCAGCTCTGCCTTGATGAGTTTAATGAGCTGGATTTTCACGATGTGTATGTCGCAGAAATTAAAAAAGAATACCAACAACTTGCAGAACTAGTAAAAGTGCAGTCAACGTCGGATCCCGAGCGCTAACTGCACTTACCTATTTAGTCACTTAACCATAAATCTTCAATTACATTATTGGCGTCAATGGTGATAAAGACGCAAATTGTACTGCCAACGTCCAATCTGTGATAACCATATCTGACGGCTGCCAACTGTCATCAACCCACTCATAAATCAATCCTGGATTTTCCTCAGCATTGACTAACAAACGCCGTCCATCTTGCAATACCAGCGTATAATCGAGCCCCTGTGCATCGACACTTTCAATGTCCCCCAAGACATTATGTTTAATGGCCGAAATGGTTCCCGTTGCCTTAGCGGCATCGCTCCCCTTTGCACCGCTGTAAAACGTTAACGCCTCGTTTGCGACAGTCTTATGAAAGACAAACTCCTCAGTCACACCTACTACGATCGATTGATCAAGTTCGTACCAGGCGGGTATCCATAATGCGTTAATTGTCATCCCGTTATATCCTGCATAATAATTTTACGGACGGGATCATTCTGCCTTAACCCCGACAGAGAAAATACTCTTCAGGGATAAAATAATTTTAATCCTAAAAAGGATGGCACACGAAACGCAGTGCTCACTTCCTTTGTAAGATAATCTTAACTCCAAAGGTCATGTCTGAGATGTTTTAGTGCCAGTGGCTGATGTTGGACTCAATTCGTGTTTCTGTTAGTTTGTAAAACACTTTGCCTCAAATCGACACATTAAGCTGACAAAGTGATCCTGAGCCCAGTAATCGCGTATAGAGTCACACACGATAGATTCATGTTCCCATGCTTGCACCGCAGGCCGATAAATACGGAGTTTACTTGCCTATGGATAAGCCCATAACGCAACCCCCTCAAACCCTTAAGCTAATTGGTGAAACTGAGGCAGGAAAGCGTCTAGAGCTTAAGCAGTACTTTAATCAGACATGGGCTCTGTACGAGTCACTGTTTGATTTGATCCAAGAAGATAGTGCCTATTACCTCAAAGCCGAGCCGCTGCGCCATCCGTTGATCTTTTATTTTGGCCATACGGCCACTTTCTATATCAACAAACTCAAACTCGGCAAATTTCTCGACGAACGGGTAAACGATAACTTCGAATCCATGTTTGCCATTGGTGTCGATGAGATGTCTTGGGACGATCTGAACGAGCAACATTACCCATGGCCGAACGTGGCAGAAGTGCGCAGCTATCGCCAACAAGTTAATGCTGTCGTCAATCGCGTGATTGATGAAATGCCACTGGAGCTGCCGATCACTCAAGACAGCCCAGCTTGGATCATTTTGATGGGCATTGAACATGAGCGAATTCACTTAGAAACCTCATCGGTGATCATCCGCCAACTACCACTGGAACATGTCGCCCCCAACAGCCTCTGGGCTGCGTGCCAAGACTTCACCGCCGCCGAAGCCAACAGTTTACTGGCTGTAAAAGGGCAGAAAGTGACCTTAGGTAAAACTGAGCAAGATCAAACCTACGGCTGGGACAACGAATACGGCCATAAAATCTTTAATGTTGGCGACTTTAAGGCCTCTAAATTTTTAGTCTCGAATCAAGAGTACCTCGCATTCGTCGAAGCTGGCGGCTATCGCTCACCCCAATTTTGGAATGAAGAAGGTCAAGCTTGGCTCGCTTACACCCAAGCTCAAATGCCGCGTTTTTGGCGCTTAAAACAAGATAAATGGTGGCAACGTAACTTAGCGGAAGAAATCCCGCTTCCATTAAACTGGCCTGTAGAAGTGAATCAACTCGAAGCTAAGGCCTTCTGCAATTGGAAAACCGAGCAAAAGCAAAGCAACATTCGCCTACTGACGGAAGCCGAATGGTACATCTTACGCGAGAATGTGCCCGCCGATGCGCCCGATTGGCACGAAGTGCCGGGCAATATTGCTTTGGCTTATTACGCCTCTTCTTGCCCAGTGAATCGCTTCGAACATAATGGCTTTTTCGATATTGTTGGTAATGTTTGGCAATGGACAGAAACCGCAATCGACGGCTTTAACGGTTTTGCCGTGCATCCACTCTATGATGATTTTTCTACTCCAACCTTTGATGGTAAACATAATCTCATCAAAGGTGGCTCGTGGATCTCCACGGGTAATGAAGCCATTGCTTCGTCACGCTATGCGTTTCGTCGACATTTTTATCAACACGCTGGCTTCCGCTATGTGGAATCCACGCAAAATCCCGCCCAAATGGCCGAGGTCAATGTGTACGAAACTGATGAACTAATTTCCCAATACCTTGAATTCCACTATGGCGCCGAATATTTCGGGGTTGCTAACTTCTGCGTCAATGGCGTACAGCAAGCGCTAAGTGAAATTCAACTCACCCATACGGCTAAAGCCCTCGACATCGGCTGCTCCGTAGGCCGAGCGAGTTTTGAACTGGCAAAAGTGTTTGATCATGTTGATGGTATCGACTTTTCGGCGCGCTTTATTCAACAGGCCTATGCGCTGACCGAACAAGGTGAAAAACGTTACACCATACGTACCGAGGGCGACTTACAGGAATTTAAGAGCGCGAGCCTAGCTAAACTTGGCTATGGCCTTGAGGCGAAAAAAGTCAACTTTATGCAAGGTGATGCCTGTAATTTAAAGCCAATGTATACAGGTTATGACTTGGTTTATGCCTCGAACCTTATTGACAGACTGAACGATCCTAAGCACTTTTTAACCAGTATTGCCCAGCGGATTAATCAAGGTGGATACCTTGTTATTACTTCGCCGTACACTTGGCTGGAGGATTATACGCCCAAGGATAAATGGCTCGGTGGTGCTAAAGTCAAAGGAGAGAACTTCACCACCTTAGATGGCTTGACCGAAACCTTGATCGGCCAATTTGAGCTGGTCGCAGTGAAGGAAATCCCCTTCGTGATCCGCGAGACAAAACGTAAATTCCAACATTCCATCTCCGAAATGACAATTTGGCGTAAGCGTTAATGCTCTCTCATGGAATAAACAACTGAAGTCTCAATAAAAATATCCGCCAGAAATCCATTTCTGGCGGATGTGTAACATCCAGCTCAGTCATCTTTGCAGCATCAACTAAAGTTGAACACGGCAAATACAGCGCAAATACCTACACCTTAAACTGTGCCGTTGTTAAACCAAGCTGATTCGCTAACCCTAACAAACTGCGAGTACTCGCTGCCACTTGGCTGATCGCCGCGCTATTTTCTTCCGCCGCCACGCTCAAGCCCGCAATCCCCTGTGCAATCGTTGCCGAAACCGTTGTTTGCTCCTCCGCGGCGGTGGCGGTTTGGATCATTAATGCCTTTAAGGTTTCTAAACGTAAAGCGATGTCATCCACTGCGGCTTGCATGCCATCGGCATCTTCTGCTGTTTTAGAGGCTTCAGTAGTACAAGTCACACTATGCAGCGCCAACACGCCAGACTGCTGCTGAATGCCTTTTAACACTTGGCCAATATCCTGAGTCGCCAACTGAACCTTAACCGCTAACTGGCGCACCTCATCGGCAACTACGGCAAAGCCACGACCATGTTCACCAGCTCTCGCTGCTTCAATCGCCGCATTAAGTGACAGCAGATTCGTTTGTTCAGCAATCGCATTAATCACAGCCAATACCGAACCGATTTTCTGACTGTCGGCCTCAAGGCTGCCCACCTGTTGATGTATGGTCGCAAAACTGCTCAAGGTCACTTTCAAGCTTTTACGTGTACTGGCTAAATTTTGCGAAAGAATTTCACTCGAATGGGTACAGGCTGACACTTCATCGGAGGATTTAAGCGTATTAGTGCTGATTTCCGCGGCGGCATAACTCATTTCTTCGACCGCGGTTGCTAACATATCGGTTTCTTTCGCCTGCATCTGAATACTGCAATCGGCTTGGGTCATAGCGGCAGAATTTTGTTCAGCGGCGGATTCGAGTTCATGTCCAACGCCCACCAGCTGACTAATGATTTCTTTGAGCTTTGTTTGCATCCGGGCCAACCAGCTCATCAGATGATTATCCGTTTGAACATGGGGCAGATTATGGGTGAGATCCCCAGAGGCGATCATGCTGGTCAAATTGCACATGTCCTCAGGCTCACCGCCGAGTGGCTTCAACACAAATCCTGTGACTAACTTAGCAGCAGCGAATGCCAGCACTAAGGCCGCCACGCAAACAAATAAGCCGATAAATAGCATTCGATAGGCCGGCGCAGCGATTTCGCTCACATCAATTTCAGCCATCAAGCCCCAACGTAAGCCAAGTTCAACAACGGGAGAATAGGCAGATAACACCGGATTATGATTGTAGTCATTCACTTGCATCACACCAGTTTTACCCGCCAACGCCTCTTTCACCGCAAGTGTGTCGACGCCATTCTGGGCAACCGTTCCAGCGAAGGAAGCGGTCACAGTGCGATTGTTCGGGTCAAGAAAAGAATCGGAACGCATGCGATTATTGGGACCAATTAAATAGGTCTCGCCACTTTGTCCCATACCTTCGCGGATCTGCATAACGCGGTTGATACGGTCAATTGATACTTGAGCCGCCACCACTAATCTTTGCTGATTGAATTGAATCGACTGACCAATAAATGCTGCCGGTTGGCCATTTGAAGGAGCGTATGCGGAGAAGTCTTGCAGTAATACAGTACCAGTAGACCCCAAAGCCTTATTGAATAATTGCGCTAATCCCGAATCATGGTAGGGCCCAGTGCGAAGATTTGTGCCGAAATCCGACTCCTTCGCGGCGGTGTAAAACACAGTGCCGTCATCCCGAATGATGAACAGATCATAGAAACCTAAAGACTTATTTAACGACTTTAAGGTCTCATCAAGGTCGGAGATAGTATCGAGGCTTTTTTGGCTGGCGATCACCGCACTGACGGCCTGCAGGTTATCTGAAAAGTCCTGAAACATACCGACAATCTGTCGCTGCTTGATCTCGCGAACCGCCACTAAACGAGACTGAGCCTCGGCAAATAACTCATCCCGAGCAATGTAAGTCACTATCGCGGTAGCAAATATGAGGGGTAATAGGACAATCAATAAACTGATCAGCTGAATTTTACGAGTAAAACCCATGGTGAGACTCCTTGTCGCGCTTCGAATTCCATTCATTCACTTTTTGCAAAATTAAATCTGCCCTAAAACTATAGGAGAAGAATCTCAGCTAAACAAAGCGACGCAGACTATTTTCATCAAAAGTTAACCTAAATACTGCCAGCTCATTCTTTTTAAATAGAAAAATGATTAATAACTTTAAATGACAGTCAAGCCATACCGACCATTTAAAACAAAATGATATAGTGGAAAACACTTTATAAACAGAACGTTAGCATCACCTTATATTCAGCACGCATATCCACACGACAAATGATGCATTGAAATTTATTAAATATGCATATAAATTCATGCCAAGCCAATTTATAGAGGATTAATAATGAGTTTACTCGAGCAAGTGTCTGTATCTAAAAAAGCCAATATTTACTTCGATGGTAAAGTTGCCAGTCGTAGCGTATTTTTTGCCGATGGTAGTAAGCAAACCTTAGGCGTAGTGCAGCCTGGAGAGTATGAGTTCTCGACTTCACAAGGCGAAATCATGGAAGTGATTAGCGGCCGTTTTGAGGTGTTACTACCAGAAACGACCACTTGGCAAGAATTTAGCGAAGGAACTCAGTTTGAGCTTGCTGCAAATGTCAGCTTTAAAATTCGTAACACAGCCATTGCAGAGTACTGTTGCAGCTACCTGTAATCATCTTGATTGAGTAAAAGTTTCAATATCAATTATGAATCTAATGCTCACAGTGACGGTTTATCTCAGCACTGTGGGTATTTTGTCCTACCGAACCATTTCTCCTTGCCACAATTTCACCCTCTGCATGCTTTATCCGTTTGGCTTTTTATCAATCTGGCCGTTTTGTTAAACTGACTCAGGACAGCTTAAACCTCGCGACTTAAAGAAGACTAAATCGGGCGTGTTGATATCGCCGATAAAAACAACACTAGACGACCGGTCTATTTTAACTTATCCTAGACCACATGAAAATTGAAACTCAATCCACTCGCCAGCACATTCTCGACATCGGCTATAAGCTGATCGTACGAAAAGGCTTCTCCAGCGTCGGCTTATCGCTACTGCTGCAGGCCGCCGAAGTGCCTAAAGGCTCGTTTTATCATTACTTCAAATCCAAAGAACAATTTGGCGAAGCGCTCATAACTGATTATTTTGAGAAATATCAGTTAGATTTAGATGCATTATTCAATAACTCAACACTGACGGGCCATCAACGCTTGATGCAGTACTGGCAACAATGGTTGCACGTACAAGCTGACGGCTGCGTAGATCAAAAATGCCTCGTCGTGAAACTCAGTGCTGAAGTGGCCGATTTATCCGAAGCCATGCGAGTTGCCTTACTTAAAGGTTCCACCGGCATCATAGACAGGTTAACCACTTGTGTTCAAGTTGGCATAAACGACGGCTCTATCGCCGAGCAAGATCCGCAATCGACCGCTGAAATGTTGTATCACATGTGGTTAGGTGCCAGCTTAATGAACAAGTTAGGCCACAGCCCTGCGGCACTCGAACGTGCACTCGTGACGACTAAAGCTATTTTAACGCCTAAAACGGCCCTTTAACTTAATACCAATTCAAAACCAATATTTGCTGATATCAGTCAGCCTAGATTTTTAAAGAATACATTTTCACGCCACAAAATTAGACGACTGGTCTACTAATTTAACGGGCGATTAATTAACGCAGCGCATTTAACACTGCTAATTTAAAGTAGCTCACTTAAAGTAATAAGGGATAAATCATCCATGCTAAATTTTAACTATTACAACCCAACCCGTATCCGTTTTGGTAAAGACACTATCGCCGAAATTGATGCTTTAGTACCGAGCGATGCTAAAGTCATGATCCTATTTGGCGGCAGCAGCGCCAGAAAAACCGGCACGCTAGATGAAGTTAAACAATCATTGGGCAATCGTTTCATCGTCGAGTTCGATGGCATTGAGCCAAACCCAACCTATGAAACCTTAATGAAAGCCGTCGCCCAAGTGCGCGAACAGAAGATCGACTTCCTGCTTGCAGTGGGTGGTGGTTCGGTTATCGATGGCACTAAATTTGTTGCCGCTGCAGCAGTATTCGAAGGTGAACCTTGGGATATTCTTACTAGCTGGGGCGCAAAAGTCACTCAAGCTATGCCTTTTGGCTCAGTATTAACCTTGCCTGCGACGGGTTCAGAAATGAACAACGCCAGCGTAGTGACCCGCAAATCACTGCAAGCTAAGCTGCCATTCCGTAATGACTTGGTTTATCCACAATTCTCAATACTCGATCCGACGAAAACCTTCACCCTGCCAGAACGCCAAGTGGCCAACGGTGTCGTCGATGCTTTTGTGCATATCACAGAGCAATACCTCACTTACCCCGTTAACGCCGCCGTACAGGACAGATTTGCCGAAGGTCTGTTACAAACCTTGATTGAGCTTGGTCCACAGGTACTGGTTCAACCCGCAGACTACGACATTCGCGCTAACTTGATGTGGGTTGCCACTATGGCCCTCAACGGCACGATTGGCGTAGGCGTTCCGCACGATTGGGCAACCCACATGATAGGCCATGAACTGACTGCGCTTTACGACATCGACCATGCGCGTACATTGGCAATCGTATTGCCTGCTCTGCTGCAATGTACCAAAGAGGCTAAGCGCGAAAAGTTACTCCAGTACGCAGACCGAGTGTGGCACATCAACACAGGTACCGATGACGAGCGCATCGATGCCGCTATTGCAAAAACTAAGGCTTTCTTCGAAGCCATGGGCATACCGACACATTTATCTGCCTATGATCTCGATGCCAGCCACGTTGATACCCTAGTAAAACAGCTTGAACTGCACGGCATGGTGGCACTCGGCGAACATGGCAACATTAACCCAGCAATCAGCCGTGACATTTTGACCTTAGCCCTATAACGTCAAATGAACTAAACCCAAAGCTCACACGTATTGATGTGAGCAACTTAGGTAAAGGTATGAAAATGAATATATTAATGGTACTTACGTCACACGATAAACTTGGCGATACAGGTTTAAAAACCGGCTTTTGGCTCGAAGAATTCGCCTCACCTTTTTATGAGTTTAAAGATAAAGGTTTTGACATTACCTTAGCCTCGCCATTGGGCGGTCAACCACCGCTCGATCCAAAAAGTGATGAGCCAGACTTTCAAACCGAAGCCACTGCGCGCTTTAGCAAAGATCCTGAGGCACAAGCACTGCTAGCAAATACCACTCGCTTAAGTGAAATTAACGCAGCGGATTATGATGCGGTTTTCTATCCAGGCGGCCACGGCCCACTGTGGGACCTTGCTGAAGATAAACATTCTATCGCCTTGATTGAACAGTTCTATCAAGCGAATAAACCCCTAGGGCTCGTCTGTCATGCGCCTGCGGCACTGCTGCACCCTAAAGCCAGTGATGGTAAGCCATTGGTCAGCGGCAAGCGCGTTACCGGTTTCAGTAATTCTGAAGAAGAAGCCGTGCAACTTACTCATATCGTGCCATTTTTAGTCGAAGACATGCTGCAGAAAAACGGCGGCACTTATGTCAAAGGTGATGATTGGACAAGCTTTGTTGTCGCAGATGGCCATTTGATCACAGGTCAAAACCCAGGATCATCCGAAGCCGTTGCGCAGGCCATAGTCGCGCAACTGAACGCTAGAGGCTAGAGGCTAGAGGCTAGAGGCTAGAGGCTAGAGGCTAGAGGCTAGAGGCTAGAGGCTAGAGGCTAGAGGCTAGAGGCTAAGCGATAAATGACGCGACACACTTAGCTTGAAGTGAATAATGACAAGCTCGAGTGTGCTAAATTCGGTAGAAATAGCTATCGCACCATAATGGTGCGATAGCTAAAAATGTACTCTCACAGTCGAAAGGGAAGCCAATGATCACCTTGCACCATCTCAATAAATCACGCTCTAAACGTATCATCTGGTTGCTAGAAGAACTCGGTCAACCTTATCAAATTAAGAGTTATCAGCGTGATAGCCAGACTTTTCTCGCGCCACCCGAACTCAAGCAAATTCATCCGTTAGGCAAATCACCCGTTATCGAAATGGACGGTCAAGTGATTGCCGAGTCAGGCGCGATCACTGAGTATCTGATTGAAAAATATGCGGCAGACACCTTAGCGCCAGCAAGAGACAGCGCTGACTACGTCGATTATCTGCAATGGTTACACTTTGCCGAAAGCTCAGCCATGCTACCTTTGTTACTCCGTATGTTCGTGCAAAAGGACGGCTGTAAAACCAACTTCCTTGAAGGTTATGCAGCGATAGAAGTCAGTAAGATAAGCCACTATTTCAATGATATGTTGGCCGGTAAAACCTACCTGGTTGCAGACAAGCTCACAGGTGCGGATATCATGATGTCCTTCGTGGTGGAGCTACTGGCTAACAGTGGCGATCTCGAAAAATTCGAACACATTCAACGCTATGCCACTCAATTATCCCAACATGCCGCTTGGGTTAAAGCAAGTGAGATCGAGAAAAAACTCGACGCAAGCGTGTAATTTACAACTCGAGTTCGGGTACATGAGTGTGCCCGAACTTCAGCTCGTTCAACTCAGTCCAGTTTCTAGCTCCCCTTTACTGTCTCGCTTTACGCCTTCCATGTAGCGACGCCGCATAACAAACACCATGATTTTTGATGTAAAAGAGACTAATCTTGATTAACTCTCTCTCAAGGCTACAGGGACTTTAGCATGCGTTCACTCACACTCATCGGCTTAGTGCTATTTAGCATGTTAGCGCAAGCGACGGTTTATAAATGGGTCGATAAAGATGGCAAAGTCCATTACTCCGATGAGCCGCAGCCCAATGCCCAAGTCGTTGAGCTCAAAGAGAAGACCTTAAATCAAATTGCCCTTCCTCTGCCCAAAACAGAGTCAAATAACGCAAACCAAGCAATTGAATCCATTCAATATCAAGTTAATATCACTTCCCCAGCAGAAGAAGAAACCGTCAGAGATAATAATGGCGATTTCGACGTCGTTGCGACTATCACCCCTGAGCTAAAAAGCCAGTATTTAATGGCCCTCAAACTCGATGGCAACACCATAGGTCAACCGCAAATTGGCGGTACCTTTAAACTCAAAAACATCGACCGAGGTGAACATACCTTAGTCGTTGACGCTTTGACTCAAAACGGCAAAGTCTTTGCATCAAGTTCACCAAGAAAGATATTTCTTCATCAAGCAGCTAAGCGTTAATGTCGCTATTTGTATAGTTAGAGTTAGTATAAGAACTTTAAATACATAGAGTTAGATTAACCGCCCCAGACTAAACCGTTTGATGAAGACAAGTTGCAGCTTGCACCAGATTGGTGCACCATAGTGGTGCAACCCTATTTCTAGGAACGGTCGATGGATAAAGAGACACTGCTCAATCATTTAGTTACCGCTGTACTTGTCATCGATAAGGATCTTAAGCCTTGTTATGCCAACGCAGCAGCAGAGCAATTATTAGGTGTTGGCAGCCATAGACTCGTAGAACAAGCTTTGCCTGAGCATTATCAAATCCTCGGTGTCGAAGCCCAGTTATTGAGGGATGCGGTAAAGGCTGGCCAAGGTTTAACGGTCAATACGGCGGCCCTAGTCACGCTCGATGGTCAGCACCATACCGTTGATTTAACACTTATTCCCCTCGATGACGAGGCTGAACTCAGCCTGCTCGAACTGCGCCAAGTCGATCAACAAAGACGCATTCATCAGCAGTTGAGTCAAGATGCACAGCAACAAGCGGCGCAATTTTTGGTGCGCAACTTAGCCCATGAAATCAAAAACCCTTTAGGCGGTCTTCGCGGTGCGGCGCAATTGTTATCGCGGGAGCTGGATGAGCCGGCGCTGAAGGAATTCACTACCCTCATCATTGAGCAGGCCGATCGACTGCGTAATTTAGTGGATCGCCTGCTCGGCCCCCAAAGGCCTACACAGCACAGTCTGCACAACATCCATCAAGTGGTGCAAAAGGTCTATAAGTTAGTTGAAATGGCGCTGCCCGCTAACATCCAGCTCAAACGGGATTACGACCCATCCATTCCCGATATCGAGATGGACCCAGACCAAATGCAGCAAGCCGTGCTCAATATTTTACAAAATGCGGTGCAGGCGCTTGAGCATACGGGCGGCGAGATTTTGCTCCGCACTCGCACTCAACACCAAGTCACTATAGGTTCACAGCGCTACAAGCTAGTGTTAACCCTATCGATTATCGACAACGGCCCCGGCATACCGCCTGAGCTGATGGACACATTATTTTATCCAATGGTGACAGGCCGTGAGCAAGGTTCAGGTTTAGGCCTCTCAATTGCCCATAATATTGCCCGTTTACACTCGGGAAGAATCGATTGCCTCTCCAGCGCTGGGCACACCGAATTCATCATTTCATTACCGATTTTAGGCGCTAAATAATTTCGAAAGTACCTACCCATACCGTATGAGGAAGCAAGATGCGAATTAGTGAACAAGTGTGGATCCTCGACGATGACAGCTCGATACGTTGGGTACTCGAAAAGGCACTTCAAGGTGCCAAGCTCAGTACCGCCAGCTTTGCCGCCGCCGAATCCCTGTGGCAGGCCTTAGAAATATCGCAACCGCACGTGATAGTGTCGGACATCCGTATGCCAGGCACGGACGGGTTAAGCCTGCTCGAACGATTGCAAGTACATTATCCCCATATTCCCGTGATCATTATGACGGCGCACTCAGACTTAGACAGTGCCGTAAGTGCCTATCAAGCGGGCGCATTTGAGTATCTGCCTAAACCCTTCGACATCGATGAGGCGATCTCTCTGGTCGAGCGCGCACTCACCCATGCCACTGAACAGAGCCCAGCACCCGCGCAGGAAGCCCAAGTCAAAACACCCGAAATCATAGGTGAAGCGCCAGCGATGCAGGAAGTGTTTCGCGCCATAGGCAGGCTTTCACGCTCGTCGATCAGCGTGCTGATTAATGGTCAATCGGGAACGGGTAAAGAGTTAGTGGCTGGCGCGTTACACAAACACAGCCCACGTAAAGATAAGCCGTTTATCGCGCTGAACATGGCTGCGATCCCTAAGGATTTGATCGAATCTGAGCTATTCGGCCACGAAAAAGGTGCCTTCACTGGCGCAGCCAATGTGCGCCAAGGTCGCTTCGAACAAGCGAACGGCGGCACGCTCTTTTTAGATGAAATCGGCGATATGCCGCTAGATGTACAAACACGGTTACTCAGAGTACTTGCCGATGGCCAGTTCTACCGCGTCGGTGGCCATAATGCGGTGCAAGTGGATGTGCGTATCATAGCGGCGACCCACCAAGATCTTGAATTATTAGTGCAAAAAGGCGGCTTTAGGGAAGACTTGTTCCATCGTCTCAACGTTATCCGCGTGCACTTGCCGCCACTGTCACAAAGACGGGAGGACATTCCCCAACTCGCCACTCATTTCCTCGCCTCGGCAGCAAAGGAAATTGGTGTAGAAACTAAAATAATGACCAAGGAAACCGCGGTAAAACTCTCCCAATTGCCTTGGCCCGGTAATGTCAGACAACTCGAAAACACCTGCCGCTGGTTAACCGTTATGGCATCGGGGCAAGAAATTTTACCCCAAGATTTACCGCCAGAATTACTGAAAGATCCTGTGAGTGTCACCCACACGGCGAAAGGCAGCCAAGATTGGCAATCGGCACTGACTGAGTGGATAGATCAAAAACTCTCGGAAGGAAACAGCGATCTATTAACTGAGGTACAACCCGCTTTCGAACGCATACTGCTAGAAACTGCGCTGCGCCATACTCAAGGCCATAAACAAGAAGCGGCGAAACGTTTAGGCTGGGGACGAAATACCTTAACGCGAAAACTCAAAGAGCTGTCGATGGATTGAGTAAATAAAATAACGTTATTATTCGCTATAGCGATACAAGCTTATTAATCATAAAAAAGTAAAAGGGATATTTTCATATCCCTTTTTATTTGAAATTCATTTCATTTTTATTGGCATTAATTAAATATGCCAAATCAAAAAATTAGAATTGATAATGCACACCAACAGCGAATTGCTTAATATCGGTGTCTATATCTTTTAATCCTAAATAGCTACGGTCTGCATCTAAATCGCCCGTAGTGACATCATAGCTTACACGGATATTTAAGTGTTCTGTTACGGCGGCATTAACGCCTACACCGTAAGTCCAACCAAAACCAGTAAAGTCTTCATCGTAACCATAGCCATCAACATTCACAGCCATAGAAGCGATACCCACTTTGGCATAGGCAGAGAAAATATCATTGATTTGTGCAGTAAATTTAGGTGTGAAGCTTAATGCGCCAGCGCTAACATCAACATCCTTATCGCCTAAGTCGCCAGTGGCGAACAGGTTAGCTTCTAAACCAAACCACTCATTGAAGTTATAGCCACCGTATACGCCTACACCAGTACCGGTTTCTGAACCACCAAAAGTATCTGCTGTGACTCTATTTAATGCGCCACCCACATAAAATCCTGTCGTGTCGGTTGCAGCAGATACTTGAGTAGCCGCGAATGCTGATAGTAAAGAGATAGCAACAATTGATAACTTGTTCATCATATTTCCCTAATGATTTAACGTAAGTATTAGACAGCGCGGATATTACAATAAGCAATTAAGAAGTGTCATGGTTTAAATTACCAAAATACAAACCATACAGCATTGATTCAGCTTGAGTCGAAAAATGGAAGTTTTAGTTATTCGCTATGTAGCAAAACCATACTTACTGTAAGTATTTTTTTAAATTGAAACAATTAACGATGTTAACTTAGCACCCGCAACAATCCTATAAAACTGGCATATAGCCAACGTATGAGGGAACAACGCCTTCTCACATCTAAACATTCGGATACGACAACTCGGCCAGTCGCTAGACAAATAATACGGGTGCGCCAAAGGAATAATGGCCAGATATGGACTCGATAAGTTTGGTTAGATATTTCAAAATCAATTTTCTGCGGTAGGTAATAAAGATGTTTACGCAGGACTAACTGACTCCAGCCCCCGCTATCACAGGAATGACGGTACTATCTGCTTGATTTACTCTCGAGGACAGCGCTTGAGTTGAGACCGTGATTTCCGCATCTGCAGGAACGTTCACATCACGAATATCAGATTCAACTATCAACTCAAAGCGAGTCGATAGTCTCTGATAGCGACATATCAATCGAGTGGAATGATCCAATCTGTGACCTTGCTTCTGCATCCATGCCATCGCTTGCCCTTACTTTATGTTTCGTTGACTTCAGGTTTGACTGGGTCTTGGTGAATAATCACCTCGGCATCTTCAAAGGCGGCCTTGACCTTTATCCCTGTCGTATCGGCAATACTGTGGGCTTCATTCAAACTCAGATTGCCATCAAGCTCTAAATGAAATTGGATAAAAACGGTTTTGCCAGCCTGACGAGTGCGTAAATCATGCAGCCCTTGCACCCGTAGATCTTCCATCGCGATTTGCGTGATTTGCTGGCGAGTTTCTTCGTCTAACTCTCGGTCTAACAAGGCTTGAATTGAGCGATAACCTAAGCCAAAGGCTTGATGACCAATATAGAATGCAATCATTACTGCAAACAATCCGTCAGCCCACCACCAACCATATTGGGATAGGACGAGTGCTAGTAATACTGCACCATTAAGGAATAAATCTGATTTATAGTGCAGCGAATCAGCTTCAACCACAGTACTTTTTGTTGCCGCCAATGCGCGTTTCTGCAACATGACCAAGGCTAACGTGATCACAATCGCTATGACAGAAACCACCACACCTATGGTGGCATTTTCAACCGGAACAGGTGTTAATAACCGCTCGCCACCATAGAAAAGTAATAAAAATGCTGAGCCCATAATAAAGGCGGATTGCGCTAGAGACGCTAACGGCTCAGCCTTACCATGGCCATATCTGTGGTCATGATCCGGCGGCACAAGCGCGTAACGAATGGCAATAAAATTGATAATAGAAGCGAGAGCGTCGGCAAAGGAATCCGTCAAAGATGCCAACATACTGGCAGAGCCGGAATAAAGCCAAGCGAACAGCTTGATAAGAATAAGGATCAAAGCGGTAGCCACGGAAGCGCGGCTAGCCAGTTTGACCCAAAAATCGTATTGGGAAGTCTGAGTCATAAGGGATCTATCTTGGGAAGCTATGACCCTATTGTATATCAGCTAAGACGCTTAACCGCGAGGTTCTTTACCAGCTTGTGCTTCAAATCGCGCTTTAAACTTAGCTTGCTGCTCTGGTGTCAACAGATTGTAGATTTGATTATGCAGCTTCATACGTTCAATGGCTTGAGCTTGACGCTGTTCTTGCTGCGCGCTCATCAGTGCCTTGGCTTGCACTTCATCAAAATTAGGGGCCGTCATCAAGGCCTGCATTTCAGTGCGATGGGCCAAACGCTGCTCTTTCGTTGGGCGGCTATCGGCACGCGCGGCTTTCTGATCGGCAAACAGCTTTTTGATATCAGCTTTTTGGGCATCGGTTAAATCCAGCCCTTCAAACATACGATGCAAGCCACGCTTATCCATATGTCGGCCGCCATGTTCCATACGATCGCCCATCATGCGGTCGCCTTTATGGAATTCAGAACGGGAGAAATCACAGCCACCGTCCATAGGTTCAGCATTGACTGTCGTCGCGAAAACCGCAGAACTCGCTAGAATTGCAAACAGGCTCGCTTTCAAAGGTGATAATGTTTTCATAGTGTTAACCTCAGTGGTTCAACTTTAATATTGCAAGTAATAAGACACAGTGACGACCCTTTTAAGCCGAGTCACTTTCGACCCTTCCAGTCTAAACCCCTATATGTAAGTGAGGACGTTGCCTGAGTAAATCACTGTAAAGTTGCAACAGCAAACGACTGATTCTCTATTCTTTACTTTGGCTTACATTGCTACACAGCAATTGACATCAAAACAGGTATACTCAGCCAAAGCGCTAAAAGTGCCTGTGTAAACGGGCACCCAGGCCACATTACAGAGATTAAGGAACAGTATGAGTCGGATATTATTAATCGATGACGATCTGGGTTTATCGGAGCTACTAGGGCAACTGCTCGAGTTAGAAGGGTTTCAATTAACCTTGGCCTACGACGGTAAACAGGGTTTAGATCTGGCACTGAGTGCGGATTACGATCTGATCTTACTCGATGTCATGCTGCCTAAATTAAACGGTTTTGAAGTGCTGCGTGCACTGCGTCAGCACAAGCAAACGCCAGTATTAATGCTGACCGCTCGCGGCGATGAAATCGATCGCGTTGTTGGGCTTGAAATTGGCGCCGATGATTATCTGCCAAAGCCGTTTAATGACAGAGAGTTAATCGCCCGTATCCGCGCCATTATTCGTCGTTCGAACTTAACAACCCAAGAAATCCATGCCGCGCCAGCCCAAGAGTTTGGCGATCTGCGCTTAGATCCATCGCGCCAAGAAGCTTACTGTAATGAGCAATTAATCATACTCACAGGCACAGAATTCACTCTGCTGCACACCCTTGCACTGCACGCTGGCGAGTTGATGAACAAGGAAGAGTTAAACGAGAAAGTACTCGGCAAAAAACTCATGCCCTTCGATCGCAGCTTAGACATGCATTTATCGAATCTACGTAAAAAACTCCCCGAGCGTAGCGATGGTCGGCCAAGGGTGAAAACCATCCGTGGAAAAGGTTATATTTGGCTCCCTTAATGGCGGTATCGACTGTGCCTAATCGTTTATTTATCAAATTATTGCTCGGATTCTGGCTTTGCAGCTCACTAATCATTGCCTTGGTCGGTCTGTTGCCCTTGCTGCAGCAGAGTCACGATCGTGCGCCGCTGCCACCTCACCTTGAAAAAGTCCTATCGACTATAGCTAAGCGCATTCAAGAAAACCCCGCCTTACTGGAGTCCGATTTTCTTCGCCGCTGGGAAAGACACAGAGACATGGAAGGCAAACCTCTGCGGGTTTATCTTGTCAACAGCCAAGGCCAAGTGATCAACACCCACAGGGTGAGTCGCGGTGTGCGCAGCTTTATGCTGATGGCAGATGAAGAAAAACAACCGATTAGCCATCAATTTAAAGATGAGTTGGTGTTTGGCCCCTTTCAATTCAATCTGGGCGCCGAGACGTATTCACTCTACGGCCGGCTGCCGGATAACCATCCGCGGCCTTGGTTTTTCTTCTTCGCCGAAAATAAGTTATTAACTTTAAGCCTAGCAATTTTCCTATCAGGATTATTATGTGGCTTGCTCGCGTGGCATTTAGGTAAAGCATTAAATTCACTTAAAAAGAGTGCTAATGCCCTCGCAGAGGGTGACTTAAGTCATCGTGTCGATAAGTCCACTACACAGCGTAAAGATGAAATAGGCCAATTAGCTAAGGCCTTCAATAGCATGGCCGACTCCATCGAATCTATGATGAACAATCAACAGAGATTGATGGGCGATATTTCCCATGAGCTACGTACCCCGCTCACCCGTTTACAATTGTCGTTAGCCCTCGCCCGTAAAAAAGGTCAACAAACCGCCGAAACTGAACGCATAGGTTATGAAGCCGAGCAACTCGAAAAGCTTATCAGTGAATTGTTAGAACTCTCGCGGGTCAAGCTCAGCACTAACGAAACCAAAGTGCATTTAGGCTTGGCAGAATCCCTGAGCCAAGTTTTAGACGATGCGGAATTTGAAGCAGAACAGCAAGGTAAAAGCATTACTATCGATATCGATGAAGAAATTGAGTTAGCGCATTTTCCTAAATCACTTTCCCGCGCGATTGAAAATCTGCTGCGTAATGCAATTCGCTATGCCGCAAGCGACATTCAGTTACAGGCAAGTGCAACAGCTGATCAAGTAAAAATCACGATAAAAGACGATGGACCAGGCATAGATGCCGCCGAACTCGATGCCATTTTCAAACCCTTCTATCGCCCTGACTCTGCACGGCAAAGAGAAAGCGGTGGCTGGGGACTTGGGCTGGCAATCACTGAAGCGGCGATTACCGCCCACAAGGGTAAGATTAAAGCCGAGAACCGTATCCCAACCGGACTTGAAGTGACGATCACGCTGCCGAGGTAGCAGCTTGACCATGTAGCTGTAATAGCCAATCGGTAAATTTTTGTTTGGTGGGAATTCGCTTATCCGAATGTCCCATCAACTGACCCATCGCATAGCTAAATTGATAATAGGTCTGCACATCGCCGCATTGTTTGCTGCCATCATCGCTGTTGATCATCGTACCGCGAATATAATTTTTGAGTAATTCATAACGATCAAACCCGGGGCGTTCACCAACGGATAAAATTATGTTTTTATTCCATTTTTTATATTGATCCAGCAAATCACTAAATCGATGACGATAAACCTCCGAGGCTTGCTGCAACAACTCTTGATTAGGCATTACGCGTTCTATCACGAAACGCTTATGGGCTAAAACATCATGTAAGCGCTGGCAATGATGAAACAGATAACACTCAAAAGGATCACTATATTGCTGCCGATCCTGCTTCGCCGAAATCAACCAATCCTGATATTGAGCACAAGCTACAGCGACCACTAGATCAGCCTCTGTTGTAAAATGATTATAGATGGTTCCTTTGGAAATTTGACTCGCAGCAACAAGATGAGAACGGTACAAATCAAAACTTTGATGCCCCCTAAGGCATCGCTGCGCAACCTCAACAAGATAATCCGTTCTTTGTTCCCAGCTACTCATAGCGACCCCGTCACATTTCAATAAACAAAAACATTGCAACCTCACAATCAAACGATAACAGGGTTTGTGACCAGTCGATATTGAGTAATACTGATACCACTATGAGCAAACTCAATACCCCATGTTAAAAATCGAATTACTCGAAAGTTTTATCGCTGTTGCAGAATGCGGCAATTTATCTAAAGCTGCCGATCAGATCTGTCGAACGCAATCGACATTAAGCTTGCAGATAAAAAAACTGGAAGAGAGTGTCGGACAGCCTCTATTGCTGCGCGACAATAAAGGGGTAACGCTCACCGATTCGGGTAAGACATTACTTAACTACGCATACAAAATGATGCAGCTCAACTCCCAAGCGCTAGATGATCTTAAAGATTGCCAAAACCGAGAGATAATCCGCCTTGGGGTGCCGACCGATTATATTAAGCGCTACCTCAGTAGCTGCTTATTGGAATTTATACGAGAGTTCACCTGTATAGAGTTGGTAATAGATACCGATGTCAGTGGTAATCTATTTAAACGCCTCCACCAAGGGGAATTTGACTTAATTGTAGCCACTCACTGGCTGCCACCTGCCCATGGTGAACTGCTGTTTGAGCGCAAGTTTCACTGGGTCGCAGCTAAAGCGGGCAATGCCCACAAGCGCGAAACGATTCCGATGGCACTGTACCCAGAGAATTGCCCCATTCGTGCGCAAGTATTTGCGAATCATCAGCTCACGATGCGGCCGATAAATGTATTGTTATCGACACCATCGCCACAGGCCTTATGTATGGCGGTAGAAAACGATCTCGCAATTGCGCCCATTGCCGAGTTTCGCATTGATAACAATATGCAGATCTTAGATCCTGTCGAGCACCACCTGCCTGTGCTACCAGTGTTTAACGAAGCCCTGTATCTCAATCCCAACACGCAAACTGACGCTACCCAGCAGTTAATCACACTAATCAAAGCCAACGTCGAAAATCTAGCAGAAGCCAACGACAACTAGCCCTTGCGTAAGAGACGATGAAGTGCCGCTATCGGGCACTTCGGCTTACTTAAACGACTGTTGCGGAAGGCGTTGCATTTTATAGTAAACCCCATTCCTGAGGTGGAGGAGAAAATCGAAGATAGGCCCATTTCTCAATGGGCCTAGAGGTGGAGATTACTCTTGGTGCTTATCAAACTTAAACGTGTGACAGTTGCTGCATAAAGGCTTTTTAGCTTTATGCTCACCATGACACTCTTGGCAAGGTAAGTCTTTGCCATAGTGAAGGTTATTATGGGGATTCTGCCACTTATCCTCTTCACTACGAGCCGTTTTCTTGGCTAAATCGTCCACATCATGGCACTGTAAACAGGCTTGATCCGACGGGAACTGTTTGATGCCATTGTCATGACATACCTTACAATCTTTGCCAATGACTTCTTTATGCCAAGGGCGTTGCTCAACGGCTTGAGCTGACAGACTCACCAAGCCACCTAAGACCAGCGCGAGTACAATATTTAGCATTTTCATTATTGATTCCTCTTATTTACTGGCCACTTAGGCTTGCATCATGCTACGGGCGGCAGTCATACCCATCACCATACATTCTGGAATTGAGCAGCTACCCAAACGGCTAACGCCGTGAATACCGCCGCAGACTTCGCCTGCAGCATACAAACCAGGGATAGGCTGACCCGTAAGGCTGTCTTTCACTTCCGCCTTAGTATTGACCTGCACACCACCTTGGCAGTAATGCACTTTTGGCCATAAACGAACTACGGTAAATGGTGCTTCAATATATTTATCCTTAGCTTTTGTCATGTTCTTGCTAAATTGCTTATCAACACCCGTTTTGACATAGCTGTTGTATTCTTCAATCTGCGCTTTTAATGACTCGAGTGGTACGCCAAAGTGTTTCGCTAATTCCTCAAGAGTGTCGAACTTCCAACCCACGTTATATTTAAGTACTTTGGCAGTATTAGGATGCTGCTTAGAGTCTTTAAAGCTCGTAATTAAAATGGGAGGAAGCGGTTCACCTTTAGCATCACGACATGCCAACTCTGCATCGGCTCGTGTTTTCCGGTCCGCAATCTCATCCATAAAGCGTTTACCTGTCATACAGTTAATGGCAATTGAATGAGGAAAGTTAAAAATCGAATAATTAGATACATAGCCAAAGCCGCCTTCATCAGGCGAAGCCCATGGTCCAGATTGGATATGGGCAAGATGGACAGGTACAGCCCCTAAACGGAACATTTCCAACATGCCCTCACCGGTAGCGCCAGGCGCATTGGTACAACCTACTTCAGAGGTCAGTGTCGGATCTTGTGCCATACGAAAATCGATATTTTGAGCAAACCCTCCAGTCGCCATAATCACGCCACGTTTTGTGCAAATATTTAGCACTTTTCCAGGCTGATCCTCACCAAAGTGATAGTTTTCACGCATTTTCACGCCGACAACATTACCCTTATCGCCCAATAAAAAGCCTTCGAACTTAGCGCGGTTATGGGTCTTTACACCCAATCGGCGGCACTCTTTTAAGAGTGGTTGCGTAATACCGGCACCACAACTCACGCTCGTTTGGTAAGTTCGAGCAACAGAATGACCACCTAATTGCTGCAAATATGGATGAAATTCAGCTCCAGCATCCAACGTCATTTGCAGCGCCTCTACGGCATGTGAAGCCACATGCCGTAATAAGCTCTCGTCAGCAATACCGCGGCCAGAGGCAATTTGATCCGCAACCATTTTTTCAACTGAATCTTCCACTCCTTCTTTTTTCTGCATTGGTGTGCCTGGGGCTGCGAATAAACCCCCATTGATTGCAGAATTACCACCGAAGTAAGACATTTTCTCGAAAATGTGTACATCTTTTGCGCCCTTGCGCGTCGCTTCAATTGCAGCCGCTAATCCAGCAAAACCTGAACCCACGATTAGAATTTCAATCTCTTTATCCCACTTAATACCGTCAGCTTTCTCAGAAACTGCCATCACAGGCGATACCATTGCTACGCCAGTAGCGACACCTAAACCTTTGATGAAATTACGGCGTCCTAGCAGATTTGCATTACTCATCTGTCATCACCTTTGTTGTTTTAATAGACATAAACATCATAACGATGGAATGCATTCCAAAACGTGAGTGCATCAAAAGTTGCCTCCGCTACAAATAAACAACATGGCAGAAACATTAACCAACTTCAGTTTTGTCTAAAAAAATGACTTAAACTGCATTATGGAAACCATTCCAAATGGTGAATTCAAAACAGAGTGAAAACTAAATAGACATAAATCCGCTTTATGATTGGAATACGAAAATGGCAACACATTAGTGTTGCCATTTATTTAAAGTAGAGAGATTCGTTAAATCTAACTTTAACGAAATAGTATTAAATTACAGCTTAACTAATACACGCCCCGTGACTTGACCTTGGATAATTTTATTCGCGAAATCAGGCACCTCTGCCAATGAAATCTGCTGGCAAGCTTGCTGATAGAAATGTGCAGGCAGTGCTTTAATCACAGCTTCCCACGCCGCTTTTCGCTTCTCAAATGGACAAGAAACAGAGTCGATTCCCAGTAAACTCACACCCCGTAAAATAAACGGCATAACGGTTGTGGGTAATGCAAAACCGCCCGCTAAACCACAGATAGCGGCGGCGCCACCGTATTGCATTTGCGCTAATGCTTTGGCGAGGATCTTGTTGCCAACGGTATCGACCACACCCGCCCAGCACTGCGCCTCAAGCGGCTTAGCATCTTGTTCAAGCTCACTGCGATCAATCACTTCTGCGGCACCAAGCTCCTTCAATAAAGGTGCATTTTGCTCGACCCGACCACTGCAGGCAACCACGCGATAGCCAGCATTGGCGAACAAAGTCACCGCCACAGAACCCACACCACCACTGGCACCTGTGACAAGAATATCCCCACTTTGCGGTGTTATCCCAGCCTGTTGCAGCGCTTGCACGCACAACATCGCCGTAAGCCCAGCAGTGCCTATCATCATGGATTTAGCGGCATCACAACCTTGCGGCATGGGCACCAGCCAGTCGGCTTTAACTCGCGCTTTTTGCGCCATACCACCCCAGTGGTTTTCGCCCACGCCCCAGCCCGTCAAAATCACCTGATCGCCAACTTGGTATCTTGCATCAGTCGATTCGCGCACGACCCCCGCAAAATCGATGCCTGGTACCATAGGAAACTGACGAATGATTTTGCCAGCACCGCTCACAGCTAAACCATCTTTATAATTCAGCGAGGAATAGGCGACATCAACCAAGACTTCCCCTTCTGGCAAATCAGCTTCTGTGATTTGTGAAACTTGAGCAAACGTACGTTTATCTTCTTGCATCAGTAGTAAGGCATCAAACATAAATCGCTCTCCGAAGGCCAAACCGTATTAAACGATATTCAAAAAGTTACCATAAAAGGCATAGACATCATTAACAAGCAGACTTATTGCTAATAGTAAATGCTGAGATCTAAACAGATTAAAGATAATGACCAAGAGTGATCGGGCGCAAGATCTAGCGTCTTTATGGCTTTAAACTCGCCTGCTGTAAAGCGCCACTTTGACCCCAGTAACGGGCAAACTCAGTCAAGGTCATTCCGGCATTATTCGTTAGGTTCGCATCGCATTCTTTCGCGTATAGCCGCTTTACAATATTGAATTCGGCCTTAATCACAGCGCCCATCATTGCCGTATTACCACGCTTATCTTGCAAACAAGCATCAGCACCATGCTCAAGCAATAAATCCGTTGCAGCCTCTTGGCCGTTATAAGCCGCCACCATTAGCGCGGTATAGGTTTGACTATTTCTCTGGTCAATAGGGAAGCCCGCATCGAGAAAATGCTCAAGCACTGTGATATCGCCAGTACGCGCGGCAGCAAAATAATAGTCCACCAGCAATTGCACTTGTGCAGTATCGGGCTCGTCCGCTTGGCTGACAGTTGCGGATGCCTGAGCCGAACCTGCGCCCATCACGACCGACATACTCAGTGCCGCAATCATCAATAATAAGATCGTAATATTGTGTTTCATCAATAACTCCCGCGCAGCAAAAATAGAGATTAAAACAATAAGAGGTGACGAAATGCCCGCAAGACGCCCTCTTAAACTGGGCAGAAAAGAGCTTGATTACGCCTTGCGGGACTTACTGGGTTTGAGCGGTTTAACGCGAATCTGCACCAAATCGCTCTAAAATGATGCGTTAAATTGAACGCTGTTTAACGTCGGCCAAATCACCTTTTACGGCCTTGGTTAAGCGCTCACCAAACTCTGGGTCTGCACGATAAAAGTGACTCAGCATTTGATGTTTCACCTTTGCATCGTTCACTTTGCCTAAGTCACCTGCCAAGTTAGTGATCAAATCGGCTCTATCTTGCTTGCTCAAGCTGCGGTAAAAAACGCCCGCTTGGCTAAAGTTATCCTGCTTGCTAATAGCCGTTTGTTGCACTGTGCCATTGAGCGCAGTCGTTACCGCACGATAACGATTATCTTCGGCCAAGGCTAAATGTACGCTCGGTTGATAATTCACATCGGACTGGGTATGCCCCATATTGCCCGCGCCTTCTTGGTTGTGGTTTGCCACCGCCACTAAGGGTTTATTAATCGGCAATTGCGACAAATTCGCGCCGAGTCGATACAGCTGAGTATCGGCGTAGGAGAACATACGACCTTGCAATAATCTGTCTTCCGAAGGCTCAATCCCAGGGATCAAATTCGATGGCGCAAATGCCGCTTGCTCAGTTTCTTGAAAGAAGTTTGCTGGCATGCGATTAAGCGTCATAGTACCGACTTTTTGTTCAGGCACATTTGGCCATACTTTAGTGGCATCTAACGGGTTGTAATCAAACTTATTCAGCTCACTTGGGTCGAGTAATTGGACGTATAAATCCCATTTAGGGAAATTACCTTTATTGATCTCGCCATAGAGATCATCGGTCAAATGATTAAAGTTTTGACCTTGTACCTTAACCACTTCATCAGGGCGTAAGCCTTTTACACCTTGCTGACTCTTCCAGTGAAACTTAACGTATTTCACTTGCTTGTCTTGGTTAATAAACTTGTAAGCATGCACGCCCCAACCGTCCATTTCTCGATAACTGGCAGGTACACCTAAGTTACTGTAAACCTGAGTCAACATATGGGTCGAGCCCGCTTCGTGGCTAAAAAAATCGAAAAAACGATTCGGATCTTGCATATTGGTCACAGGCGATGGTTTGAGCGAATGCACCATATCTGGAAACTTGATCGCATCGCGAATAAAGAATACGGGTAAGTTATTACCCACTAAGTCCCAGTTACCTTGGTCCGAATAAAATTTGGTCGCAAATCCACGGGGGTCGCGCAACGTTTCTGGCGAACCTTTTGAGTGGATAACAGTAGAAAAACGCACAAACACAGGCGTGACTTTGCCTTTCTGTGCAAAGGGTGCCGCTTGAGTCAGATAACTAAAATCACCACTCGATACAAACTCACCGTGCACACCTGTGCCTCTGGCATGAACAACCCGTTCAGGAATACGTTCACGGGCAAAGCGTTGTAGCTTCTGAATAAGCTGCACATCTTGCAATAACACGCTGCCATTACTGCCCGCTGTGGTGGAGTTTTGGTTATCACCCACAGGGGCGCCATTGTCACGTGTCAGGGTATTTGTTGGTAAAGTTTGAGCCTGTACATTTAATGCCAGACCCATAGAAATAATTAAAAGGCTTTTAGTCAGATGCATAACAGTTCCTCTCTATGCATAACGCCAAGCTCTTTTCTGCCTGCCCGCAGTATAGTTCTGAATTTATAATTAAAAGAAAGGATCTTTATCGATTATATGAATCAATAAAACCTATTAGGCATGAATAAGCTACAACAAGACCTCATTTTACCTGACTCCGAAATCTGAGTTTATGGACTAAAATCTCACAGTTTTAGTCCATTGCGAATTGGTTAGTCATGGGCGTGATAAGCGAGCTTTGCGTTGTTTATTACACTTAGTGATAAGCGTCGCGAGCTAACATTAACCCTTAAGTCCCATTTGTTTTAATCTACGATACAAGGCATTACGGCTGATCCCCAAACGCTTGGCGCATTGGCTCACATTGCCATCACAGGCTTGGTATGCCTGTAGCACATTGCTATAAATCGCATCGTGGAGAGAATCCGATTGAACCGCAGTGGCAGTTGGCAGCGTCGCACTGTTGCCACTCGTAACTTTGCCACTCACAACTTTGCCAGCCAGCAGATGTGATGCAGAGTTTTGACCGGTTTTAACCTCTTCACCTAACGGCTGCTCTTCATTTAACAGCTGTGCATTTAACGGATCCACTTTTAACGGCTCGCACGCTAATTTTTGTGCAAGATAATCGGGTAAATGCAGCCAAGTTAAAGTGTCATCACCTTCAGCCATTAAACACGCGACTTGCATAAGATTATCCAGCTCACGCAAATTGCCGGGCCAGTCGTGTTGCATCAGCTGCCCTAACAACTCAGGGCAGATCGCCTGCGGCTCAATGCGATGTTTACGATGCAATTTATGGATAATGCGCTCGATATCCTGCCGCTCACGTAGCGCAGGTAAACGTACTTGCAGACCATTCAATCGATAGAATAAATCCTGCCGAAACAGCCCCTGCGCCACTTGTTGCTCCAAATCCATATGGGTCGCGGCAATGATTTGAATATCAACTTTAAAACTTTGATTACTGCCAACGGGCACCACTTCGCGCTCTTGCAATACCCTAAGTAAACGACTCTGAGCTGCCAGCGGCATTTCGCCAATTTCATCTAAAAACAAGAAGCCGCCGTGGGCTTGGCGAATTTTGCCGATAAATCCAGTACGATTTGCCCCAGTAAACGCGCCCGCCTGATAACCAAAGAGTTCAGATTCGACTAACTCTGCAGGCAATGCCGCACAGTTCACCGCCACTAAGGGCTCGCTGCGCCGCACACTCTGGGCGTGGAGCTTTTTAACAAACTGCTCTTTACCGACGCCTGTTTCACCAAGCACTAACAGCGGAATTTGCTTAGTGATCACCTTATTGGCATGTTGCCATGCGCGCTCAAGTTGAGGATCGCGAAATCGCACGCCCAGTTGAGTGAGCGATTTATTGCTCATCTCCACCCGACTCTTGGCGTTGGGAATATTTAAGGGTTGAGTCTGTAAATGCAAAGCTAAATGTTGATTAAAACCACCCGCACGGCTCCAATTATCGCCTAAGTACTGCTCTACGCTATCCCCCACCTTAGCTTGATTAAGCAATTGTTTAGCCATGGGATTACAACCCACAATGCGGCCATCGCTATCGGCAATTACTATACCCTGCCAACCCGAACTGAGCAGATTGGGCTGCGCCGCTAAATCGATTCGATAATGGCTATCGGGCAGATGACACAAAAGCGCGGTCTCGACCTGCTGCGCCAAACTCGACACTAACATCAGCGTCTGCTGGGTGTGCCTTTGCTGCTCACTGGTGATATCTATCACCCCGAGCATCTCACCTTGGGGGGAAAATATTGGGCAAGCAGTGCAACTCATAAAACGATTCTGGCGAATAAAATGCTGCTCACCCACCACAGATACGGCTTGTTTGGCGGTAAGTGCCGTCCCTATCGCATTGGTGCCTTTGTGCTGCTCAAGCCAATTCACCCCGATATCCAGAGCCACATCCGCCAATTTTGTGGAGTAACGGCTCACGCCCCAGTGCCTGAGCACATAACCCTCAGCATCACTGAGCAAGAGTCGGCTATTAGAATGCGCCATCAACTGATTGAACAAAGGCAGGGCATGGGATTGCACTAATGCTATGAGCATTTGATATTGCTCATGTTTCTGTTTTAGTTCGCTAGCATCGAGCCTAAGTTCTTGGGGTAACTGAAACTCGGACAAGCCAGCGCCAATGCTTCGCTGCCACGAATCGGCCAACCACGCCTGTGTCGATGGTAAATGCGGTTTAACTGTCATAGCCGTGCTCCCCCGAGCTGTGTTCCGTTTCAGCACACTTGAGTGTGCCGTTCGATGACAAAGTGACCACAGGACACACCTCACTCCCTGAGTGCCCATACTGTTTCAAATCTGCAAAATTAGCTTTTCATCATACTGTTAGCACAACAAGTGTACAACTCTTGCCAGTTTGGCCCCCTCCTTGCGATGCACCTTAGGTATGCAAGTCTCAAGTGTTACGTTAGAGAACACTAAGCTAATCAACAAGAAGGAATGATTCTATGATTTATGCTCAACCCGGAACCGCAGGCGCAATCGTTAACTTCAAAGAAAAATATGCCAACTTTATCGGTGGTAAATGGGTCGCCCCGATCAATGGTAAATACTTCGACAATCGCTCACCCGTAAATGGCCAAAACTTTTGCCAAATCCCGCGGTCCGATGCCCAAGATATTGAATTAGCGTTAGATGCCGCCCACGCAGCTAAAGAAGCATGGGGTAAAACCTCAGTCACCGAACGCTCAAACCTGTTACTGCGCATTGCCGATCGGGTCGAACAAAATCTCGAATATTTAGCCGTCGCCGAAACTTGGGAAAACGGTAAAGCGGTGCGTGAAACCTTAAACGCCGACTTACCCTTATTCGTCGATCACTTCCGCTACTTTGCGGGTTGTATCCGCGCACAGGAAGGCAGCGCCGCCGATATCGACGGCAACACAGTCAGTTATCACTTCCCAGAGCCTTTGGGCGTGGTCGGGCAGATCATTCCTTGGAACTTCCCGCTCTTGATGGCCGCATGGAAAATCGTCCCTGCGCTGGCGGCGGGTAACTGTGTGGTACTCAAGCCTGCAGAGCAAACGCCAGTCTCGATTCTGGTCTTACTCGAACTGATTGAAGACCTATTACCCGCGGGTATTCTTAACGTAGTCAACGGCTTTGGTGCCGAAGCAGGACAAGCACTGGCCACCAGCAAACGCATCGCTAAACTTGCGTTTACGGGCTCCACCGAAATTGGCTATCACATTTTAAAATGCGCCGCCGAATCCTTAATTCCATCGACCGTTGAGCTTGGCGGCAAGTCGCCTAACGTGTTTTTTGCCGATGTGATGGACCATGAAGACGAATATTTAAATAAGGCCGTCGAAGGCATGTTGCTGGCCTTCTTTAACCAAGGTGAGGTCTGTACTTGCCCATCACGGGTGCTAGTCCAAGAGTCGATTTTCGATCGCTTTATCGAAAAAGTGCTCGTCCGCGCGCAAACCATTAAGCAAGGCGATCCCTTAGATACAGACACTCAAGTGGGTGCTCAAGCCTCTAAAGAGCAGTTCGATAAAATCTTAAGTTACTTGGCCATAGGTAAGGCTGAGGGCGCAGAAGTGCTACTGGGCGGCACACTTTGCCAACTCGATGGCGGCCAAAGCGAAGGCTATTACATCAGCCCGACGATAATGAAAGGCCACAATAAGATGCGTATCTTCCAAGAGGAAATCTTCGGCCCTGTCATTTCGGTCACCACCTTTAAAGATGAAGCCGAAGCCTTAGCGATCGCCAACGATACTGAGTACGGCTTAGGTGCTGGCGTGTGGACACGGGATATGAACACGGCTCAACGTATGGGACGCGGCATTCAAGCGGGCCGCGTGTGGATTAACTGTTACCACGCCTATCCTGCCCATGCCGCCTTTGGTGGATATAAAAAATCCGGCATCGGCCGCGAAACCCATAAGATGATGCTCAACCATTATCAAAATACCAAGAATCTCTTGGTAAGTTACGATGTGAATCCTTTAGGTTTCTTCTAAGGAGCTTTGTGAAGGGCTATATCTAAGAGGTTTTATCTAAGAGGTTTTCAAAGGACGTCTCTAACCTGCTACAGCAGTAGTTATTAGCAGTTCTGCTAAACGTGATAACGATAGTGTAATAACCATCATTACAGCGCAGAAGTGATAGACAAGAAAGGGCGATTCGCCCTTTCTTTGTTTCTGTCTAAAAATCAATAAATCAGATGCTTATACAAAAAACACTTACAGAAACATACCGCCAGAAGCTTCGATACGCTGGGCATTAATCCAAGCAGCCGCAGGCGATAGCAAGGCACTAATCGCGCCGCCGATATCATCCGGTAAACCCACACGTCCTAACGCAGTTTGCTGCGCTAAAAACTGATTCATCTGTTCATTGTCCCGTACAGCACCGCCGCCAAAATCTGTTTCAATCGCCCCAGGGGCAAGCACATTGACCCGAATACCCCGTGGGCCTAACTCCTTTGCCCAATACTTAGTCATAGTTTCGACCGCACCCTTCATAGTGGCATAGGCGCCAAATCCGGGAATCGCAAAGCGCGTCAAGCCGGTGGAAATATTGACAATGCTTCCCCCATCCATCAGCTGCGGCAATAAGGTTTGAGTCAAAAAGAACGGTCCTTTGACGTGGATGTTCATCAAGGTATCGAACTGTTCAATACTGGTTTCCGCCATAGGCACATGAATCCCGATACCAGCATTGTTAATCAAATAGTTAAACGACTCCCGCTGCCAAGTCTGAGCTAATACAGTGCTCACTTGGGTGGCAAACTCGGCAAATGAGCCGCTATCGCTCACATCCAGCGGCAGCGCTACCGCTTTGCGTCCCAGCCATTCAATCTCGGCGACCACTTCAGCGGCCGCTGCAGCATTCGTTTGATAGGTCAGGATAATATCTATCCCCTGCGCCGCTAATTTCAGGGCAGTGTTTTTACCTAAACCGCGGCTAGCACCAGTGATTAGTGCAATTGGAGTCGTGTTCATGGTCAGTCCTTATAATCGTCGCTGGAAGTGAAACCTAAGCCTTGAGGCCTAATTAACTGCACACAGCTTATTACTTGCAATTAACGAGATAAACACACTATAAATGCTAAGACTGTTAGCCAATAAAGGACAATCGCCGTGCAAGATAGACTGCAAGCCATGCAAATTTTTATGCGGGTCGCTGAATTACAAAGCTTTACCCAAGCGAGCGTCAGCTTAGGTCTATCGAAAACCCATGTGTCGAATGTGGTGGCGCAGTTCGAAACCTTTCTGGGTGCGCGCTTGTTACAACGCACCACGCGGACGGTACGCTTAACCCAAGATGGCCAGAGCTGTTACGAGCGCTGTAAAAGTTTATTGGCGGAATTTCAAGAATTAGAAAGCCTGTTCCAACTGCAAGCCGAGCAAGTATCTGGGCGGCTCAGAGTCGATATGTCGACGGGCATTGCCCGCAACTTAGTGCTCCCTAAACTGGCTGAATTTATTGAGCAATATCCGCATATCGAGCTTGAACTAAGCAGCACAGATCGTAAGGTAGATGTGATTGCCGAAGGGTTCGATTGTGTGATTAGGGTCGGCAGTGTGCAGCAAGAAGGATTAATAGCGAAAAAGCTGGGGCATTTTAAGATGCTGAACTGTGTCAGCCCAGCTTATATTGCCAAATACGGTAAACCCGAAAGCCTTGAAGATTTGACCCAACAAAACCACAAACTCGTCCACTACGTAAGCCAATTAGGCGGCACTGACTCAGGCTTTGAATATCAAGATCCCCACACTCATCAAGGGAGCCTTACTATCCAACTGCCTAAATTGATTACGGTAAATAATGCCGATGCCTATAGCTCAGCCTGCTTGGCGGGGTTGGGGATCATTCAAGTTCCCAGCATAGGGGTGGCTAAGTATTTACACACTGGCGAGTTGGTCGAGATCCTGCCAAATTACCCTGCGCCGCCCATGCCTGTAAACTTGCTCTACCCACACAGGCGGCATTTATCTAAACGCCTGCAAGTCTTTATGGCATGGTTAAATCAGCAGATGACGCCGTTTTTAATCCCACATTAAAGGGACTTTTCGATGGCTGCTAAACGCTGATCCAATTCGGCCATAGCGGCGGCCGTTTGCGGATCGCTTTGGGGATCAACAACTTCAATCAGCTTAAGTTTCGGCCGAGTTGTTAACCAAGAGCAGCTCGCAGTAATGACTAAATCCAGCACAAACTGGCCGTAATAGTGCAGTCGCAAGCGGTTATCCGCCATGGGCCAGTGTGAGTGCAGTAAGAATGAATCATACATTTGCGCCAAAGATGTCGTCGCAATGAGCTTAAACGCTTCATCGAGCAGACTAAACTCGGTTGATTCTTCGAAGGGACAATCAAAAGAAGTGATGACCAAATACCCCGAGGTTTTATTAGGTAAAACGCAGCGATATTGGCCTTCAATCACTAAGCCTGCAATAAAGGTATGAGTATGTTGGCCATTGAAATACAAAGGCATTTTCAGTGGATTAAGCTCAAGTCCATCAGTACGTACTGTTAGCAGTGAAAACCCCGTTATCGGTTGCATCCTTTACCCCACTTATCTCGCCTATCCGCGAACACACATGTCGCGTGGCTCTTGCGGATTCAAATCACTAGGGCTGGCGGCTTTTCCAATAACAACCCAATAAGATCAAGTAACCGACAAAATATGCCACGAGATCGAGTGGATCAAAATGGCTACCTATCACTATCCGCGCCAAGCGATTTCCGCCTAAACCTAGCTTATCGACTAAGCCCCAATACTGGCCAAACTCGATAGCAAAGGCAAACAGCAATACCGCAAGTGCCAGCCAAGGAGTTTGAAATAAGCGCTTAATGCCATCGCCGGTGTTTTTTGCTGCGGTATTTTCTACTGGATAGGTAAAAGGAACGACAACGCGCGCCATGCAAAACAGCAAAATCACCACCAATACATCGCCCACAAAACCACGAATAAAACCCGCAGGCGCATATAAAGCGATTAAGACTTCAGTCAAAAATAATAAAACGGCATAAATAAAAAAGGATTTACGACTCGGATTGCGGCTGATGAAAGCGCGAATAACGGCGGTAGACATAGATAAGTTAGTCCCTAACTTCACTCGGTTGAGGTGGCAGAATCTACCGTAATACCAAGAGGTTAACAAGCGAGTTTTCGTTGGAATTTAAGACTCGTCACCCGAGCAAGCGCGCCACTTAACCCCACTAACTCACTGAATGTTCGCACCTCAAAATTTAAGCGAGGTTTAAGTTTGGGTTAAGTAGCCTACACCTAAACCCACTTAGGAGCGTCACACCATGTCATCAAACACACTGCAAACCATCAAAGTCTGGGACCTGTTGATCCGCATATTCCATTGGTCTCTCGTCGGCTTTTTCACCTTAGCCTACCTTACTGAAGGCGAAGACGAGTGGATGACCATCCACAGTTACGCAGGTTACAGCATCTTAATTTTACTGGTGTTTCGTCTACTGTGGGGCGTGATTGGTACCCACAATGCGCGCTTTAGCAACTTTATCACTCGCCCTAAAGAAGTGCTGGTGTACCTCAAAGGGCTCATCACAGGCAAAGCCAAAGACTACATAGGCCATAACCCCGCTGGAGCAATGATGATAGTGGCCTTGATTGCCAGCATCGCCATCACGGGATTCTCAGGCATGGCACTGTACGCCACCGACGGACACGGCCCATTAGCCACAAGCTTTTTCGCCACTTGGCCCGAAGGCGCCATAAAAGAAGTCCATGAATTCTTTGCCAACTTCACAGTGTTCCTTGTGGTCATCCATGTTGGCGGCGTCATCGTCAGCAGCCTGCTACACAAAGAAAACTTAGTCAGAGCCATGGTCACGGGCAAGAAACAACGCCCTGTGAAACAAGAAGATTAATCCATTAGCCATTTTGCTTAGCAACAAGACATCCAGCCAAAAGGAATGCCCTATGAACAGATTCACCAGACACACGAATAAAAGTCACCTTGCTATCGTCGCGATTTCCACCTTGCTGCTGACTAGCGTTAGCGCCGCCAACAGTAAAGTGCAAAGCCTGCCAATGAGCGCTGAGCGCATCGGCACGCAACTGCAAAGCTATCAAGCCCAAGGCGCTGGACCCTTTACCGCCGCCGCAGGACAAAAGCTTTGGCTACAGGACATGGACGGTCGTAGCTGCGCCAGTTGCCATACCGCTAAAGTCACCGACATGGGGATGCACCAAAACACCCGTAAACCCATTGACCCTATGGCGCCGTCGATTACCGCAGATCGGTTAACCGACTCAGCCAAAATCGAGAAATGGTTTACCCGTAACTGTAACTGGACCTTTAAACGCGACTGCACTCTGCAGGAAAAAGGCGATGCCTTACTCTGGTTAAGCCTGCAATAACCGCCAAATTTAGACCTTATAACTCATTCAATTAGATCAATTAATTTCAATACCTTCCACAGAAGGTAACGGCACAAAAAGGAAGATGTCATGACTAAACAAGCACACCCTATTAGTTGGTTCTTAGGTTCATCACTCACAGCTGCGGCATTAGCCATTGGCGTTATCGGTGTCAGCCTAACCTTAACCGGCACAGGCTATGCGGACGATGGCCGCGGGCTTAGCCGCGCCATTCCACAAAATGCGGAATATACGGCAGAATGTGGCAGCTGCCACATGGCTTACCCCGCGAACTTACTCCCCGCCGACAAGTGGCGCGCCATTACCGCAAATCTTGAGAATCACTTTGGTGACAACGCCAGCCTAGCCCCTCAAGTCACTGCTAGAATTGAGGAATATCTGGTTCAACATGCGGCGCAAAATGGTAAGGTGATGAAAAACAGCACGCCACTACTTGCAGGCGCTGGGCCGCAGAAGATCACAGAACAGGCATTTTTTATTCGCAAACACGATGAGATCCCAAGACGTATGGTGCAAGATAACCCCAAAGTCGGCTCATTCAGTCAATGCAGCAATTGTCACAACCTCGCAGAGAAGGGCATATTCGATGAAGATACCGTTAATATTCCTGGCTTTGGCCGTTGGGATGATTAGCAGCTGCAATGCCCACGACGATGATCTTTCAAACAAGGTGGTAGAGTGGGTTAAGGAGGGCAAGGTTTTGCCCTTCGACACCATAATGCAACGCTATGAATCACGGCTAAAGGGACGGTTGCTCGATCTCGAAGTCGAGCAAAAACATGGAAGGATCATCTACGAGCTCGAAATCCTTCGTGACGATGGCATAGTGTATGAAATCAAGATTGACGCCAAAACCGGCGAGTGGCTAAAGGAAAAGGTCGACTGATGCGTTTGCTATTGATTGAAGATGATACCGATCTGGTCGCGCGCCTCATTCCCGCCCTTAACAAGGCTGGCTATACCGTCGAGCACGCCGATAATGGTATCGACGGTGCCTTTTTAGGCGAAGAAGAAAACTTCGAAGCCGTGATCCTCGATCTCGGTTTACCAGGCAAACCCGGTTTACACGTCCTCGGCCAATGGCGACAAAAAGGCTTAGCCATGCCTGTGCTGATCCTCACCGCCCGCGATGCGTGGCACGAGCGGGTCGATGGCCTCAAGGCGGGTGCCGATGATTACCTCGGCAAGCCTTTTCACATCGAAGAACTACTCGCAAGGCTCGAAGTGTTGATCCGCCGCCACTTTGGCCGCGCCGACAATGTGTTGCAACATGCGGGCGTTTCCCTCGATGTCGACAAACAAGCCGTCACCAATGTCGAAGGTGAAGTGATAGAGCTGACTAAGATTGAATATCGCCTACTGCATTATTTAATGGTCAATCCCAGCAAAATCGTCTCTAAGTCAGAGCTCAGTGAACGCATTTACGAAGAAGATCAAATCAAAGACAGCAATGTCATCGAAGTGTACGTCAACCGCCTGCGTCAGCGCTTAGGCAAGGATTATATCGAAACCCGTCGCGGCCAAGGTTATCGACTCAAGGAGTAAAAGGCGTGTATTCACTCAAGGGTTATCTGACGCGCAATCTGCTGATCACGCTCACCTTTGCCATGGTGCTGTTACTGTATTTTCTGTACCAAGGTATCCAAATATTGACCCAAGATTTTGTTGCCTCGCGATTGCAACACGATGCCGACAGCCTGATCTCCGCCCTGAATAACAATCCCGATGGCACCTGGGCGCTCACCACCGACCGCTTGCCCAATGTGTACCACAGGGTTAATTCTGGGCATTATTTTGCGATTCAAATCGGCGAGCAAACCCTGCGCTCACGCTCCCTATTCGACCATAACGTGAACATGCTAAAGCTGGCCGCGGGTGAGCACCACCAAGCCACTGAGTTTGTCGGCAAAGAACATTGGCTGATGTTCAGTCAGGCCGTAATCAAAGATGATCAATTAGTTACCCTGTGGGTGACAGAAGACATCAGCGAGCTCGAACAAACTCAAGTACAGTTTTTAGCCTTTGCTAGCGCGGCCGTGTTGCTCACGATTGTTATTCTATTACTAGCGCAGTATCAGCTACTGAAACGCGGCTTTAAACCCTTAGAGCAGATGCCAGAAGCCATACGGCAGATGCGCACCCAAGGGCAAGAAATCAGTCCAGACCAAATGCCGAGCGAAATCATCCCGCTGATTGAGGAGATAGATCGTTTAGTCAATCAATTGGGCCAAAGAGTACAACGCTCTCGTAATGCCTTGGGTAACTTAGCCCACGAAATGAAACGTCCGCTACAAGGGCTGCAGTCCTACCTAGAAAGCCTTCCACCGGAACAGAGGAGTGAGGGCAGCAAGGTGCTCGCAAACCTGCACCACATCATTGAGAGAGAGCTTAAGCGCACTAAGATTGTCGGCCTGTCCACTCCGGGGCGTTATACCGTGCTCGATGACGACCTCGCGCCGCTGATTCAAGTGATGCAGCGTATCTACCCAGACCGCATTATTCATAGCCATTACGCGAGTGGCTTAGTGATGCCATTTGACCGCGATGACTTACTCGAACTCTTAGGCAATTTACTGGATAACGCCTGCAAACATAGCCGCAAAAACATTGAGATCCGTATAGTGCATCAAACGGCTGCCACCGCAGGTTATGGGATCATAGTCAGCGATGATGGCGAAGGCGTCTCCGATGCCGCATTGTCGATTATCATCGAGCGCGGCATTCGACTAGATGAAAGCATCCAAGGCCATGGCTTAGGATTATCTATCTGCAAAGATATCGTCGACAGTTATCAGGGCGAACTTAGCTTTAGCCACGCGAAACAAGGTGGACTCGAAGCCAGCGTATTTCTGCCGATCCCAAGTTAAGCGGTATACTCAGCCAAACCATGCTCAATCAAACGCCACCACATCATTCAGACCAGCGAACGGACTTAAGTATTCGTGCCACTATGTCGCACCATTAAGCCCTTTGCATAACACACGTCAGAGATTTATATGAAAGTTATCGACCTAAAATCGGCCCCGCAGCACATTCCACAGCTGGCACAATGGCATCATCAAGAATGGGCACATTTAAGTTCCGCGGACGCCACAGTCACCACACTCATTGAGCAGATGAGCGAGTACCTCACCGACGCCGCCATTCCTAAGATGTTTATCTGTGAAGACGCTAACCAAGTCATGGGCTCCTCCTCATTAACCGCAGCAGATATGGATACCCGAACCGACCTCAGCCCTTGGCTGGCCAATGTGTATGTTAATCCACACTATCGAAATAAAGGCTTGGGGAAATTATTAGTCAATGCCGTCGTTGATTATGCCAAAGCACTCGGATTACAAAAAATCTATTTGTTTACCGCAGACAAAGCAGAATTTTATCAAACGCTTGGTTGGTCAAAGATTTCACGGGAAGATTATATGGGCGAGATGGTCACGATAATGGAATATGAATTTAAGAAGTGAATGTTTAAGGAGAGTGAGCAAGCCCCACGACGGGCGTCGTGAAGCTGTACATGCTGGCTAAATATCTAGATGTGATATCCAATACTTAGCGACAAGCCAAAGGCTTTAGTCAATTTCTATATCCACGCCGAAACGATTGGATAGTTGGCGTTGCTCGTGCAGAATTTCAATTCGGCGGCGAGTGTCTTGGGTCAACTTGTCTTTGAGGCGCAAACCACTAGTAATGGCGGCTTTTTTTGCTTTCTTGCTCTTAGTTGTCGTTGCATCCGTTGGACTCTCGACGGCTTGAGATTCGATAGACATAGCTAACTCCTTTAATTAGAACCTTAAATAGGCTCTTCCAGTAAATCCCTGCTCAAAACGAACAAACAGGTCATCTTTATAATGAGTCAATTCGCCATTCACTATTTAAGTAATAGATAATTTGGCGACTCATAAACTTACGGCTCATATTATTTACCTAAGCCAACAAAATTAAATCACATGCTAACAGGATAAAAATAATCGAGACGTAAGGTCGAAATGAAAACTGAGTATTGATTGACTTCATCGGCGTAACAGAACCCTAACGAGCCCTAAATTTCCAGCGACAAAGCGGCATAACATAGGTAGAGAAAGAACAGGTGATAATGCAGAAAGGTTGGTAAGCTCAAGCGGCAAAGCGCTGCTGCGCAACAATTAGGCTGCGCAACAGTACTACATCTAGCCTAGATTTACGACTTATATGGCATAGCGCCAAGGTAATCTTTCTTGCCAATTTCAACACCGTTGTGGCGCAAAATCGCGTAGGCTGTTGTTACATGGAAGTAAATGTTCGGAATCGCATGCTCAATAGCAAACTCATAACCCGTAAGATATTTTCCTTCCCAACGCGGTTGTGAGACATGGATCGTGGCCGCATTAGCAAAATCATCCGCTTTGAACGTCGCTAAGTAATCTAATACTGAGCTAATACGCGCTTGCAAATCAGCTAAAGTCGTTTCGCTATCATCGTGCTTTGGCACTGTATCTAAGTTATCGGTCAAACGTGCCACGCCAATTTTGGCAGTATCGCAGGCAATCTGAACTTGGCGAATAAGGTTAAATTGATCCGGCGCTAAACGTGAGTTTAATAGCACCGCCATATCGACTTTCTTGAGGTTTGCGAAGCATTCGCCCTTTTCAAGAATAACGCTTAAATTTTTCAGCATCTTGCTAAATTGTACAACCGTTAAATCATAAAGCATGGCATTGACCTCAGTGATGGACGCTACAAAACTGCAGCACTTATGACTATCTTGGGGCAAATAATTCAATTTCAATCATTCTTGGAATTTAAGTATTTACTTAACAATAAACACATCAAAATAAGTCCTATTAAGCAGCTAAAAATGACAAGAAACAGGTGGAGCCTTGTGAGGCGGAGCATTTATTAAGCGAAAAGAGGTTAGTATTCAATCAGAAAAACAGTAATAGACGGGACAAAATTTGGACAATTGAACGAATAACAGCTTGAGATATCACCAATAATGTTAATTTCTCCACAACGAAAAAAGCCTCTACATTGCTGTAGAGGCTTTCATCTTTATGTTGGCGGAGCGGACGGGACTCGAACCCGCGACCCCCGGCGTGACAGGCCGGTATTCTAACCAACTGAACTACCGCTCCTTTAGT
>NZ_VXCT01000070.1:0-25371 GCF_052850535.1 Shewanella sp. 1180_01
TGTCTTCATAGTTTGAAAGTACTAGATTTCGTGAGTCGGTTAAACCTAATGGAGTTTTATGCTGTTATTCCAATTATATTCCGTCAGTTAGTCGAACTTACTAGGATTTAAAAGGGAATAGTACATTTGGGTGATGTTTTTCAGTCTTTAACTAGTCAGAATCAACTAGGTTAATGGAATGTTTAAAAATCTAACTAAAGAGGCTGGTCAAACATACCATTTTGCTAATAGAAAATACTTTTCAGGGAGGAGAGTCATTGAGCACAATTAATGAATTAGTTTTTTTACATCAAATGGCGGCACCATGTCATTTAGCGTTACTCGCTGAATCCATAGGCTTGAAAACTCGTATCGTTAAGCATGCGGCGGAATTAGATTTAGATAAGAGTCGTCGAAGTTTTTATCTGATCACCCAAAAAGGCGCTGCACTCGATAACAAGGGGATCCCTTTACTGGCTTCGCGCTTAGTATCACATTTTCCCGTGGCGCTGTATCAAGTCGAGCGAGACTCTTTAGATCAAGAGTCGGCTATGTTACTCGGTATTCGTGGTTTGTTGTTTGCCGATCAACGTTTGGATTTGATGTTGACGGGTTTGCGTAAAATGGTGGCAGAGGAACTTTGGTACGACAGAACATTACTGAGTAAAGTGTTCCGTCGTGTAGTACAAAAGCTCGATGGCAATAATGAGATGCTCTCCGATACAGTGGCTATGCTACAGATGCTGACTTCCCGTGAGCGCACTATTATTCAATTTGTGTCGAGTGGCGCGAGGAATAAAGAAATCGCCCACAGATTGTGCATCAGCGAACATACGGTGAAGGCTCACATTTCCTCTATCTTCCGTAAAACCCAGTCCCGTAATCGTGTTGAGTTGTTGCGTTGGGCACAAACCTATCAGACTCACTTTGAGCTGTGCAGCTAGGTAGTTAAAGATATTGATCGTTAGCTTTTCGCTTTGAGTGGTTAATGTTAATAATTACTGGTTAATCAGAATAGAAAAGCGGGAATGTTTGATTAAACATTCCCGCTTTTTGTTCAACACCCTTTTTGATAAACCACCAAAGAGTGTAGCTGTGGTGGTTTTAACAGGATTGACTAGTATTGCACTACAGTAGCAACGTTCATATTGCCTGATTGATTAACGCTGATGCTGTTGTTATTGCCAGCTTGAGAACCTAGTACTAAGTTATCGTTACCTGTTTGAGTGATCAACAGGCTGTTATTATCACCGCTTACTTCAAATGAACTACTAGCGTCACCACCAATCCAGTTACCGTTACCTGATTGAGCAATTTGTGCAGTGTTTTCATCACCTTCGATAATCAAATCGATAAGGTTAAGGTCGCCATTTTGCAGTGCAGTGACATCGGCATTATTGTTGCCAGCAATGGAAATGACGGCTTCGTTTTGAGCACCATCTTGCTCAACATCCACTTCGTTATCGCTACCTACTGCATCGACATAGGCAAAGTTAGTATCACCTTCTTGGCTAACTTCAATACTGTTATCTTGACCATCAGCAAAGGCAACGATTTCGTTGTTATTGCCTTTAGAAGATAAATCGAAGTCGTTATCTGTGCCGTATGCACCAAAGGTTGCGAAGTTAGCATCGCCTTTTTGTTTCAAGTCAACGTCGTTGCTATCGCCCCATACTTGGAATTCTGCACCGTTTACATCGCCTTTTTGAGTGATAGTAATATCGTTATCATCACCTTGGATATCGGCCACTAAAGTATCGCCGATAGTGTTGCCGCTGCCATTTTGGGTAATATCGACAGTGTTGTCATCACCCGTAGTCATAGCAAGATAAGCTGTGTTGCCGTTACCTTTTTGAACCATCGAAATATCGTTGTCGCTGCCAGCAAGAGCGTAAACGAAGCCAACATGATTATCACCTTTTTGGACCATGTCTACTGTGTTGTTGTCGCCTGCAATACCTTTAGCCGCGCCAAAGTTATTGTTACCCGCTTGATTAACAGAAACGTCGTTGTTGTTACCCACGTTAGCGGTTAAATCAAGGGCGATTAGACCCGCTTGGTTGTTGTCACCTACTTGGGTAATTTTTCCGTCGTTGTTGTTGCCTTCAACGCGGAATACTGCAAAGTTAGCATCGCCTTCTTGCTCAACAAATACGCTGTTTTCAACGCCAGTGATTTCAACTTGGCTTTCGTTGACTTCGCCTAATTGACTCACGATTGCAGTGTTATTGTTGCCAGTAACATCATTGCTGCTTTGGTTAAAGAAACCGTCTTGCGACACATTGACATTGTTGTTGTCACCGACAACATTTGCACTTGCCACATGCCAATCAGCTTGTTGTGTTATCTGGACTTTGTTTTCTGCACCCGTCGAATTAATTGCGGCTTCATGCCACACACCGTCTTGGATAACGGTTGCGGTTTGATCGTTACCTGTTTGCACAACTGCTGCAGCGTTAAGGCCACCCGTTTGTGAGACTAAGGTGTCTTGGGCTTGGCCTGACTGTACTACGCTAATTTCGCTCACTGTACTGGCAGCAAAGGCTTGACCGCTTAAACCTGTTGCAATGGCCAAAGCAATAAGTGATTTTTTAGCTTGTGATTTCATGTGACGCTCCCTGTTTAATATTGAGTTATTGAGATTGCAGCACCGTCTGCAATCTGTTGAATCGAAAAATTGCCGCTTCCTAGTTGGTTCAGTTGCACTAGATTGTTGTTGCCAATTTGTGTCACTGAAGCCGTATTTCGACTGCCGACCTGCAGTAGTTGCACCTCATTGTTTGAACCAATCTGTGTGATTAGCGCATCGTTATCATTGCCCACTTGTGTCACATCGGCCTTGTTATCGTTGCCTGATTGGAACAGTAATCCTTGGTTAGCATTGCCTTGTTGCACCAGTTCGATAAGGTTATCGCGACCGGAACGTTCCATTAATGCCTGCAGGGTTACGGGTAACTCATTGACATTCAGCTCTTGTGCTGAGGTCATACAACTACAGAGCAAGATCAGCGGTACCAAAAAGCGTATAGAGGTATTTGGCACGGGTGACTCCTTGCATCAAATATCTTGGGTTGCCTAAAACAACAGACACTCCAAATTCAGCCCTGAAGATACGAGTCCCGTTAATATGCCGCAATTGGCCAAAAGGGTATTTATTACGCAAAGGATTCACTGTAGATAAATGATGGATGTATCGTTATCCAATTGATTCAGTTGTTTTTATCTATTTTTTAGAGAGTATTTTTTTAGGCAGAGTAGTCTAGTTGGTCTAGTAGTTAAGTCGTACTCGTTGCTAAGTTATTCTTCCGTTTTTAAACAATTCTGCAACAAAATCAAGCAATGCATCGACTGTAGCGTGATATTTTTCGGGGAAACAAATTATAGGAAATATGGTGGGAATAGTGCTGTTGGATTGACTCAATTCAAGGTCTATTTAGCGGTATTACAGCGCGTTCAAAGGCGAACTAGGAGATTTTATCTACAGCAGTCCTTAAAGAGGATGAAGAGTCAATGAGCGGTTTGAACAGTATAAAAATTCGACCATAGTGGTCGAATTACTTGGTGAATGAGTGACAAGCTGAGCACTAACCTTTTATATGAGATCAGTGTTTTTCTGGTTGTTTTGATTCTTCAGGGGATACCTCAGTACTGATTTGGCTTTTACGATCTTTCAGTTGCTGCATCGCACTGTTATTGCTCACAGTTAACGCATTGAAACGGTTATTGATATCGTCCATTTCGTTGATGTATTCAGGATCGCTTTTTTCTTTATTTTGCCAATAACGCTTACGTTCTAGTTTTTGTAATTCACTGGCGCGCAGGATTTCAAAATAGCTGTTCTCTTGTTTAAGCCGATAGATCTCGCCATCGAGTAATTGCAGTAATTTTTCTTTAGAAATGGTTTGGCGATTCAGTAGCGCTTGCAGGGGATCGACTGGAATGTCCCTTTTATCTGAGTCGACTTCAGTGGTGATCCCCAGCTGATATTCGATTTTATGTTGGCTAAATTCCTGCGGGCAAGCGGTTTGGCTAAAGACAATTTTGTCATCTTTACGGCATTTATAAATGGTATTTGCCTGTACTGCACTAGGCAAAATAACACAAATTAGGGTGAGTATCAGTCTTGCCATTAGGCCACAAATCCTTTGTACACTAGCATAGAGATTATGATTTAATCATTTGATTACAGTTGATAAAAAGTCAGTTTAACGCTCGCGTTATTAAGTCTGTTCAACCAGTGATTTATGTCTCGTCCAGGTGGGACGCTGGGTTCTTGAGCCATTAAACCTAAGGCATTAAAGTATTAGCCATATATCAGTAAAGGGGCAAATCTACTGCGTTTATTGTCGCGGTCAGCTTTTTACTTAGCGTTAACATCTGCATCATACTATGGCGTAAGTTTAGGGATAAAACCAGTTTTTTGACGATTCAATTTTTTGGCGCTAAGGTTGATTCTAAACGATAAATTTAATGGTGCGCGGCAGATTCAAAGCATAAAAAAGGGAGCGAGAGCTCCCTTTATTGATTGACGCTAACTATCAGCGATCGAACCTTAAGTTATCGATAAGCCGCGCTTTGCCTATATAGGCGGCGGCTAAAATCACTAAGGCTTGATCCTGATGTTGGGCCTGTTCTAGCGTGTGAGCGTGGCGAATTTCGAGATAATCCGGCGTAAAACCGGCCGCGACTAACTTGGCTTTTGCTTGCTCGGTCACTTGTTCAAAACTTTCACCTTGCTTGATCCCAGTGGCCATGGCATCTATGGCTTGTTTTAGTGCAGGCGCTGCGGCTTTTTCTGCGGCAGTGAGGTAACCATTGCGTGAACTCATGGCTAAACCTGAGCCCTCACGTATGGTATCGACACCGATAATTTCAATCGGCAATGACAAGTCTTCAACCATAGTTTTGATCACTAATAGCTGTTGATAGTCTTTATTACCGAATAGCGCCACATCGGGCTGTACTATGTTAAACAGTTTACAAACGATAGTCGCAACGCCACGGAAATGCCCCGGACGACTCGCACCACAAAGCACGTTGGAAATCCCAGGGACTTCAACATAGGTTTGTTGCTCTAGACCTTTGGGATACATCACGGCTGGCGTAGGAGTGAATAACAGCTCAGCGCCAGCGGCCGTGAGGGCTTTGCTGTCGGCAGCGAGTGTGCGTGGGTAAGCATCCAGATCTTCGTTCTGACCAAATTGCATTGGATTAACGAAAATAGAGGCTACCACATGGTCACACTTGCTCGCGGCTTCTTTGACTAAAGTAATGTGTCCCTGATGGAGATTACCCATGGTAGGCACAAAGGCGACGGTTTCGCCCTTGGCACGCCATGCACGCACTTGGGTGCGAATATCATCAATATGGGCGCTAGTGATCATTGAGCCTTACCTTGCATAAATCGGTTATTAGTTAAAAGTGTGTTCTTCGCCAGGGAATGTTCCTTGGGCAACTTCGTCGATATAAGCACGCACGGCAGAACGAATTTCACCGGTTTGTTTTAGGTAGTTTTTCGAAAAACGTGGAATATAACCACTTGAAATACCTAACACATCATGCATAACCAAAATTTGGCCATCGGTCGATGCGCCCGCACCGATTCCAATGACTGGAATCGTTAAGGCTTGAGTGATCGCCGCTGCGAGTGGCGCAGGAATGCATTCCACAACCAATAGTTGAGCGCCGGCTGCTTCTAACGCTTTTGCTTCGTCGAGGATGCGCTGGGCATTTTCGGCATCGCGGCCTTGCACTTTAAAACCACCAAATACATGGACTGACTGAGGCGTTAAGCCTAAATGAGCACACACGGGAATACCGCGTTCGGTGAGCTTAGTGACCGTTTCGAGTAACCAGTGGCCACCTTCTACTTTGACCATGTTCGCGCCAGCCTGCATTAACTCAGTGGCATTAACCATAGCTTGTTCTGGGGTGGCGTAACTCATAAAGGGCATATCGGCGATCAGCAGGGCACGTTCGATACCGCGACGGACACAGCGAGTATGGTAAGCGATATCCGCCGTAGAGACGGGCAGGGTATCGTCATGGCCTTGGAGAACCATTCCTAGAGAATCGCCGACGAGCAGCACATCTACACCTTCGCTATCGAACGCGCTGGCAAAACTGGCATCATAGGCTGTCAGTGCCGTGAATTTTCTACCTTCCTGTTTGTATTTCAACAGGGTTGAGCTAGTAATTTTAGACATATGGATGATCTTCAAACCAAATAGAAGTGGTGTTATAAGCTAACTGGGGACGGACTTCAATGATCAATGCCCAGTTGTTGTAACTCGGCTAACATTTTTGTATCGATAAGACTGCCGATTGCAGTGTTGCACGGCAGAATAAGATTCGGTGCGATTGCGGCTAAAGGCACGAGCACAAAGCTGCGCTCTTTCATGCCGTAGTGGGGCACTTTGAGTCTAGGTATGTCAATGTTCTCATTGCCATAGAGGAGTAAATCGAGATCTAAGGTTCTGGGTCCCCAACGCTCAAGGCGCACTCGCCCTTGGGTGTTTTCGATATGCTGCAACGCATCGAGTAAGGCTAATGGCTCAAGATCGGTATCGAAACTGGCCACCGCATTAACATAATCGGGTTGCACCACATCGCCCATGGGCGTCGAATGATAATAGGGGGAAACTAGTAGACTATTGCCTAAGGCTAATGCGGACAATGCCGTGACGGCATTGTCCAATTGAGCCTTGGGATCTTCAAGATTTGCGCCTAATGCGACGTAGACGCGAGTCATTATTCAGCTCCTTTCGCTTTTGGCGTGCCACTTGTTTTAGGTGCGCTCGTCGCGGCTGAACCATCGGCATTCGGCGCGCGAGGACGGCGACGTTGAGTGGCATTACGGTTGCGATTGGGCGATTTAGTGCCGCTACGCGCAATGGCTAAGCGTTCCGTTTCATCGGCTTCAACAAACTGTTGCCACCAAGCGGCACTCTTAGCGACATTACCCGCCTCGACTTCGCCCCTGAGCAATAGCAAATCGTATGCAGCTCTAAACTTAGGATGTTCCATCAGTTTAAAGGCGCGAGTGCCTTGGCTACGGTCAAAGCGTAACTGCAACTGCCAAATGTCTTTTGCTGGCGTACTAAAACGGCGTGGAATGCTAATGGTTTGGCATTGCTGCTCCATCACATCGCCCATAGCGGCAAAGAAGGCATCGTATAACGTCAGGCCACTTTCAACGGCAATATCTTCGGCGCGTTGACGCAGTGGATACCAGAGAAGCGCAGCATAGAAGAATGAAGGCGTCACCGGCTTATCTTCGTTAACTCTTTGATCTGTGCTCTTCATGATGGCTTGCACCATTTTCATGGTCGTGCCTTTAGGATCATCTTTTAGCAGAGCGGCCACTTGCGGAAACAGCGGCGCAAATAGCTTGTATTCTTGCATCAGTTCGAAGTTGGCTAAGGCTTTGCCTGCAAAGAAGAGTTTCAGCACTTCTTCGTACATGCGCGCAGCGGGAATATCTTTTAGCAGTGGCGCTAATTGTTTAATCGGCGCTGCTGTAACTGTTTCGATACCCATGTTGAGTTTAGTGGCGAAACGCACCGCCCTTAACATACGCACCGGATCTTCACGATAACGGGTTTCTGGATCGCCAATGAGTCTCAGCGTGCCCGCTTTGAGATCTGTCATACCGCCGCCGTAGCTACGGATCGAGTAATCGCTGATATCGTAATAGAGGGCATTGACGGTAAAGTCGCGGCGCTCAGCATCTTCGTCGATTTCGCCATAAACGTTATCACGCAGCAAACGCCCTTCGGCATTGGCCTTAGAGACTTTCTCATTGCTTTCGCCATGGTGACCACGAAAGGTCGCCACTTCGATAACATCGCGGCCGAAAACGATATGGGCCAGACGGAAACGACGACCGACGACTCGGCAGTTGCGGAATAGTTTTTTGATTTCTTCCGGCGTCGCATTGGTCACGACGTCAAAATCTTTCGGTTCAATCCCTAAGAGTAAATCGCGTACACCGCCGCCGACTAAATAGGCTTTAAAACCTGATTTATTCAGTCTGTATAATACCTTAAGGGCATTTTCGCTGATTTGTTTGCGCGAGATGGTATGGGCATCTCTCGGCACTAACTCTAAGCTTAACGCACCGGAACTTTGTTCTGGCGTTGTTGGTTCAATCTGAGCTTGAGTCGGAGCGGTCGTTTTAGGCGCGTCTTCAAATAGCTGTTTGCAGAATTGGCTGATACGGCGAAAAATGGGACACCTCGAAATATGATCTGTTATTTGATTAAAAATCTGGCGGCTATCATATACCAAATGCAGCCTAATGAGTATATCAGGGCTCGATCAGTATCTCAGATTGTTGCGGTATAGTGGATAATTGAAACTGATCCACGGCTTGAGCGAGCATTTGTGCCACAGAACCTTGGGTCTCAACAGGTTGTTGGCCTAAAAATACCAGCGCCGCATTGAGGCTCGCCTGCGGATTAAGTGTATCAATTGCTTGTGCATGATTCTGTTTAGAGAGTTTAAATCCCTTGCTCAAACAGGCAAGCGGCAAGTGCAACCATTGCGGTGCCGCCAAGCCAAAGTTTTGATACAAACTCAGTTGGCGACAACTAGCTTCGATTAAGTCACAACCTCGAACCACTTCAGTGATGCCTTGATAGGCATCGTCGAGCACCACGGCCAATTGATAGGCGTACAGGCCATCGCTGCGTTTGATAATGAAATCCTCGGCGGCAAAATGGCTATCGACGCTGATATGCCCCATGAGGTTATCGTCAAATTGTTGCACTTGCGCGGTATTAACTATCCGCACCGCCCCAGACTTAACCACATTTGCAGCTTGGGTTTGTGGCAAGCTGTGACAGCGGCCATCGTAGACGCCGCCCATGGCTTGAATTTGCTTGCGACTACATTGGCAGAAATAGGCTTTATCTTGGGCGAGCAGATAATCAATTTGTGCTTGATAGGCCGCAGTGCGCTGGCTCTGATACAGAGGCGCATCATCCCACTCAAATCCATAGGCTTCTAAGGTGCGCAAGATATCATCGGCGGCGCCTTTGACTTCCCGTGGAGGATCGATGTCTTCAATACGAATTAACCATTTACCCTGTTGCGAGCGCGCACGCAGATAACTGCCAAGGGCGGCGATAAGCGAGCCAAAGTGCAAGGCACCCGAAGGCGAAGGCGCAAAACGGCCGACATAGGGGCGATAAATTGAAGTTGGGGAGGATAAAGTCGCCATAGAACTGAGTTAGCAGTTAGTGTCTGTCAAAGTGAGCGTATTTTAGAGGGATACAAGGATAAAAGCGAATCGGGGTAAATTGGAGTGAGCTTGGCTTCAACTCTAAGAGTCAAGGCGTTGTTAGAAACAAATAGGCGGGGAAATCCCCGCCCAGTATGCTTGATTAACCAGCCATTTGTTTCTCTTTGATCTCTGCAAGCGTTTTACAGTCGATACATTGATCGGCTGTTGGACGCGCTTCGAGACGGCGGATGCCGATTTCGATACCGCAAGAATCACAGAAGCCAAAATCGTCTTCTTCAATTTTTTGCAGTGTTTTTTCGATTTTTTTGATCAGCTTACGTTCTCTATCGCGAGCACGAAGTTCGAGGCTGAACTCTTCTTCTTGTGCTGCACGGTCAACAGGATCGGGAAAGTTTGCGGCTTCGTCCTGCATGTGGCTAAGAGTACGGTCGACCTCTTCACGCAACTGATTGCGCCAAGCTTCAAGAATTGTCTTGAAGTGACCCAGTTGCTTAGCGTTCATATACTCCTCACCCGGTTTTTCCTGGTAAGGATTTACACCTGCGATAGCGAGTACGCCAAGTTTTTTGGTGCCTTCAGGCATAACGCATCTCCTGTAATCATTTGCGTTTGTAGGGCGTCCTTAAGAACGGCCGCTATCTATAGCAGAATCTTCACATCGAGGCAAACTTTTCATTCTGCTTTGATTGAATTTTTTGACTATGTTCGTTAATTCAAATGAAATCAAATTTAACTCAGCCTTAACATCATACTCGGACAACACAGGCTTGGGCTAGGTGAATCTCAGTCGGGGACATTTCACAGCGATAGGCAAGGACTTCAACTCCAGCTAACACTGCTTTTTTCAGTAACTTAGCATATTCAGGGTCGATATGTGCTGCGGGAGCAACACTGAGTATGTCACTGTGCTGCACCACAAACAGCAATACGGCTCTGTGGCCTTGACTGACCATGTGCATCAATTCACGTAAATGTTTTTGACCTCGAAGACTCACTGCATCAGGAAAATAACCTTGGCCATCCTCGAGCAAAGTACAACTTTTGACTTCTATATAACAGGCGGGTTTTTGAGCACCCAGTAGCAGGATGTCGATGCGGCTATTTTCATCACCATATTTAACTTCACGGCTTAGGCTGTCATAACCTGTGAGCTCCTTGATGATACCTTTATTGATGGCTTCTTCGGCTAAGGTGTTCGCTTGACCCGAGTGGATTCCGATTAGGCCAGCATCTGGCGTGGTCATCAGTTCCCATGTATGGGCGTACTTACGTTTAGGGTTATCAGAGGTAGAAAACCATACGGTTTCACCGGGATACAGGCAATTACGCATAGAACCCGTATTGGGGCAATGCAGAGTGATCTCACTGCCGTCGCTTAACTGCACATCGGCCAGAAAACGTTTATAGCGGCGCAGTAAAATGCCCTGTTGTAGTGGCGGAGTAAATTCCATCGGTAGACCTATATCGGCTGTTCTAGGCCGCAAAGCCTAGCAAATTTCGCAAATGTTTACAGATTTTACCTGAGTAACTTCAGCCAATCGCTTTGCGTCATCGCCTGCTAGCAGTAAACTGCCGCCATAAAGTTTGTTCTGATTGTTCTAAAACGAATCGAAAAATAAGGATCCCTAATGAGTGAACTAAAAGTAACTGAATTAATGAAAGTGCAATTAACCAAAGAAGCGCCGGCCGCCCACTGGGGCAAAGCCGATGTGACTTATACTACCGACGGTGCGCAAATTCATTTAGCGGGTGGCGATGAGCTGCGTCAAATTCAAATGGCGGCCCGTAAACTGCGCAGCCAAGGCATTAGTAGCGTGGTATTGGCCGGACAGCTTTGGGATCTCAATAGCCAGTGGGTGTTTGCCCAAGGTTTCGCGACGGCAAAACCAGGTTATCAAATCCATTGGTGTGGTGATGAAGCTGTGCAAGCCGAATTGCAACGCCGACTCGATGTGGCAACCTTTGCCCGTCAACTGATCAACGATACGCCTGAAAACCTGTCGCCAGTGAAGCTTGCCCAACAAGCGGCGAAATGGTTAGCTGAAATTGGTGGCGACAAGGTGAGTTATCGGATTATCGAAGGTGAAGCGCTGCTCGAAGAACAGTGGATTGGTATCCATGCTGTCGGTCGCGGCAGTGAGCGTCCACCGGCAATGTTAGAGTTAGACTTCAACCCATTAGCCGCCGATGCACCTGTATCTGTGGCGCTTGTGGGTAAAGGGATTACTTTTGATTCTGGCGGTTACAGCATCAAAGCCTCTGAAGGCATGTTAGGCATGAAATGCGACATGGGCGGCGCGGCGACTGTGACTGCAGCGCTCGGTTTAGCGATCAAATCTGGCCTAAACAAACGGGTTAAACTCTTCTTATGTTGCGCTGAAAACTTGATCAGCGGCCGTGCCTATAAGTTAGGTGATATTCTGACCTACAAAAATGGCGTGACAGTTGAAGTGGTGAACACAGATGCGGAAGGGCGCTTAGTGTTGGCCGATGGTCTGCAAGCCGCCTCTGCGACAGGCGCTCCTTTTATTATCGATGCTGCGACTCTTACAGGCGCCGCTGTGATGGCAGTGGGTTCTAACTACAACGCGATTTTCTCGCCACAGACTGATGTGTTGCAACTGGCCCAGCAAAAAGCCACGAGTGTTGCCGAGCGTGTATGGCCGTTGCCATTGGATCCTTGGCACAAAGAAATGTGTCCATCTGCCTATGCTGACACAGCCAACAGCCGCGCAATGAAAGGCGGCGGTGCAGGTGGTGCTTCTAATGCGGCTGGTTTCCTATGGCGCTTTGTTTCACCAGAAGCTAAATGGTTGCACGTTGATTTAGCGGGCGCCTTTGAAGATTCAGCTTCCGCTATGTGGGGCGCGGGTGCAACGACCCACGGCGTATTGACCATTAGTGAATTGATCAAAGGCTAAGCCTAGCTCTACACTTAGCGCTAAGACTTAGTTAGATATGCCAGCGCAGATCCATTAAGGTTCTGCTTACTGGATTAAAACCGCCTACGGGCGGTTTTTTATTGGATGAAATGCTAGACCAATAGTTACTTGGCGATTTAGCGGCTTCATGGCATGTTATGGCAGAGCGTTTTTAATCGGGAAACATGATGATAACTATACGAAAAGCAACTAAAGCGGATGCTCAGGCCTGCTGGGATATCCGCAATGCTGCCATCAATAAAGGCTGCGCCGGATTTTATGATGCGGGCGATCTGATTATTTGGACCGAAGGCGAACTGACCGAGCAATTTAGTCGTATCGTCGATGCGCATTTTTATGTGGCAGAACAATCCAATGACGAGCCGCCGCTTAAGAGAGTGGTCGGTATGGTTATGTTGGATGAACCCTATGCCCAGTTAGAGGCGCTGTTTGTCTCCCCCGATGCCATGGGGTTAGGTGTCGGTAAAGTGCTACTGCAATTTATTGAAACCATGGCTTTTAATCGGGGCATTGCTCAGCTGAGGTTGGAATCGACTTTGAATGCGGTGGATTTCTATCGCCACTGTGGTTTTGGCGGTGAAGGCTTAGAAGAGGAATCCATCTACTGCTCGCCCAGAGGCATAGCCTTAGAGTGCATGGTGATGTACAAAAATCTCGTGCGCAGAAAATCAGTTTAAAATACAGGCTGGATCAAGCACAGGTATGGAGTTAACTGTTTATTAAGAGGTTGCTGACATATCCGAGGGAATCAACAGATCAAGCATGGATGTGGAATTAATTCTTCATAAGAGGTTGCTGACATACTCGAGGGAACCAACGGATCAAGCATGGATGCGGAAGTAACGCTGAAGACTTAAAGGTTGCTGACATACTCGAGGGAATCAACAGATCAAGCATGGATGTGGAATTAACTGTTCATAAGAGGTTGCTGACATACTCAAGGAAATCAACAGATCAAGATGGGGGAATTAACTCCCAAGAGTATGCCAACTATCGTTCTTTCGCCTGAAATCCCGATGCCGACAAGATTAGCGCTAATGGCTTAAATCAAACTTAATCTATTGCAAAAAAAGACTTTATTTCCTTAGTCTTTAGTCAAACCCGCCCCAATCCGCTAGGGTTCAGTTCGCTTCTGGAGTATTGAGTTGCTGGCGTTTTTCCATCAAATCTTTAATCAAAGGCGTGAGGATAAGCTCCATCGCCAGCGACATTTTACCGCCGGGCACGACTAAGGTGTTGACCCGTGACATAAATGAACCTTGGATCATATTGAGGTAATAGGGGAAGTCGACGTTATTGATGCCGCGAAAGCGGATCACTACAAAGCTCTCGTCTAAGCTCGGAATATCTTTGGCGCTAAAGGGGTTAGAAGTATCGACCGTTGGCACTCGCTGAAAGTTAATATGAGTGCGGGAGAACTGTGGCGTCATGTGCTTAATATAGTCATCCATGCTGCGCACAATTGACCCCATGACTTTTTCACGGCTATGGCCGCGCTCCGAAGTGTCACGGATAATTTTTTGGATCCACTCTAAGTTGACTATCGGCACCATGCCGATCAACAGATCGACATGCTGGGCGACATTGGCATCACCAGTCACCACGCCGCCATGCAGGCCTTCGTAGTAGAGCATGTCGGTATTTTCAGGTAGTGGTCGCCATTGGGTGAAAGTGCCGGGCATCTGGTTAAAAGGCACGGCCTCATCGAAGGTATGTAAATAGCTGCGGGTTTCACCTTGGCCTGTGGTGCTGTAGTCGCGAAAGCATTGTTCCAAGCGGGCAAAGTTATTGGCCTCTGGGCCAAAATAACTGAGGTTGCGGTTTTCAGCTTGGGATTTGCGGATCATGACTTCCATCTCTGCGCGGGTAAAATGATGAAAGCTGTCGCCTTCGACAAAGGCGGCGTTGATCCCGAGTTGGCGAAAAATATGGCTAAAGGCTGTCGTGGTGGTGGTAGTTCCCGCACCTGATGAGCCTGTAACTGCAATAATGGGATGTTTTGCTGACATTTTTTCTACCTAGCTAGGAACCAAAAGAGCCGCTTATGGGGAAGCGATAAAAACGCGAGTACTATTTATACGGTACAGAGGTAGGGCTGGTCAATCTTGCTGCTGTGCTATTTGATCCGCCGAGCGTATCGCGAAGGACTCATCGTCTTCACTGTATTCTAATTTCAGCTTACCTTGTTTAAGTGCTTGTTGACATTGAACTATCGCCTGAGCCAGTTCCTGTTCATCTAGACTGGCAAAGCTGCCATCCTCCACCTGACCGAAGAGATATTCGCGGATCAAATTGGCGAGCGTTTCCTTTGGGAGTTGTAACAGGGCTTCATAGGGAATGAGCATCGGTGCTTCCTTGGATAGTATTATCGTCGTTGATTGGGTCTTCGCTAGGCTTGCCTAAGCTTTGATCGCCGAGTAAAAAGTGTAAAATCCGTCGCTCAAGATAGAAGCGCGGTTTCCAAGGTGTACCGCCTTCGATAAAGCCAACATGACCGCCATAGGGATGCAGTTCGTATTCTACATAACCCGATAATTGGTTTGGCTGGGGGATCACTTCATCTGTCATAAAGGGATCGTCCTTGGCATGGATGATAAGCGTCGGTTTAGTAATGCGGCTGACAAAGGGTAAACCACTGGCACGCGTATAGTAATCGTCGACGCCGTCAAAGCCGTGCAATGGCGCTGTGACTTTATCGTCAAAATCATAGAAGGTATTTAAACGGTCGACCTGCAACTGGCTCAGCGGCATAGAGATGGCTAAGTCGGGATCGTTCAGCTTATGGCTGATTTTTTGCTGCAACTGTTTGATTAAATAGCTTTGATATACCTTCGAAAAACCATTTTCTAAACGTTTTGCGCAGGCGGACAATTGCAGCGGCGCCGAGACAACCACTGCGCGGGCTAATAAACTGTCATCCTGATATTCGCCCTGATACTTAGTCAGCACATTGCCGCCTAAGCTGTAACCTACGGCTAATAAGGGCGATTGCGGATACGCGCTTTTCAGTGTCGATAGACTAAACTGTAAATCGTCCGTGTCACCACTGTGATAACTTCGCGCGAGGCGATTGGACTCACCCGAACAACTTCTGTGATGGTGCACCACGGCTGCGAGTTGCTGTTCTTTGCAGGCTTGCAGTATCCGTCTTGCATAATGGGACTGAGCGCTGCCTTCTAAGCCGTGGATGATCACCACTATCGGTTTGCCTGACTGCGGAACATCCTGCCAATCTAAATCGACAAAATCGCCATCGGGTAACTCTAAGCGCTGCCGCTGTAATGCTGGTTTGGCCACTTTAGTGAATACGGGTAAAATCGTTTGTACATGGGGGCTCTTGGCCCACCAAGGTGGCATAAAAGAATTTGGCATGGATGTTTATCTTGGTATCGGCTATTGCTGAAAATTAAAACGTGTGTTTAATTTATACCCAAGCGACCTCAAAATGCTGAAATTCTTATTCTGAAGTCGCTTAGATATAAACGCGTGGGCAGTGTAGCACAATTGTTTTTTATGCTGATATTTAGGCCGACATTTAGATTGATATTTAGGAGATAGAGATGAAGCGACGAACCTTTTTGATGGGCGCGTTTGCCGGTACGGCGGCGTTAGCCTTAGGGGTCAATCTTTATTCTCCTGAGTTTAGTTTGCCAGAAGACAGCGAAGGCAAAGATTATCGCTTGTTGTTTAGCGTGCTTTTACCTGTGATGCTCGACGGGGCTTTACCCGATGTGGCAACCCACAAGCTCGCGGCGCAAAATCGCACTTTAGATGCGATCAAACAGTCCATTTCTGTGCTACCCGAGGAGCAGCAAACCGAGTTATTTGAACTGCTCGATATGCTCGAAAATCGCCTCGGCTTACTCGTACTGACCTCAAGTATGACACCGTTATTGATGCGCTCTCCCGCCGAGTTAACCGACATGCTAGAAACTTGGCGCCACAGTTATTTTGCGCTATTACAAACGGCTTATCTCGGGTTGCGGGAATTAGTGATGGCCAGTTATTACGCTTGCCCTGAACACTGGAGTCGCCTGCATTATGCCAAACCTGAACTGTTCAACTAGCTCGCCCGTTTGTAACCGAATCAAACGCCCAATAATAAGCATTTTACCCGCGACAGTGGAGCACTCAAGTTGGCAATCATAGATCCTATAGTGAATGGTTTAAACTCTGGTTGGTTGCACACTGATGCGAGCCAATTGCAAGCAAACCAGCAGTTTGAAGCCGATGTGATTATTGTCGGCACAGGTGCTGGCGGCGGTGTGGCGGCCGAAATCCTCACCCAAGCTGGGCTAAGCGTGATCATGATTGAGGCGGGGCCGCTAAAATCCTCCAGCGATTTTAATATGGAAGAGCGGGTCGCTTATCCCAACTTGTATCAACAAGCTGCGGCGATGAAAACTGCCGACAAAGCGATTGGGATTTTTCAAGGCCGCGCAGTCGGTGGCTCAACCACAGTTAACTGGACTACCTCTATTCGCACGCCGACCGAGGCGTTAGCTTTTTGGGCGCAACATAAGTCGGTTGCAGGGCTTAATCGCGAGAGCTTAGACCCTTGGTTTGAGCAAATGGAGCAGCGGCTCAATATCCATGAATGGAACTATGAGCCTAATCGCAATAATGCCGCCCTGAAGCAAGGTTGTATCAATCTTGGCTGGGAATACACAGTCATTAAACGCAATGTGGCGGGTTGCTGGAATACCGGCTATTGCGGCATGGGTTGTCCGGTTAATGCGAAGCAATCTATGTTAGTCACCACGATTCCCTCGGCACTTGAGAAAGGCGCGCAACTGATCAGCCGCGCTAAAGTGACTAAGATTGAGCACCATAATGGTCAAGTGTTTGCGTTAAAAGCGCAGGCGTTGGATGTGAATTTACGACCCACTGACGTTGAGCTGTTATTTAAGGCTAAACATTATATTTTGAGTGCGGGCGCTATCCATACGCCGACGATTTTGATGCGCTCGCAGGTGCCAGATCCCCACAAACTTCTGGGTAAACGCACTTTTTTACATCCGACTTTGTTATCCGGCGGCGTGTTTGCCGATTCGATCAATGGCCATAGTGGCGCGCCGCAATCTATCTATTCCGATGAATTTGTGTGGAAGAATGACGCCGATGGTGAGCTCGGCTATAAACTCGAAGTGCCGCCAGTGCACCCGATTTTAATTGCCTCTAAAACCTTAGGTTATGGTGCGAGTCATGCCGAGTTAATGGCGCAGTTCAATCAGTTGCAAGTGACGATTGCCTTAATCCGCGATGGTTATCATCCCGACAGTCAGGGCGGTGAAGTGCATTTAACACCTAAGGGATTTACCCTAGATTATCCGCTGACCGATGCCTTTTGGCGGGCCGCGAGACGCGCTTTTGCCAGTATGGCGGAGTTACAATTCTCGGCGGGCGCATTAAAAGTGTTGCCGATCAGCGATGGCATGCCTTACTTATCCTCGTGGAAAGACGCCAAAGAGAGCATTGCGCAGATGTCACTCGCCCCACTGCGCACTATCGTCGCATCGGCCCATGTGATGGGCGGTTGTCCCTTCGGCGAAGATGAAAAGCTTTCTATGGTAAATAGTTATGGTCAGTCGCACTATTTAGAAAATCTGTCTGTAATGGATGGGTCTATCTTCCCGACCAGCCTTGGCGCTAACCCGCAGCTATCGATTTATGGCATCACAGCACGTAATGCCACTGCACTCGCGCAAAAGCTCACCGACGGTAAAGGGTGATTTTTTATCCTAGCCAATGATTCTGCTGCAGAGGGCTCTGCTGCAGAAACGTATGCCGCAGCAACTTATACTGTAAAAACGTATGTTGGCTAAGACCATGCTCGCTGTGGCTTAGGGCTGAATGGTGCTAATGGGTAAATGTCCTGTTTTCACTAAGATAATGGTTTCCTCTTCGACAAAAGGAAAATGACCGCTCATGTGCGGACTGCGTATCCAAGTGTGGCACGGATATTCCCCTTGATCATCTTGAAACTTGCCCGATAACACCAATATTTCTTCGCCGCCAAAATGCCGATGGGGTTGAAAGGTTTCACCCTTAGGCCATTTCACTAACGCGGTATGTTCATGTTCGAACTCATGTAGCGGTATCACTTGTAAGCCGCCTATGCCTTGTAACCAAGGAGTCTGCTGAGTGTTAATCTTGACCACATCAAGATCTCGCGGATTGAATTGATTGAGTTTTACTAAGATGACGCAGCCTTCTTGGCTAAACGGCGCGTGTTGGCTCCCTGGCGGATGGCGAAGATAACTGCCCGCGGGGTGATCGCCGTTTTCATCGGAAAATACCCCTTCGAGCACAAAGATTTCCTCACCTAGCGGATGCGGGTGGGTCGCAAACTGCGAGCCCGCGTCATATTTCACTATGCTGCTGGTGTGTCCTGACTCTTTAGCCTCCCGCTCGAGTGGTTTGCGCCAAACGCCTTGAGCAGGACTTGGCAACCATGGTTGCTGCTGCGTATCAATAACGACGCGTTCGCTAAAGTTCATATTGAGCATAGTGTTAGACCTTATTTAACCTTAACTTAGAATAGTGATTGTTTACTGTGTTCGTTGCATCTTGCTGCGCTAACAGTATGCTAATTGAGTAAGCGCACCGTTAGCTACGCACTAGCATACTCGCTTTGTCTGCAATAATTAGTTGCGTCCAGCCATCACGCCGCCATCAACATCCCAAATCGCGCCGGTAACCCAGATGGTGTCATCGGATAAAAGAAAACAAATGCTGTTCGCCACATCGGTCGGCGTGCCGACTCTACCAATCGGGTGAAAAGTGTTGAAGCTTTCAATCACTTGGTCTAGCTCTGCCTCTGGGATAAAAGCGTTATAGATGGGCGTATTGACCACGGCGGGTGAAACCGCGTTGACGCGAATATACTTATCCGCCAGTTCCATCGCTAAATGCTGGGTTAATGCGTGTAATCCGGCTTTGGCCATGGAATAGGCCGATGACGGCGTGGCTTTAACCGCTTGTTTTGCCCACATAGAACCTATGTTCACTATACTACCGCCGCCCGCATCGATCATCTTGTGGGTCACGGCTTGGGTGATTTTGAACAGGGCTTTATTTAACGCCATGTAGAGATCGTAATCAGCCTCTGAGTGGTCGATAAAGGATTTGGGATTGAAATAACCCGCTGCATTGACTAGGTAGCCGACTTTTTGCTCAAGCTGGCTGATGTGTGCGGTCAATCGATTAACATCCGCAGCTTGGTAAAGGTTGGCTTGAAAACCGTCGACGCGTAACTCGGCTGCCGGTTGGGCATGTTTGATTGCAGCGACGGCTGCGGTGAGTTTATCTTGCTGATTGCCGACGATGAGCACTGATACGCCTTGTTCGGCTAATTGTTTCGCCGTTTCGAAACCTATGCCGCTGCTACCACCGACAATAATGGCGAGATTTGAGGTATTAAATTGCATTTTTTACTCCTAAGTATTATCAAGGTGGTAATCTTAAGAACTCAATAACTGTCTGAACAGTAAGTACAAATAGGTAAGGCAGGTACTTTTTGGTACATCTTTATGAATAACAATGAAAAAATTATTTCACGCAAATCGCCCCCTGAGCGTTCAGCGCGTATGGTCGAGACGATTTATGGCTGTAAGTGGTCATTAACGGTTTATCAGCTGTTGGCCAGTGGGGTACAAAGACCGGGGGAAATGGTGCGCTGCGTTGAGGGGCTCTCCACTAAGGTATTGAATCAATGTTTAAAAAAGAACATAGAATTTGGCATCTTAGATAAGGTCATTTATAACGAGCTGCCGCCGCGTGTCGAGTATCAAGTGACTGAGTTTGACCAAAAATTTCTGCATATTTTGGATGAGCTGGAAAAGTTACAGCAAGAAATCGACGCTTAATTAACTTTCCTTTGTAGCAGCTCAATTTCGATAAGGTAAATCGCAGCGGTTTATTTTATCGAGATGAAGCGCTACTCAAGGGAGCATGCGGGTAGTCGGAAATAGGAGTGTGTATGCCTAAAAATACATTACGGGAAGGTGGCTGCTTGTGCGGCGCGATTCGTTATCAGATTAAAGGTGAACCCTTTGATGCGGATTATTGCCACTGCCGTTCGTGCCAAAAAAGCACGGGATCTGCATTTGGTGCTTGGATGGATTTCAACACAATCCAAGTTATTTGGCTTAAAGGTCAAGTAACTGAGTTCGCATCGTCTGAGCTTATTCGCCGTGGATTTTGTGACCAATGCGGTACATCGTTAACCTACCGACATATTCAATATCCCGATTACTCGACCTTGAGCATAGCGAGTCTGGACGACGCTAACCAAGTTCAGCCTATGTACCATATTTATACTGAGAGTCAGCTGAACTGGTTGGTGATCAAGGATGACTGTCAACGCTATCCGCAAGGCCGCAGTTGTTAGCGGCTCAGATGATCATAGTGTTAATTTGATTCAGCTTGTTATTACTTTTATGTGATTGATTTAAATTTTTTTTAGATTGGGTTAGGGGGCGATGAGGCCGATTTCGTTGGCGTCTATTTCACTGAGTCCAAACAAGCTTAAGTAGCTCACCAGATTCGTTGCTTGGCCGTTTGAGCTGAGTTCATTGAGTTTATTTAAGATGGTTCGCTGCGCTTTACGTTCCATCATCAGCTCAACGGCGAGCATCTGCTGATACTCTTGCTCATTCAGGCTGGACTTAGCGAGTTTACGTAATTTGCGGTATGGCATGAGAAATCTTTCATCCCATTCACCTACTGCATTCATCAGTGTTTGCCATTGGTCTGTGCTGTATTGCTGCGGCCCAGACACATCCATAGTGATATCTAAATATTGCGCCAGTAGCAGTAGATTGACGTTCACCTGACAGCTATTTTGCAATTCGAGACAGAGCGCTTTGTTTTGCGCATAGCTCATATCACACCATTGCCAGAGTTGACTGTCGAACTGGGTTAAAACCGCCATACTATTTCCTTGTATTGCTGCTACTGACTTTTATGTAAAAGAACGCTGGAGTTATTGTTGCTCCATGACCTCAAGTTCCATTGCATCTATCTCTTCTTGCAACTCGAGCCATTGCATTTCACTGTCTTCTAAGGTTTGCGTCAAGCTCGTTCGCTCGGTTAGTACCGAGGTTAGCTTGGCTTTGTTATCTTGATCATACAATTCGCTATCGGCCAGCAAGTGTTCTAGCTCGGCGAGGCGTTCGCTCAGCTTTTGCTGTTCGGTTTCTAACTTAGTTTGTTTGCGCTTGAGCGGCGATACCTTTTGGCGGATCTCGGCCTCGAGGCGTTTTTGCTGTTTTTTATCGGCGGCAGGTTTGATCTCGTCGCTGGTGCTGTTTTGATTCGCGTTGGCTTTCGCCGCATCGAGCAACCATTGGTGATAATCGTCTAAGTCGCCATCAAAAGCGCGCACTTCACCTTGATCCACCAGATAATAATCGCTACAGGTTAAACGCAGTAAATGCCTATCATGCGAGACAACAACCATAGCGCCTTCAAAGGTTTGCAATGCCATTGTCAGGGCGTGGCGCATCTCTAAGTCTAAATGGTTGGTGGGTTCATCGAGCAGCAATAGGTTAGGGCGTTGCCAAACTAATAGCGCCAACACTAAACGGGCTTTCTCGCCGCCAGAAAAGGGGCGTACAGGTGAGAGCGCCATATCGCCGTTAAAACCAAAACCGCCTAAGAAGTTACGCAACTCTTGTTCGCGGGCATTGGGCGCCAGACGCACTAAATGCTGCATCGGCGTATCGTCGAGGCGTAAAAATTCGATTTGATGCTGGGCAAAGTAACCGATATTGACGCCAGGATTAGGTTCATACAAACCTGTCATTGGCGATAATTGACCCGATAACAGCTTGATTAATGTCGATTTACCTGCGCCGTTACGGCCAAGCAAACCAATACGCGCACCCGGTACTAAGTTTAAATGCACCTTGCTAAGGATTGGCTTATCGCTATAACCGATCGCGACTTGCTCCATCTTAATCAGTGGATTGGGCAGGGCTTCTGGAGCGCGAAACTCCATATAAAATGGGCTGTCGGCTTGAGACGGCAACAACTCAGTCATGCGCTCTAATGCCTTTAAGCGGCTCTGCGCTTGTTTGGCTTTACTGGCCTTGTAACGGAAACGGTCAACGAAAGACTGCATGTGCGCACGTTCTTTTTGTTGGCGTTCGAAGGCAACCTGTTGCTGCGACATGCGTTCGGCACGAATGCGCTCAAAGGCACTGTAATTGCCTTTGTAGAAATTGAGTTTTTGATTTTCAACGTGGACGATTTCATCAACGATTTCATCGATAAAGTCCCTATCATGGCTGATTAAAATCAGCGTGCCTTGATAGGACTTAATCCAACCTTCGAGCCAGTACATGGTATCTAAGTCTAAGTGGTTGGTGGGTTCGTCGAGGAGCAATAAGTCTGAGCGGCATAGTAGCGCTTGGGCTAAGTTGAGGCGCATACGCCAACCACCCGAAAAGCTTTTCACTGGATTGCTTTGCTCGGCTTCACTAAAGCCTAGACCCGCTAACAATGAACCCGCGCGCGAATGAATCGCATAACCACCGATAGCGTCGATTTTGCCGTGTAAGAGTGCGATGGCATTGCCGTCGTTATCTTCTTGGGCCTTGTGTAATAGGGCTTCTAATTGACGATATTCGCTATCGCCATCGATCACATATTCCAGTGCCGAGACGTCGAGCGCAGGGGTTTCTTGGGCCACAGTGGCAATTTGCCAGCCAGAAGGCAGACTAAATTCACCTTTATCTAGGCTTAAGTGACCTAAAATTAATGCGAGCAGTGAAGATTTGCCTGTGCCGTTGGCACCGACTAAACCGACCTTATGGCCGGGATAAATCGTGAGAGAGGTCTCATCTAGCAGGGTTTTGCTGCCACGGATTAATTGCGCTTGGTTGATGCTGATCATTGACTACAACTTGGTTAGAACGTGAATTCGTCAGGGCACAGATAATAGCGTACAACCCAGTTTCAAACCACAGCCTGACCCGATAACTCGGACAATTATTCGACTTTTCAGGACGATCTTCAGCGAATCGCATCACATCGGCTTAAGGCATCATACTTTCAGGTAACGCTGGTATTCAATCATCAGTGTGGCAAAATAGCGCCAATTTCTTCGGCCGAGTCCCTTGGCCCTGCTATCTGGTCCTTTATCTATTATGACAAACACTAAAATCAAAAAGCGTTTCGTAGCCGGTGCTAAGTGCCCAAAATGCAGCGCCAAAGACAGCATTTTACTCTACAAGGAAAACGGCATCGAAACCATTGAATGCACTGAGTGTGATTACCGTGAACAGCAAACCGATGAAAAGGTGACAGAAAAAGCTACCGGCGCTGTAATCGGCGTGTTTAAACCGGATTAGGTTGAAGATTCAATTCAAGTGAGAATCTGAATGTGACCACTTTTAAGGTCACATTCTAAAGCTTGGCTAACCATTCAAGATAACGGTCTCGTCAGTTGTGCAGCATGAATTGTTATTGTTTCCCAGTGACTCGCCGCCTATTTCTTTTAAAAGAAGCATCCCTGAGGACTCAACTAGAGCATTCCTGTTTTAGAAGGTCACTGGTGCAACAATACCAATCTACACTAACCCTTTGGTTGTTCGTTTAGCTAAAAAGCTATTGTTTCAAAGCGTGTTACGAAGCCAACACTACATTGGACAGGAGCACCTTAGAATCTCCGACTTAAAAAGCAGCGAGTGATGAAAAGTGCACGGCTATCTGGTAGGTTAGGAAGCAGAATTAATCCCGATATTTTCCCGTCTAATTTTGTTGGGGTTTGTTACGCTCGTCCCAAACTATCGAGCTAAATGATAGAACGATAAAAATAGGTTATAGCCAACGATAATGAACGAGAATTAACTTTGGCGTTTTTTTTAATAGGGAGTAGTCATATTGGTTAATAATAGCGGTGGTGCTGCAATGAATGCGGGAGCGGATTTCCAGCAGAGAGTAGCAGCTTACTTTTTATTGCAGATGGCTTTACAGAGAGATTGCGCAACAGCACTTGAATCAACGAATGGCGACAAAATTTTACAGAAGGTTGCTTTTGAAACAGACGATGATGTCGATGACATTGTTCTCACTCATGAGGACTCAAAAACTTATCTACAAGCTAAAAGAAAGTTAAGTCTTTCTGATAGAGATAATTCTGACTTCTTCAAAACAATAGACCAGTTTGTACGTCAGGATAGAATCTCACAAAATAGCAAAGACTCATATGTTCTCGTCACTTCTCATGACACTTCTGAACCAATAAAAAAACACCTAAAGAAAGTTGTTAATTCTGCTCGTTTAAGCTCAAATTCAATTGAGGAAAACCCAATAACCAAATCAGAACTTGCTGCTTATGGAAAGCTCAAGCGTTGTGTTGATAAATCGTTTTTAAAAAATGGCTTTGGTAAGCCGACAAAGATTGAATTAGAAAAGTTAATTAAGAAAATTCATATAGTATTTTTAGATATTGAAAAGAACGGCATTAGCGAAAAAAGCTTTTTAGAATCTTTGTTAAATAAGTTTACTGTTGAGCCGTCTGTAATTTGGAACCTTATTATAGCTCAGGCATTGGACTTGGCCAAAAACAAGCAGTCGGTGGATGTTGACGGTATCGGTAATTTATTGAATAAATTCAAGTTAGATGAGCCTGAGCAGACTGCTGAGGAACTGGAGATGTTCTTTAAAGTCAAATTTGACCTAGATAATGACATTATCTGCTCTGGGAGAGAGCTAGTTTTAATGGAATCACCATATCCTGAACATAACTATCAACTTGTAGAATTCAAGAGATTTGATGAGGAAGGATTGTTCAGAATAAACTTTTCAGAGTCATCTATTGTAATGGGGAGTGGAGATGAGTTTGAACTGTTAGGGAGGTTCTCTACATTTAAAGGTGCTAAAAAATATATTGAAGAATCATGTGAACAATTTGATAACTTGCTATTTATACCTATTAATTCAGATAACAGTAGTGAGTATGATAATACGCCTATTGCCAAGGCTTACTCAGAAAAAGTTCGAAATCATATATTGACGAACAATTATGCAACAAGGTGTATACATTGCCAAAACGGACTTTCCTATCCAGCTATTTTGGTAGAGGTTCAAGAAAATGATTTGCCTTTTGATGCAGGAATGATTCACCCAGAATGTTTAAGAGTATCAGATAGAGTTTTGGGAAAATCAGAAAAAAAAGGGGGGGTAGAACACCCT
>NZ_VXCT01000071.1:0-23783 GCF_052850535.1 Shewanella sp. 1180_01
ATCATTAAGCCGTCAATTTTTTCGGCTAACACCTGCATATGCCATATAACGAAATATATAATTTTTCAGTTATATGGCAATAGGATCTGCTTGCCATTATTTGCTGAGTGTTAACGATTTCATTTCATCAGTAACAGTATTGACTTCACTTCCTCACGGTAATGTGTGCAACGATTCGGCATAAAAAAGCAGAGCCTGAGCTCTGCTAATTTATATCAATATGCGAACTTATTTGTTTTGCATTAATTGACGAATATATTTCACTGGCGCGCTGCCGTAACTCAAGAATTGTTCATGGAAGGTTTTAAGATCAAAATCTTTGCCTTGCGCTTTCTTGTATTCGTCACGGAAATCATAGATTTCACGATAACCAGAATAGTAGCTCGTCAGCTGAACTTGGCTAAGCGTAGCGCGGCGCCACTTGCCTTCGGCTTCTGCCTGCTGTTGGAAGGCTTCGTTCATCATCAGGGCGATAGCTTGCTCTTCGGTCATGCCTTTCACATGGATGCTGTAATCCAAAATAGTGTTACAGATAACACGTAAATTCCACTTGTAGTACATCAGCCACATTTCAGGCTCAAAATTACCATAACCTTCTTCGAGCATCATGCGTTCGGTGTATACCGCCCAGCCTTCGACCATAGCGCCATTACCAAATAAACTTTTCACTAAACTCGGTGATTGGTTCGAGTAAACTAATTGAGTGTAGTGCCCAGGAATTGCTTCATGAATATTGAGGATTTGCAGGATCCAGTGATTATATTCACGTAAATAACTCTCGGCAGACGCATCACTCATACCATCGAGCGGCGTCACGTTGTAATAAGTATTACCAGATTTATCGTAAGGTCCTGGTGCACTAATAGAAGCACCAGCATAACCACGCATATATTCGGGTGTTTCACGGACGACAAGTGGCTTTTTAGGATCTAATGTGACTAAGTTTTTCTTATTTACAAATTCAATTAACTCTGGAATCTGCTTACGCACTTCATTCACGAATTCATCGCGCAGAACATGCTGAGTCGATAATTTATCGATTAACTTGCGAATGGCGAGCTTACTGTCAGCAGGTTTTGGCGTAGTAAAATATTTAGGCCATAACTTATCGGTAATTTTTGCCATTTCCCCTTGAACACGGTCTTTATCGGCCACGGCTTTTTGATACAGCTGTTTTGCTGTCATTCCCGCTTGGATATCAAAGGCAAATTTTTGCTCATATAGCTCCTCGCCAATTCTAAAACTACGGGCACCGTCTTTTTTAAGTTGAACCACTAATTTGTCTAACCAAGCGATATGGCCATTAATTGCGGCAGTGGCAGCATCAAACCGTGTGTTAAATAACGCTTTTTCTGTAGCCGTCAGACCAGAATCGGCGACCTGTTTTAATAAGTCATCGGAAAACACCGAAAATGCACCTTGGTTTTGCATCACAGCTAATTCGGTATGTTCCAATGTCGGCTTGCTAATGTTTGCCTGCGCGGCTGCATAATAAGCTGGTACATTTTCTAAACGCGCTAATACAGAACGTAATCTGTCATCTAATGGGGCAAAGTTTTCATTGATGATTTGGGCAAAACCACCCGATACGTTGTAGCTTGAAGGATCCCACTGCCAAGATTTAAAACTGTCAATTTCCCATGCCATGCTGCCGAGTAAATTGTCAATCAGATGATAATCAATCAGTTCATTTGGCGTCAGCGACTTTTGCTCGAACTGGGTCAATTGGGCTTGTTGTGCTTTCACAAACGCTAGTGTTTTCGCACGACCTGCCGCATCGGGGATTTCAAGGTAGCCATCATTAACATGCTTGCCACTGTATAAGGCCCACGTCGGTGATAACTCCCACAGTGAATCAATAAAGGAGGCTGAAAATTGCTCAAATGACTGGGCTTTAACTTCAACCGCAACCACAGGCTTGGTTTGACTCGTATGGGATTGACAACCAGCAAGGCCGGCCAGCGATAACACTATCGCAAGGGAAATAGCGGATTTTTTCATTATTATGGATCCTTTGTTGATATTTAACAGGCATGCAAAAATTACCTAAGTTAATCATATTGTCCCAATAATTGCAGCAGTGTTAGCCGTGAATACATCTACGGTTACAAAATTGTGAGTTATCGATATTTATGCCACTTACTCTATTCGAGTTAAAATCCCTGCTCTACTAAACATACTCAGATAATGATAATCGCCTATTCTGTTTCACCTCCTGCTATAATATCACCCTGCTCCGCTGTTAACGCGTTGGCATAACAGTTTGCTTATACATTATTGACCTGACCCTTTACCTGAGACATTCAATGCCATTTTCCAAACTTGGATTAAGCGATCCGATTTTAAGAGCCATCACTGAGCTCGGCTATTCACAACCTACTCCAATCCAAGAAAAAGCCATTCCGGTGATCTTGAAAGGTAAAAACCTGCTGGCTGGCGCGCAAACGGGTACAGGTAAAACCGCCAGTTTTGTGTTGCCAATACTGCAAATGTTCGCCGATATGCCGAAAATTCGAGCTAAACGCGTTCGCGCCTTAATCTTAACGCCAACCCGCGAATTGGCCGTTCAAGTAGAAGACAATATTGCCAAATACGCAAAATACCTGCCGCTGACCTCTATGGCCATGTATGGTGGCGTCGATGCCGCACCGCAGAAACAACGTCTTATCGAAGGCGTCGATATTCTGGTGGCGACACCCGGTAGATTGCTCGATATGTACACCCAAAGAGCGATTCATTTCGATGAAATCTCGGTATTAGTCCTAGACGAAGCCGATAGAATGCTCGATATGGGATTTATCGAAGACATCAATAAGATCATTGAACGTCTACCAACAGAACGCCAAAATCTGTTGTTTTCGGCAACCTTATCTAAGCAAGTGCGCTTTTTAGCGAAAACGGCGGTTGAAAACCCTGTTGAGATTGAAATTGCCCGCGACAGCGCAAACGCACCACAAATCGACCAATGGTTGATCACAGTCGATAAAGACAAAAAGTCGGCCCTGTTAAGCAAACTCATCACGGAGCAAGCGTGGGAACAGGCACTGATCTTTATCCAGACTAAACAAGGCGCCGCCAAACTGGTCAGCCAACTAGAAAAACGCGGTATTGCCGCCGAAGCCATCCACAGTGGTCGCAGCCAAGCGGTACGCGAGCAGTTATTAGTCGATTTCAAATCCGGTAAACTGCGCTTTTTAGTCGCGACTGGCGTGGCTTCTCGCGGTATCGATATCGACGCCCTCACCCGCGTGGTCAACTATGATCTGCCCGATGAAGCCGATGATTATATTCACCGTATTGGCCGAACCGGCCGTGCTGGCGCCTGCGGCGAAGCCATCTCCTTTGTTTCCAAAGATGATTTTAGAAACCTATGTGCTATCGAGCGCCGCCTAGGCCACATCATAGTGCGTAAAGAAATTGAAGGCTTTGTGCCGAACAAAGAAGTGCCAGTTTCTATCCTCGACTTTGTGCCGAAAAATACCACGCCAAAAACCTTTAAAGCCCGCGCACCTGAGGCCAGAACCTCACGCCCCGCGAAAGAAGGCTCCTTTGAAACCGCCCATGCGAAAAAGCATCGCAGTGCTAAATCTAAGCCGGAGGCAAAAGCCACTGTAGCGCGTCCACAATCCGCGCAGACTGATAACAGTAGCGAGACTACGGGTCGCAGTGCGCCCTTTAATCCGTGGAACAGCGGTTCTAAAACAAACTGATGGCCTAATACAAAGTCATGATCCCGTAAAAAGTCATGATCTAGTACCAGTCGTGACTTATTAAAAGTAGAAACTCATTAAGATAGAAGATATTAGCATGATTACATTCAGCACCAATTTAGGCGACATCACCATAGCACTCGACTTTAAACATGCGCCTGTCAGTTCAAAAAACTTTGTCCGCTATTGTGAAGAAGGCTTCTTTGAGCACACGATTTTTCACCGAGTGATCAAAGGCTTTATGATCCAAGGCGGCGGATTTACCGCAAAAATGAAAGAAAAGCCGACCCACGAGCCTATCGTGAACGAAGCCAACAAAGGCCTAAGTAACACCATTGGCACTATCGCTATGGCTCGCACCGATGCGCCTCATTCGGCCACGGCGCAGTTCTTCATTAACACCGCCAATAATGACTTTTTAGACCACACTGCCACCACCAATAACGGTTGGGGTTACGCGGTATTTGGTAAGGTCACTGCGGGAATGGACATTATCCAGCAGATTGAGAAAGTCAAAACCACCACAGTTGCCGGCCACGAAGATGTGCCCCGCGACCCCATAGTTATCGAGAAAGTGACGATTAATATCCAAAGCTGATCGTTAAAACGATAAGACTTTTCTTTTGATATAATGAATCGCTCAGTTTTGACTGAGCGATTCATTTTTTCGTAGCGGTTTTGAAAATTAATTAGTTCGCAAAAAAATCATACTTAATAAATACTGCTTAATATAAATTTACTTTACCTAATTTAACCTCAATCGCTTGACTTAAAACTTACTTAAAGTAAAAAATCTTAAATTATAGCTTCTTAACTTAAAATCAGTAGATTAATTATCCTCTCACGTTTTAAAATCTACCTAATATACACTCAACCTTAATCAATTTAGCCTATCCTATTGATATCATAGCCATACCACTACAATTAATTCAACTCACCGTCATTGTTCTAACGCTTTTAGTGTTAACCCCATCGATTGATATCCCCGCTCTTGATTTAAAATACCTTGGCAACTTAATGCCACCATTGGAGTAATGGTTAATTCGTACTTATCACTCAGTGATGTTGAATATATACCTTGCCGACACGCATTGCTGACCCAAGTAAAAAAGTCACTCTGCTTACTCATTATTGCAGTCAATTTGGCAGTCTGAGCTAGGCGGATATGAGTCAAATGTTCGCCAGTGGCGTCAATTTCAGCATAGGAACCCGGAGTTAAATAGTGCGAAACCGCATTTATTTCAGGGTTAGCTTGGCTTTGTTTCAATCGCTCAACTTGCGCTAATGCCCATACTCCATGCTCACCGACCACTGAGAGCGAACGATGTGATAAATCGACCAATAATGCTGTATTTTCATCGACTCCAAATGCCATTTTGCTATCGGCATTGGCGCTAAGGAGCAAGAGTCTTAAATAACGGTCTCGTTGTGAAAAGTGTGTGTCGGGTATACCAAAGGGGAAAAATCCAAGCCCACCTTGCTCGCGATAAGTGACCGCCGTTGCAGGAACTGAGGCATCACAATTAGCGACTTCACAACGCTCACTTGGCGCCTCGGTCGCGAAAATGCCAAAACTCAGAGCCCCCTCACTCGTGCCGCCGGTGATCATATTTTTATCAGCCATCACAGCAGTGCCAGCGCTGGTGCCACCGATGACAATTTCTTGTTTGGAAAGACGTTTCTTGATGATGCTTAATGCTTCACTGGGTGATTCATCCGGCGTCGTCCAAGCCTTTAAAGTCAAACTCTGATCGCCGCCATTTAAAAAGAGTCCGTCTATTTGATTAAGCAATTGATAGAGTTTAATGGGGCTGGCACAGAAATCCTTTTGTAGCTCAACTTGCTTTGGATAAAGCCTCGCCCTATCCGTATTACCTTGTATTTGCTGTCTAAACATTTCGAGTTGGTCACACTGACGGGTAGCGATACCCGCTTGCAACGCTGCATCTAAAGGCAGCCAAATAACCTCGGCCCCCATTTGCTCAAACACGCTGACATAGTAATCGGCCGCTTCAAAGGGATCGCGCGCAGAGGCGGTCACAACGGCGATCAGTGGACGTTTGGCATTGGGGTTGCTTTGCAGGCGCTTTGCTAACGCTTGCTGCGTAAATAATTGGTAAAGCGTCGCGGCATGGGGATTGGTTGTGGAATAAAGTAACACTTGTTCTTGTAACAGCGTGCCGTCAGCAAGCATCTGCTTTTCTTCTAATAAATCCAGCAGTGCGTAATATTGTTGGTCGCTCAAATGCGTCAGAAATTGCTTATCAATCTTTGCAATGGCTTGTTCAAGGTTTGCCAAGGTTAAGCTGTCACTATGTAAACGGCCAAGTGAACGGCCAATTTCAACATCGCTATTTTCAAGACTATTACTGACTGGAGAAAACGCTTTAGCCGCTTGCCGTAATATCACTTTTTGTTGCTCATTTAACGACTGCAATCTTGGGTGTTTTAGTGCACGTTCAAGCCACGAAACGTTGAACACATAACGTGTTTCGCGTTTGGCATCGGCTGAGAATTTGGCTTCCGATTGGCAATTTACGGGAGCTTGAGAGCTGCAGGTTTTCATCCCTCCGCCCACCAGCATAAGATCAAATGGTTGATGAGTGGGTATCGATAAACTCAGGGATTTCACTGGCGCTGACTGCACGCTTGGGGCGATAAATAGCAAAAGAGCAAAGTAAGAAATACTTAAGCTATTGAGCAAAAAAGATAAGTTTTTTAAGCAACGATTTTTCATAGTGGCACTCAATAAAAAGTGTGCGCCATGTATTGACTCAAGGCTCATGTTACGGATAGTCTTTTAACAGGTCAATAACAAAAGACTTCAGTTTATTACATGAAAACAGCAACAACTCTTTTCCAAAGATACCACTACCGCACCTGGTATCTGTCCGAATGGTGGGACGAATAACCGCTAAACACCTTGTGTTTGGTGGAGTCTAGTCTAGCCGTCTTACTCCCCTCTCAATCATTTGATTGACGTTGCGCTTTCTGCAAAACATTAACTAATGCCATGCGTATTGACTCACGCGCAGCTTAGCCACGTCTAAAAATTCTAATAAGAGATTTATCGGGAGCTTATCATGAGAAGTTCTGTATTTTTGTGCGCTGTTTTTGGGTTGGCCTTGTCGCCCGTTGCTTTAGCTGTAGCCAATGAACTAGAAAAAACAACTGAGCAATCTGCCGCAGATGCACCGGTCGAGCGAGTCGCAGTCACAGGTTCACGCCTAAAAGGGGTGGATATGGAAGGCGCCAATCCACTACAAAGTTTTACCCAGGATGACATCACTAAACGCGGTTACGAGAGTGTGAGTGAGTTTCTACGCGATCTCCCACAAGCTTCAAGTGCGGGGACTTTCTCGGAAACTGGGGGTGTAGGTGGAGCCGATGGAGCACCAGCTGGCGCATCCGGTGTCAGTTTGCGCGGATTGGGTTCAAGCTCAACCTTAGTGCTAGTCAATGGCCGAAGAGTCGCCGTTGATTCATTCTCTAATGGTTCTGACTCGTTTGTGAACGTCAATTCAATCCCTTTATCTGCCATTGAACGCATCGATGTGTTAACCGATGGCGCATCGTCCATCTATGGTTCGGATGCCATTGCCGGTGTAATTAACTTTATCCTCCGTAAGGATTTTGTCGGGCATGAGCTCAGTGCCCAATATGGGGATGATACTTCCGCTCACGATGCCAGCCGTAAGAATCTGACCTACGCTGGCGGCTTTGCCACAGAAAACAGCAATACTACGGTTGTAGTCGATTATGCGACGCGAAACGCCATATTTAATAGCGATAGACCCGTCAATGTCACCTTTGAATCCAGCACTCGTATGACCATAGATGGTGAGGATTACGCTGAGTCTTGGTGTGGCGATGATACCCAAAAAAGTGGTACACGTTGCAATTATGACTATGTTATTCAACGCGCTATCCAACCTGACTTTGAGAACATAGGCACGACCTTTAATCATATTTATCGTCTAGATAATGGATTGGAGTTTTTTGCTGAAGGCATGTATCAAAAGAATACCGGTTCAGCCTATGAGGCGCCTGCGGGATATACAGTGGATGTTGCTGGTGATTCTGCCAACATTCCCCAGTATGTTCACGACATTGACATGCTAGATGGCAGTGTCAGCGACGTTATCACTGTTCGAACTCGTTTCCCTGAGCGTCGAGTACAGGAATATGACACTCAGAGCTATCGAGTCCTCGCTGGACTGCGCGGTGAACTTGCCGACTGGAGCTGGGAAACCGCGGCGAGTTATGGCAAATCTACAAACGAAATCAACAATGTTGCTGGCTATATGAATGCCACTAAACTGGATGCCGCCGTGACGGCGGATGAATTTAATCCGTTCAATTTAGGCCGTGATAGTAGCGCTGCACAAATTGCTGCCCTGCGCGATCCCGGCATTCGTAAAGGTGAATCAGAGGTGTTGTCGCTGGATTTTAATATCAGTGGCGATCTGTTTGCATTACCCGCAGGTGCAGTAAGCTCGGTATTTGGTGGAGAGCTGCGAAAAGAGCAAATATTTGATAGGCCATCTATCAACGCAGTGAATAACGAAATTATCGGCTTAGGCGCAAGCGATGCCGAAGCAGACCGGACGCAATATGCAGTGTATGGCGAGTTTAATTTCCCCATTACCGACACCTTAGATGTGATCGCAGCTTTACGTTACGACCACTATAGTGACTTTGGTGGTGATGTTAACCCTAAAATATCAATGCGTTATCGCCCACTTGAAGACTTAGTATTAAGGGCGTCATGGAGTACAGGTTTTAGAGCCCCTTCGTTATCCCAATTAGGCGCAGGGACGTCGCTCAGCAGCCAGTATATCAATTGTGGTTCAGCTGAACCTTACAATGCCTTATGCGGTACTGCTGGCGCTGAGTTTGGCGAACTCGAGTTTGACCAAGAAACCATAGGCAATAAGGATTTATCCGCAGAAAAGTCTGCCGCCATTAACGTTGGCGTCTCTTGGAACCTCACTGAAGCACTACAATTGACCGTCGATTACTGGCGCTATGAGCACGATGATATTGTTGATATTGATGCCAACACCACCTTGGACGCCTGTATTAAAGACAGTACAAAAATCGTGACTAGCGTTGCAGAACTAGGAGATGAATTTGGCTGTGTTATTGATGGCCAAGGGGATATTAGCTTCTTACGCACTGGCTATTTTAACGTCGGCAATCAAAATACTGATGGCGTCGACTACAAGCTAGACTTTCGCTTAGACACTGAAACCGCAGGTGAATTTAAGTTTTATGTTGCGGGCACTGAAACCCTATCGTTTGAAAGACAAGTCACACCTTCAACCCCAGTGGAAGATTTATTAGGGCGGTTAAGTGGCGCCTCAGAAATTGCTCGCCCTGAAAGCGTGCTTGATCTAGGAACCGACTGGCAGCTCAACGATTGGAGTGCCAGTTTATCGGGTCACTACATCAGTTCATTGGGTGATGGTGACTTTAAATTTGATAACGAAACCGTCGACAGTTGGCTCACCTTCAGTGCGAGCCTTGGTTATGAGTTAAATGAGCACCATAGCTTTTTGGTGTCAGTGCGTAACCTAACAGATGAAGAACCGCCCTACGCCTCCTCTCCAACCAATGGCTATGCAAGCTCAGTCCATGATTGGTTAGGCCGTCGCTGGAACGTACGTTATACCTTCAAGTTTTAATGTACTGACTTGAGGCATTGGCCGCAGCGTTTAATTGTGGCCAATGCCTTGTTCTGACCCTTTATAAAGGCACATAGGATGAAATTACCTACTGCAAGGGCAATGCCCGACGCTTTTGTTATTTTATTTTTTATCGTTTTAGCCGCCGCAATAAGCAGTTACCTGTTTCCAGCGGGTTGGTTTGCTATGGTCGATATCGTTGATAGCGCTGGCAACATCACTCAAAGAATCGATCCACAACAGTTTTTCATGACATACGATAACACGCATCATGTCAGTCTATTTTCAGCCAACGACAAAACGGGGCTGACCAATTTTGCCTTCGATGGCATGACATCAGGCGATAGCATGGGCTCAGCCGTTGGCGTCATGGCATTTATCCTTATAGTAGGTGGTGCCTTTGGTGTCGTCATGGACACAGGCGCCATTACGCAATGCATTATGGCGATGATCGCCAAACTGCAGCGCAGCCAAGTATTACTGATCCCATTACTGTTTATAATATTTTCATTAAGCGGCGCGATATACGGCATGAGTGAAGAGGCCATTGCATTTTGCATTGTACTGTTACCGCTTTTTCAGGCTTTAGGTTATTCAGCAGCAACTGTGGTCATGGTCACCTACTTATCCACCCAAATTGGATTTGCTACCTCATGGATGAATCCATTTAGCGTGGCCATTGCGCAAGGGATAGCCGGTGTACCTTTAATGTCTGGCGCTGGTTTACGGATTGCAGCTTGGTTTGTGTTCACTGTTGTCGGCTTAGTTTTTACCCTGCGCTACGCTAAAAAACATCGCTCAGCAGTGGATGCCACACTCGTGCATGCTAACGATAAGCCATTGAATAATAAATGTTCTTCCTTTGACATTCTCGTGTTACTTTGTTTACTCGGCGTAATTATGTGGGTGATTTGGGGAGTGATAAGCCATGGCTATTATATTCCGCAAATCGCAAGTCAATTTTTTGCACTGGCCTTGGTTATTGGGCTGATTGCCGTTATTTGGCGAAAACGTAGCTTGAACCAAATCTCAAATGCCTTTCAAAAAGGCGCCAGTGAATTGTTACCCGCCGCTATGATTGTGGGATTCGCCAAAGGTGTGGTGTTATTGCTTGGCGGCGATGACCCACAACAGCCCTCTATTCTTAACACTGCCTTACATTATGCCGGCGAGTCCTTAGCAACGTTACCTGATGTCACCTCTGCCATTGTTATGTATATATTTCAATCTATTATGAATTTCTTTGTCGCATCAGGTTCCGGTCAAGCCGCCCTGACCATGCCTATCATGGCGCCGCTTTCCGATATTGCAGGCGTCACCCGCCAAGTATCAGTGCTTTGTTTTCAGTTTGGTGATGGACTGACAAATTTAGTGATCCCCACTTCAGCCTCATTAATGGGTTGTTTAGGTGTGGCTAAAATTTCATACGCTCAATGGCTTGCGCTTGTTTGGCGCTTTCAACTATTACTGACCTTGATGGCCAGTGCCGTCATTTTATTTGCTGTTATTACAGGATATAGCTGATGTTAACTTTAATCCGTAACGCCGCCGTTTATGCGCCGCAGTTTTTAGGGCTACGCGACGTGTTATTTTGCGAGGCGAAAGTCCTTAAAATCGCCCCCGTCATTGATCTTAAGCATGCAGACTTAGTCACAATCATCGAAGCCAATGGCCGCCCTTTAATCCCAGGTTTAGTGGACCCCTTAGTGCATATCACAGGCGGTGGCGGTGAAGGCGGTTACCACACGCGTACCCCAGAGATGCAACTAACAGATGCCAGCCTTGCAGGGGTCACTACGCTCGTCGCAGCATTGGGAACCGACGCCATTAGCCGCAGTTTGAACGAACTTGTCGTCAAGGCTAAAGCGCTCACATACGAAGGCTTGTCTGTCTTTTGCTACACTGGCTCCTACGAGTACCCTGTAAAGACCCTTACTGGCGATGTCACCCAAGATCTGGTGTTAATCGACAATGTTATTGGTGTGGGTGAAATTGCAATTGCAGATCATCGAGGCTCACAACTCACTGTGCCAGAACTCGCCAGAGTCGCAGCGCAAAGCCGCGTCGGTGGCATGCTCAGCGGTAAAGGCGGCATAGTGTTTGTGCATGTGGGCGATGGTGCAACTGGTATCCAAATTTTGCATCACATCGCGCAGCAGTCTGATATCCCTTTAACGCAGTTCTATCCCACTCACATGAATCGCTCCCAGCAATTATTAGAGCAAGGGCTTGAATTTGCACGACAAGGTGGGGTTATTGATTTCACGACGTCGACCAATACTCAGTATTTAAACGAGGGTGAAGTCGCGGTCGTTAATGCGGTCCATTTTGCAATCTCGCAAGGTGTTAACTTGAGTCAAATCAGCTTAAGTTCCGACGGAAATGCTAGCCTGCCCATATTTAGTTCTGACGGTGAATGTATTGGAATAGAAATGGGTAAAGTCAGCAGCCTATTTGAAGCGCTAATGGCTTTAATTAACAGTGGTTTACCCTTAGAAAAAGTGCTTCCTTTAGTGACCTCAAATGCCGCTCGTGTGCTCAAGCTAAAAACCAAGGGCGGAATAAGCGAAACACACGATGCCGACTTTGTGTTATTAACGGATAACTTTAATATCGATAAAGTATGGAGCAAAGGGCAACTACTCGTTGATGAAGGTAACGCACTGAAATGGGGAACATTTGAATCGCAGTAACTCAATAATGGCGCACGCGGCGCGCGTGCACCACACTCATGAACTGTGTGCAATGCGAGAAGATTACCCGCAAACAGAGCGTATCAAGCACATTTTCTCAAGGTGAAAGCAGTTTGCATTGGTAATGCGCACTCTACTCCTCGCTGATTGACTGACATTTTAAAACGCGCAACGTTACGCCATCGAGACCCGAACTGCACTAGAAATAAAGTTCTTTTATACAAAAACGTAGATAAACTGCACAGTGCCGAATCTGTTTCAAGAATAGAGCTTAAGAAAATAAAAAATAAGAGAACCAGTAAGATACTCACTTCCTCTCGATTTAACTTAGCAAAAAGTGGCTAACTCAGGACAATATTTTAAGCCCCTCTAATATCATTTTCTGACAAAAATTGAATATAGACAGGATGGGCAAGTTGAGCACCATAGTTTAAGTGCCAAACTCGCCCACTTTGAGCACAATGCACTTTACCAAGGTGTAGGCGCAGCTTCGGGTTTTGCTTCAGCGAAATACAGTGACGGTAAGATCCGTGATAAATAAGTGAACTCGTTATAACAATGTCGCATGAGGTTCAAACCTATCTCATCAGAGACCTCTATCTTTTTACCGGGTTCCGGTTTTCCGAGAAGAAAGCGACTTCTTAATACACAACCAAATGCCGTATCTCGGGCCAAATGAACCATCTCACCACTAACAGGATCGCCTTCTGCATCTACCACAATATTATCACCAAAACCAATCGTAGAGCAGATAGCGGCTGATACCCAGTTGTTATCCTGAGCTTTCTCATAAGCCGTTAATTCAAAAAAGTCCGTAGGTGCATGAAACTTAAGTTTGGCCGTGACTGGAGGAATATCTGCAAGGGACTCAACAGCTTCAATGGTTGCACCAATATAATTCTCCCCTTTAACCCACTTCTCGTCCCATCCTTTAAAAGCAACATGATCATGAGGATGCCACCATTTAATTTTTTGTGTTGAATCAAAATATCTGAACCACCAATCGAGCATCTCCCCCTTGCAACCATGCATATCGGTTCTTACTGCAACGAGTAATTCACCGCTGGCTAGCCTTGAAAATCCCATTTCAAGCTTTAGTGGTGCAGGGTTGAGCAAATCATGAATATCATCCACTGCCCAACATTTTGATGTTGCGATTTTTTTCATTCTATTTCTCCTGATTTATTTTGGAAACCGAGTTGGTTTCCAAAAAAAATACGCTTATAATTCGGCGTTGTCAAGGGAGAGAATTGATGCCAATTAACACTAACGAAATAAAGAAGCGCGGACGTCCCACGACGGTCGGCGAAGAGACAAAAACGAAAATAGTGGCGGCGACATTGGATGTTTTGTTGGAATTAGGATATGAAAAAACCAGTCTAGATCAGATTGCCAGCCAAGCTAGCGTCGCCAAAAAAACGATCTACCGATTTTCCTCAGGAAAAGACGAGCTGATCCAATTAGCATTGCGTAGCTGGACTGATTCATTTAAATCATGCTTTGAAAAAAATGCGGCTTCGCTCGATGAGTTTATGCGGCAGCTTGAGGACGGATTAGTCACGATTGGCGAACAAGTACTGAGCCCTAAAGCTGTTCGTCTTTTCCGGCTTTTACAGTCTGACTTTCCGGGTAGAGATGAATTGATAGCAAGCTATCAGCAACAGGGAATTCAACGCAGTAGAAAAATCTTACAACTCTGGATGGTCAAACATAGCGATCTTCACATCATTCGTGAGCAAGATTATGAAATACTGAGTAATCTACTACTCGCCATGGTCATTGCAGAACCACTACGAGAACTGGCTTTAAGGCAAACACCTTTAATACTGATTCGAGATAGAGCCCATAGCGCAGTGCAATTACTGTTACCGAGCTTCAGCCAAACTATCCCATAAAAACTGGGCATCTTATTGCCCTATTTAAGAAATAGTATTTTATATTCGGCAGATTAACGCCTCTGCCAAAGAGCTTGTTCTCTATCCTCTTTACAGATATTGGACCTACAAGATACGCGTAACGGCGTTAGGCTAAATTAACCATCTGATATAGATGAAAAAACCATTTCTGTATCTATTATAGTGTCTTGCTTACTCTTATTATCCCCTTTCCTTTCAAGCCCAAGAACACTGCGAACTTGGGCTGCTAATCCGACTAGGATGAGCAAAGAAAGCCTGCTGTAGTGCGCATAAAATGCTGTTTAACTTAGAGCGCAGGATGTTTAACTCGAGTCACATGATGTTTAACTTGGGTCACAATAAGCTATGCCATGACTTCAGCGGCCTGCTCCATCGAGCCAACACTCTCAAGTCGATACTTTTTCAGAGACGCAGTCTACACATGTTGGGAAGAGATTTTGAATAATACAAAAGGTAGTCTGTTTATGGTGGCTGCGATGGCAGCATTTTCTATTGAAGACATGCTCATCAAGTCTGCAGCAGAAACCACCTCTATCGGCCTCATTTTAGCGTTATTTGGCCTTGGTGGAATGTTGATTTTTATACTGTTAACTTGGCGCAAGGGCGAAACTGTGCTTCACCCTGCAGCATTGTCGAGACCCATACTATTACGCGCACTGTGTGAAGTGATCGGCCGCTTCTGTTTTGCTTTAGCTATCACCTTAACACCACTATCAAGTGCATCCGCTATTTTGCAAGCCACACCTCTGATAGCCATGATTGGCGCAGCCTTGTTGTTCGGTGAACAGGTAGGCCATAAAAGATGGCTTGCGGTATTAGTTGGTTTTGTGGGCGTGCTGATGATCATTCGCCCAGGGCTTGATGGCTTTGAAGCCACCTCTTTATTTGCCGTTATCGCTACCTTAGGTTTTGCAGGACGCGATTTAGCAACCCGTGCCGCATCGCCCGTGTTATCTAACATGCAACTCGGGGTGTATGGCTTTTTTGTGTTAATTCCGACAGGCTTAGCCATAATGATGTACCAAAATGAGCCCTTACAGTTTAGTACCACTGCGGCAACACAAATTCTGGGAGCCATCGTCTTTGGTGCCATGGCCTACAATGCGCTGACAATCGCTATGCGCGCTGGAGATGTCTCAGTAGTCAGCCCCTTTAGGTATACACGTTTACTGTTTGCCTTAGCGTTAGGCATATTGATATTTGGAGAATCCCCAGACTTACTGACACTTCTAGGGAGCTTACTCATAGTATTAAGTGGCGGCTATACGTTAATCCAAACGCGTAAAAGAACCACGACGAATAACATACCTAATGCGGCATGATATGAGTAAAACAACAAGGTAAATTGAAATCTCGGCTAAATTCTTCGCAAGTAGACGGACTCGACAAGGCGCAGAAACAAGCGCGATACACTCAACACAGATTCAGCCTTTGGTGATTTGCTATGGCATTAAAGCGTGCTAACGCTTAAGCACTACTTTTAAGAGCTAATTTTTAAGCGCTAACTCTTAAGCGCTAGCGAATCAAGATTACCCTGCTTAAGATTTATAATTCAAATGGTTAACTTGCAACACTCGCGACGGCGAGCTTGCAAGTTATTGCATCAGCATAGCTAAGTTAATTATCTTCTTGAATCCATCCAAGTGAGTTCACAGGGACAACGTCAGTTATATTATTGTGAGCGGCAGTAGTTGATGTTGGTTACAGCAAGTGCCTGTGGTTTTAATGCAATACTGCATTCCAATGGCGGCGCAATTGTCTCTAAGGGGCCGCAACGTCCCACACCATAAGTCGCAAACTGATTGGGGTTAATGTCCGCATGGAAGAACTGATTCGGAACCCGCACCTTTAAACCACTGTGTTCACCCAAAGAGTCGGTTAGTTGGTCGCCGATACTCATTAGCCAAAATACCTTCCGTTCAGCTTCCAGCGCCTCGCGCACAATATCTTTATATGCAACATTGGGTGTTGGTGTGGGTAAATTACTGCAAACCAGCTGTTTGGTGTTGCGTGAAAAATAGGTGAACCTATCTACAATCTTGGCATCAAGACCCATGTTCTTTTCAAGCCAATACTGAGTGGGTTTAGCACTTTGGTTTTCACAATTACGGGCCGTGACAAAATAACAATCAACACCGTCTTTAAAACACCATTGTTTAGCAAAATCAACCATGCCCTGAATTGCTGGCCCCTTGCCCGTTGGGTCGGAATCAATTGCAGCGCTAAATTCCAGTGTATTATCGATATCAAACATCAATGCTGGCGTTTTTTTCTGCTGTTTGAGTGCATCGATTAAGCCGCTTTTTTTAAAGGACCACATCAGATCATCTAACCGTTTGCGCAAGGTTTCAATATCAGTGGCATACTGAGATTGGGCACCATAGTGAGAAAAACCTGCACTATCCTGCGTGAGCTGATAATAGTTTTGATCATCACTATTGGTCATCAATGGGCTGGGTGCGGGCACAGTAATGGGCTTGCAGTTATTGCCATCAGCATCGCACTTCGCATCTAAACAGATTTTCTCGGAACCGCTGTATTGATTCGCCGCCCCAATACGCACATCTAATTGCGATTTATCACGGGTCAACTCGCGGTACAAACTGAGCGGGTCTGGTGTTGTTGAATGAGCACTACACCCACTGAGAAAACTGGATATCAGCAGTAATAAAATAATATGTTTCATCGTGATACTCCGATAACAGAGTGATAGTGAAAAACCGCGCCGATTAAGCACGCGGTTCTTTACTGGCAATTAAAAGCCGGTTAATGACTCAATAAACGAAATGGCATTAACATGCTTTGAGATCTGCTAATACATGATCTGCTGCCTGAAATGCCAACGCTGCCAAAGTGAGGGTGGGATTTCCCGTCGCAACCGTTGGAAACACGCCGCTACCGACTAAAAACAGATTGCTATGATCCCAAGATTGCTGGCGAGGATTCACCACAGACGTATCTTTGCAGTCCCCCATTCGATACGTCCCCACAATATGTCCAGCACCGTAAAACGTAAAATTATTGCCCTGATATTCAAAATTATTCGACGTCACCTCACGCTTATCGCCATAGAAAACCGGCGCAGGCGGAGCCTTGGTATATTCCCGCGCACCAAGGGCATCAAAGAGTTTGGTCGAAATATCTTTAGCCGAGACAAATGCGTTGCGCACATAATCTTCGCGTACTCGATAGGTTAATTTTGGGCGCGGTAAACCTAAATTATCAGTCAAGGTCTCAGACAATTCGACACGGTTTTCCGGATCCGGCAATTGCTCAATTAGATAGCCCATACGAATTTGCCGTATGTAAATACCATTTAAGGTATTCACCAAGGAGGCACCAAATAAGCTGCTATTTGCAGGTATCGCAGGATCAAAGCGCAATGGAATACCCTGTTGATTGACAGAATCCCCATTTAATTGCGAATTATTTTGACCAAATACAAAGTCAGCTAAGGTAGTGAATGGATCGTTCGCAGCCCACTGCCAACCCTCATTGCCGATTTCAATACGATAGGCGGCACGGTCTTTACGAAAGGCGCCATCCCGTAAACTTTCAATGCCCGCAGTAGATAGAGGTCCTCGAAAACCGTAGACAGGATCTTTAGCCAATCCCCAGGCCAAATACATGATGTGATCCATCAAATTACGCCCAACTTGATCGCTATGGTTCGCGACACCGTTTGGACAGGCTTTATTACGCTTAGACATGAGCAATAACTTAGGCGTCTCAATCGCGTGAGCGGCAATCACATATTTTTTACCCGTAACAGTACCGCCGCCCGTTGCTACCCCTCCGTGAGTTTGATAGGTCACATAATCAATACCAACAACATCCTTTGTGTTTTCATCCACTTGAATATTTGTCGCAACGTGACGATAAAACACATCAACATTGCCGGTTTGCAATGCTCGCCCGAGCGTCACAATGGCATCGTATTTGGCTTGGATTGGGCAAATAGGAATACAATTCGTATTACCCGCACATTGACGGCGTTCACCCGGTAATGAATTACGCCCCTGAGGGGTTGGCGTAACTGACAATTTAATCTTGTCGTACACCATATCGCTCACCGCTTGTTCGTATTGTTGATCGACTAAAGATGAAACAATACCAGGCATGGGATAATCGTAATTCGCGCCATAAACGCCATTCGGTGAAACATTAAATCCGCGATAAAGCTGATCCATCGCCTCTTTGTCACCCGCCACGCCAATCTCATTGGTCGCCTGTTCATAGTAAGGAACCAGCGCCTGATAAAATTGTTTTCCACCGGGCCAATCCACGCCCTGCTTATACTGGGTTTGCAATTCAAAATCATTGGGTAATAGATGCAAACTGGTTCCCAGCCAATGCCAAGTTGTGCCGCCGCCAATGCGCTCATAGGAACTGGCAAAAGCAAACTTTGCTTCAGGACTGTCAGGTTTCAAATGCTCTGGTTGCGACGTGTAGTCAAAATAACATTGCTTTGGATTGCGCCATGCGCCAATTTGCAACACGGTATAACGCGGCACATTCTCCTTCGCAGGATCAGGCAGTCCGAGTGGATTATCCGCCGTCGATGCCGCTGGATTTTGCGTAGTAGGAGGATAAGGTGATTCAGGTGTTTTGGCATTGGCTTTAAAAAAGGTTTCCATGTAACCACTGCGGTCAACAGGCACTTCCTGCCCTGCTTCGAGGATTAATACTTTTTTCCCCGCCATCCCCAGTTGATAAGCCATGATAGAGCCCGCAATACCAGAGCCCACAATAATAACATCGTAATTGGTTTGAGCGCTCATACTGCACCTCCTTGATGACCCGTATATGCCGACAGTGCTGCGGGTGGTTTTGCCCAATAGCCATAACGATAATTTGAATCACCCATCGGATGCGCCTGCATAACTTGCCAGACTAGACCCGTGGTATAACTTTTTGCCGAAATCATATCGCTAACTGTGGTCTCCGGATCTTTATCCGTCGCGGGAATAATGGTTGGCCATGCACCTGAGTACCACATAAAAATCAATTTACGACAAGCCAACACAAAATTCGTCCCGTTGTCTGGTGCCAGCATTTGCGTTCCAATTTGTTGATCTGATAATTGCTGCGCTTTTAACGCCGCATATTTTTGCAGAATAGTTGCAACTAAAGTTGGGTCCTTCGATTCTTCGGTTATTTTTTGCGTAAATACAGGTAAGTATTCGGATTTAATATCCACGGGATCCAATGTCGGGGCAATAATACTGGTCGCAAAGCCGGTTAATACCGCGCTCAAACCAATAAAATTATTCATAGTGTCGGCAGTCGCGCCTGTAATATCAGTCATGATGAGTTCCTTTCATAAATTATTGCGCGCGTTGCAGCAAGTAAGTGAAATCAGCAAAATTGCCGTTAGTGGTTGCCGCATTATTGTGACAAGCCATACAGCTGCTTGATGTTTGCTTTACTGAACCCTGTATATAAGTTTCGAGCGTGGTGTTCGCTAAAAAAGAAGGAGCAGGCACGCCCGTTGGATCGGTGGGATTTTTAGCATCGGTAGGCCATTGCGTACTGACCAATTCGTAATTCATCCATACCGATCCCGGCACCACAGCATCGAGTGCAGCGTGATAACTGGCATTTAAGGCTTTAGCGTCGGCAGTAATAGGAATGACGCGTTCCACTTGAGTTGGTTTAGTGTGCGGATTTGCCGGATCCCACGGGCGTGCTGGTGGTTCATTAACTTTGCAGTCAGTACATTTAGCATCGTAAAAATTATATGCCGACAATGATGCTGACTCACCTTGGGTTGGCGCATTAGCGACATGCTCAAAGGTAGACCAAATCCATTGTGGTTCACCCGTGGTTTTGTGAGCAATGTGAAACCCCACTAAACCGACTTGTTCAAGCGCACAAGCGGGTTTGACCCCATGTTGCTCTTGGGGATTGTTATAAACTAGAGCATAAGTCGTATAGTAATTCGTCGCATCAAACTTGCCGCCCATTTTTATCCATGAGGCCTTAAGCATGATAGAACCTACCTGCCCGGTTTTACTGTCGCTCGCGGTAAAATCAACATCGGCATTAAACTGTTTCTGGCCTTTTTTACTGTAGAGGTTATTGTCCAAAATAAAATTGAACATGGTTTCATTGGTTAATATTTCATAACGGGTATAAAGCCCGTTTTGATCAATCAATGGACCCGTTGTAAAAGGCTCACCACTTTCATCCAACACATTCGGGGTTTTCCCTACTTGCGTTAAATAAATAGTCCCTTGAGGAATGGACTTAGGATCAATACTTTTGCAAACATCCGGCACATTATTGGACTGATCCCACCCAGGTGGTTTTACGCCATCGGGTAAAAAAATCTCTCGGCTTTCCTTCCAATGCAGCCACACGACTGGCTGGTTAGTTTTTTGCCCAATGGTGGACATGGTATTGGGTGTACCATCGGCATTGGCAGGCCAATTCAGTGCGATAAAGGATTGCCAAGAAAAATCATCAAAATCATGTTGCAAACTCTCAAGAGAGAAAGGCGGTTTTGCAGCGATTTCCAATGGTATTACCGGGCTTAAAGTTGGTAAACTTGCGGCGGCTTTGGTAACGACTGGCGATTCCGCTTGCACGGTCGCACCCATACACAAGAACAACGCGCTATAACTAAAGTATTTGATATACATGAAATTAACTCTCCTTGTTGTTGAAACTTATCACTCACCATCATTACTGCTATAGAAACGATTAATCCTCTGTTGTTTACCTAAGATGCATAAGCCAGCCAAACTCTGCTATATAACAGTGTGATGACTTCATCACGGACTCGTTCGATGCATAAAACACGTTCGATGCAAAAAAATCGCGGTTTAGCTTGTTTTGACCTTACTTTGATAACAAAAAACATAAGTACTCGGCAGCATCTCTGCATACCTAGCGCAGATCTCAAAGTACCAGTCGCGTAAAGGACTTAGCCTCTGCCAAGTCCAAATAAATGGGTATAAAAATGTGATTGAAGTTTATTTTTGAGCGCCCCTGCTGATCTAAAGAACAGATCTGAAGCGACTGATATGGATAATGATGAACGTCTTTCATTGAAAATCCTTTTCATGACAGCGTTTTATCACGATACCTTGAGCCTAGATAATTCAATTAACACCAGATGCTTAATTGAAATCAGGTTAGCTCCGTGAAGGATAAGATATTCCTGCATTATTACAGTGAAACTAATTCTATTCTGGTAGAAGAAGAGTTACCTTCTGAAAACATGCTAAGTTAAAAAATTGTTTACAATTGACTTATTGTCAAGTTTGAAACGGGTGATTTGTTGGATTTGCAGAAAGGAAGAGGCTGTACTTAAACTAAGGTATGGTTACTTGGTAAAGCAGACATAAAGCATGAGCCAGCGCATGTAACGCGGCTGGCTCAATACTGTTTATCTGGACTTAAAATCTTTCATCACGAATCGCCGGAAGTACCAGTTCACGCACATAAGATGCATCTGACAAGCTAAGGAGAGTTCGAACAAGGTTGACAACATCATGCACCGGCACAAGGGTGCCATCGCCTCGCTGAGCAGCTTCGTCAATGGATGTTGCAAGCGTATCCTCCGTATTGAGATAACCCAGCTGCAAGCAAGTTACAGCCAGACCCTCTTCTCTGAAACCCTCTCGCAATGCATCACTTATACCGGTAAGAGCAAATTTAGACGCACTAAACGTCACTTCAGGACGCCCGCTTTGGCGTAGTCCAGATGTTGAACCCGTAAGGATTAACTGAGGTTTAGCAGAGTTGAGTAATTTAGGGATCAAGCGCTTAAGCAGAATAATTGTGCCCGTGATATTAATATTGACCATATCGACAATACTTTGATCCTCATCGTCAAGGAAGCTGTACTCGTCGGTGAAGGCTGAAGGTTCCCATACTCCAAGATTATAAATGAGTACATCCAGTTGCGCCGGAGTTTGCTGCTCAATCAATCGAACGGCTTCTAATGGCGAACTCATGTCTACATTAATCCATTCGACCTCAACGTAGCCGGGTAAATTGAGATCGCTGGGTTGGCTGCGTGAAACGCCAATAACAGTGTCACCCGCAGTACATAATCCCTCAATAAAAGCGCGGCCAAGACCCCTACCCGCTCCAACAACCATCAATTTCATAATGTTAAACTCTCCATCGGATAGAAACCATTAACGAGTACACAAGTGTATTTATGCTAACTAGGCCAGCAATACGCACATGGTTAACTAACTGTATTAAATGAAACTGAACCGTCTGCAATTGAGTATTTGACCCAAGGAAATTAGGATACACTGCACCCACAGTTCTCACTCAAATTGATGTTGAAACTCAGTAAGCAAGCATTATAGGGTTATCAAAATAACCAAAATCAGTTTACCCATTTAAATTGGAGTCTATTGCATAACCTAAAATAAGACGATGTGAGCAATTAGAATAAATAATTAAGGCTTAAGGCTTAAGGCTGTAATAAATAAGCCTGCCCCATAAACGCTATGGGTCAACAAACTTAACCCGCGTGCTTTCCATGGAGAAGGCGTTTTACTTGCCGCAAACCCGAATCCAAGACAAGGTTGAATGAGACAAAAAGGGAACACTAGGGTCACAATACCAGTAACTAGCGCAGGTATTAACGTTGGCTCAGATAACCACATATCCCCGAAAATCATTACATGAACCAAAGCGAAAATAATACCGCTCAAATAATGCAGAAACCAACCTATAGAAGCTTCTCCTCTCACTGATGGAGTCACCATAATAGGTCGATGAACCAGCTGGCCTCTGTAAATGAAAATAAACCAACGTCCCACAAATGCATAGTCAAGCGTTGGCATACGAAGTACATTTCTTTGCCACCATGACCATACATCCATCACTAATGTGGCACCTGTGCCCACTAACATCGCCTGTAGCCAAATAGCCATTGAGTACTCCACTTTATATTTGTTCCTGAGATTGATATAGTTCAGGCATGGTACAACTTGAAGTCGACTTTAAGTCAAGAGTGCATTTTATGGATATTGGAGATGTTTCACACGAATCGGGATTAGCTCCTTCAACACTGAGATATTATGAAAAAATTGGACTGATACAATCTATTGGCAGAAAAGGACTTAGACGCCTATATGCCCCTAAGATCATCAATAAATTGAATATCATCTCACTTGGACGTATTGCGGGTTTATCATTAAACGAAATAACGACAATGTTTAATGAATCCGATGAATTGGCCATTGACCGCACTTTACTGGCACAAAAAGCCTCTGATATTGATGTTAAAATTAAGCAGCTAAAAGCAATACGAGATAGTCTTAACCATGTCGCGAGTTGCCCACAGTCAGATCATTTAGCCTGCCTCTCATTTCAAAAACTCATGAAGTCGGTAAAGCCATTTAAATCTTAATTCGGTGATAAAAATTAAGCCCTTGCTATATGTCTAAGCAATACTGTCTTCGAACTAGGCGCCACTTGAATGGCTTGCAAGAAAATTAGGTTATAGCGACACCACAATGATTAAAAAATATTATGGGAAATGAATACCTAAGTACTCACAAAGAATGGCTGACCACATTACAGAAATGGTTGGATCATATGAGGGCTTAAACGGACTAGAAGTCCGTCAATTCTGCAGAAAACAACAAATTTAACCAGTAAAACACTGAATAAGTTTGTTTTCATTTTGCGAAGAGAAAGTGAGTCTAACTCTCGAAAAGCCCATATAACAGCCTGTTTTACCCGATTTATATGGCTTTTAGAGGAGCTATCAGGGTCAGTAAAAGCATGTTAGTACCCGAGTGG